>DATLPF010000027.1:0-36506 GCA_035535875.1 Propionibacteriaceae bacterium
TCTCGGGCGGCACCACATCAGCATTTATGAGCGCCTTGTCGTTGGGTCTGACGGGACTGACGCTTCGCTGTACGCGGTCAACCGGGCCCATGCGGTGGCGGCAGAAGCCGATGCTCACGTCTTGGTCGTATCCGCCTACAATCCGGGCCCAGCACCGACAGATCCGGTTCCAGTCGGCGCTCGACGAGAGCTTTATGGCAGGGAGGCGGCGCTGCACGCCCTGCAGGTGGCCATCATGTATCTGACGTCTGATCGAGTGCGTAGCGTTGATACGCGAATGGTCGCCGGGGATCCGGCCGAAGCGCTGCTCGAGGCCGCCGGCTCAGACCCCAGGAGTCTTATCGTTGTCGGCAACCGCGGACTAGGAGCCGCAGAGGGTCACGAGCTCGGCTCCGTCCCATCTGAGGTCGTGCACCGGGCCCAGTGCGACGTGCTGATTGTCCAAGTCCCGGAGGACGCCGAGAGTGAGTTCACCTGACGCCCGAGGGTGGCTTGGAGGCCGTTGCTGGGTAGACATGATAGTGCTCTTCGACGCGGCGCAACCGCGTCTGTTACAGCCCTCTCCGGTTTCCTGTTCGGGCTGCCAGAATGCAGGCACGTGCTGAGCAGTCAGGCCCGCAATTGAGTGCAGCAAGAACTGCCATCTAACCGATCGGCCTCCACGGCACACGACTATGCTGCTGATCAGGGCGGGCATTCGAGCTGCTCGCGGTCGGAGTGACGTGAAGTACAACGAGGGTGCCCAGCTCGATCCGTCGCAGATGGGCGGCGGTAGGGGAAGTGGCGGGAAGATCGCAATCGGCGGCGGCGCCGGCCTGATCGTCTTGTTGCTCGCCCTGCTGTTCGGCCTGAACCCAGGCGACATCCTCGGCGGTGCACAGCAGGCTGGGCCGGAGCAGTCCACTAACCCCAGTCCGTTCGCCCAGTGCACCCGAGGCTCAGATATCAATGCCGACCGCGACTGCCGGTTCGTCGCGTACACGAATTCGATCCAGGACTACTGGAACGACAATCTCCAGGACTATCAGACGATCAAGGTGCAGACCTTTACCGGCAGCATCAATACGGCCTGTGGCCATGCGACCTCAGCGGTTGGACCCTTCTACTGTCCAGCCGATACGACGGTGTACCTCGATCTTGGATTCTTCGATCAGCTGACGGGCCAGCTCGGGGCGCAAGGCGGCGACGCTGCCGAGGCATACGTGCTGGCTCACGAGTTCGGGCATCACGTCCAGAACCTGGTCGGGACTATGCAGCGAGTACAGGGCAGCGGGCAGGGGACCGGACCCACATCGGCAGCGGTCCGGCTCGAGCTGCAGGCCGATTGTTACGCGGGCGCATGGTTCCGGCACGCGACTGAGGATCCGGCAAGTCCGATCAGCGAAGTCACCCAGGAGGATCTCGACCGAGCAGTGGACGCGGCACAGGCTGTCGGCGACGACCGGATCCAGAAGAAGATGCAGGGCCAGGTTTCCCCGGAAACCTGGACCCATGGTTCGGCAGCAATGCGACGTCACTGGCTTGCCCAGGGCTTCAACACCGGCGATCCGAACAAGTGCGACACATTTGCCAGGAACGCCCTCAACTGAGTCACTCACCAGGACCCTGGACCGAGAAGGAGAGTGGCACGTGTCGCTGCGTTCTGTCGTGGTCACTGGCGCATCGACCGGCATCGGCCGGGCGACCGTCCTTGAGTTGACCAGCGCCGGCTTTCACGTGTTCGGCACCGTACGCCGAGAAGAGGACGCGGAAGCGCTGCGTCGACAGTTTCCTAACGTGGTCACGCCTTTGATCATGGACCTGCTTGACGAGGATGCAGTGCGCGCCGCCGGGGAGGTGATCAAGGCCAATGGACCGCTGTTTGGTCTGGTCAACAATGCTGGCGCGGCCCTTCCGGCGCCGCTCGAGACCATTCCGCTCGAGGCCTTCCGTCGTCAGATCGAGATCAATCTAACGGCCCAGTTGTTGGTGACCCAGGTGATGTTGCCGGCCCTGCACCGCTCTGCTGAGGTGATCGATGACGCACGGATTATCATGATCGGCTCCATTGGAGGTCGGCTATCCGGTCCAATGATGGGCGGCTACGGCGCCGCCAAGCATGGCCTCGTTGGCCTCAGCAGCTCTCTGCGTGCCGAACTGGCACCCTTCAAGATCAAGGTTGTGCTTATCGAGCCCGGCGCCATCAAAACGCCGATCTGGAACCGCGGTCTGGCCGTTGGCGTGGAGCTGCAGTCACGCAGTCCCGAGAGCAACGCCCGCTATGCCAAACAGATTCATCGCGCAACCAAGATGAGCAAGCGGCTGGCGGCTTCCGGGCTCGATCCTTCCGTTCCAGCCAAGGTCATCCTCGAGGCCCTGCAGAGCGAGAATCCTCCACCACGGCAAGTGGTCGGCCGGGAAGCCAAGGTGATAGCGGCAGCGGTCCGCTTCCTGCCCTTCCGTGCCGTGTACGGCCTCACCAGGGCGCGGCGAGGGTTGTGAGCCTGATCTCAGCTCTCAGTTACAGGTCACCCCAGTGGCATGTACCGGGCAGTAGCCGAAGGGGTTCTTCTCCAAGTACTGCTGGTGGTAATCCTCCGCGTAGTAGAACTCGCCGGCCGGTGCAATCTCGGTGGTGATCCGTCCATAGCCGGCCCGGTTGAACGCCGTCTGGAACTCATCGCGTACTCGCTCAGCCGTCGCCAGCTGCTCCGGTGAGGTGGTGTAAATCGCCGACCGGTACTGCGTCCCGACGTCGTTGCCCTGCCGCATGCCCTGCGTCGGGTCATGGTCTTCGAAGAAGATCGTGAGCAGCTTCTCGTAGCTGATCTTGGCAGGGTCGTAGCTCACCTTGACGATCTCGGTGTGGCCGGTACGGGCGCTGCAGACCTCCTCATAGGTGGGGTTGGGCGTGAAGCCACCCGCATAGCCGACAGCCGTGTTGGTGACTCCGGGGGTGTTCCAGAACAACTTCTCAGCACCCCAGAAGCAACCGAGGGCGAAATAGGCCACCTCAGAGCCTTCCGGCACCTTCTGCACCGGGATGCCGAAGATGTCGTGGAAGGTGGGATTGACCAGGACTGCGGAGCTGCGGCCGGGGAGCGCCTGCTCAGGCTGAACAAGGGCCGTCTTCGTGCGCGAGAACAACATGTGATTCAGTCTGCCTTTCTGCATGGCCGTTCGGAACGGTCACGCAGTTACGCAACGCTGACCGGCCATTGACATGTTCCACGGCAAAGTAATGACAGCGTCGGGCTCCAGCGCGATGCGCGAGCGCCGCAAAAAGGGGGCGCGTACGCTGGCCTCTTGTGACAGCGACGCAAGGCTTCTCGACACGAGCGATCCATGCCGGACAGGATCCGGACTCGGCGGTCGGCTCGGTGGTGCCACCGATCTACGCCACCTCGACCTTCATCCAGGACAAGGTGGGAGAAGCGCGTGGCGGTTACGAATACTCGCGCTCCTCGAACCCGACGCGTACGGCACTCGAGGAGTGCATGGCGGCTCTCGAGGCCGGCCGGCATGGGCTGGTGTTCGCAAGCGGCCTAGCGGCCGAGGACACCCTGCTCCGCACCATCGCCTCACCAGGTAGCCATTTCGTGGTGCCTGACGACGCCTACGGCGGCACCTATCGGTTGTTTGCCCGGGTGCACCAGCGCTGGGGTGTGGCGGTCGATCCAGCGCATCTAACCAACCTCGACACCGTCGCCGCAGCGATCATCCCGGGTGAGACCAAGGCGGTGTGGATTGAGACGCCCACCAACCCATTGCTCAATATTGCCGATATCGCCGCGATTGTGGATCTGGCGCACTCAGCCGGGGTTCTGGTAATCGTCGACAACACCTTTGCTACGCCGTACCTTCAGCAGCCGCTCGAGTTGGGGGCGGACGTCGTCGTGCATTCGACCACGAAGTACTGCGGGGGCCACTCCGACATCATCGGGGGTGCACTGGTACTCAACGACGACGACCTGGCCGAGCAACTGCGGTTTCACCAGAATGCCATCGGTGGAGTCGCCAGCCCGTTCGACTGCTGGCTGGTCCTGCGCGGCTTACGAACGTTGGCGGTGCGGATGGAACGACACTGCGACAATGCTGAACTAGTGGCGGCCTTTCTGGCCGATCATCCGCGGGTCTCCCAGGTCTATTTCCCCGGGTTAGATGCCCATCCAGGACATGACCTGGCCAAGCGGCAGATGCGTCGGTACGGCGGCATGGTCAGCTTCCGAGTGGTCGGTGGCGAGCAGGCAGCGCTGCAGGTTTGCGAAGGCACCTCAGTGATCATCCTGGGGGAGTCCCTGGGCGGGGTTGAATCCTTGATCGAGCATCCCGGCAAGATGACGCACCTTTCTGTGGCCGGCACTCAGTTGGAAGTGCCGGACGACCTGATCCGGCTCAGCGTCGGCATCGAGGATGCGGAGGATTTGATCGCCGATTTGGACAAAGCCCTCGCCTGAACCCTGGAAACGCATCACGAACGCTTCATCGGTGACTCATTCCGGAACCTTTCGCATCGCTGGTGATGCACAATCAGGGAGTTCCTTCGAGCGCCCAGTCGATTGGCTCTCCGCCGGACCGCACTAGAAGCTCGTTGGCACGGCTGAAGGGTCGTGACCCGAAAAAGCCCGCCGCAGCGGACAAGGGCGAGGGGTGTGCGCTCGCCAGATAGGGGACTGCGCCGAGCATCGGTATCAGTGACTGCGCGTCACGCCCCCACAAGATCGCCACCAGCGGGCCGCCCCGAGTGACCAGTGCCTCGATGGCCCGCTGTGTCACCTGCTCCCAGCCCTTTCCGCGGTGCGATCCGGAGCGACCGGGTTGCACGGTGAGCACTCGATTGAGCAGCAGAACACCTTGCTGGAACCACGGGGTCAAATCGCCACTGGCTGCCGGGCGGATGCCGAGATCGGCCTGCAGCTCGGCATAAATGTTCTGCAGCGACCGCGGGATCGGACGCACGTGGGAAGCAACTGAGAACGACAACCCCACCGGGTGTCCCGGGGTCGGGTAGGGATCTTGTCCGACAATCAAGATCTTCACTTGGTTGAGCGGGCGGCTGAAGGCGCGGAGTACATGCTCACCGGCTGGTAGGTAGCTGCGGCCAGCGGCCAGCTCGGCCCGCAAGAAAGCCCCCATCGCTGTGACCGTTGCCGCAACGGGCTCCAGCGCTTCGGCCCAGTCTGGGCTGACCAGCTCACTCAATGGACGCGGACTCATGCATGTCCCCCGAATCCCCCGTATTCCCCTTTGACGGCGCTGCCTGACTCCGAGGCATCCGCCATGAGAGTGCGGCTGCCACGAGCATCAAGGCGGCTCCGACACCGAATGCTGCCGGATACGACAAGGTGTCGGCCAGCAGGCCGGCCACCAGCGGTCCAATGATCGCTCCGATATCAGAACACATCGAGAAGACCGCTACAGCAGTTCCGCTTCGACTTCCTGCAGCATCACCGACCGCTGCCGCCGGCGCGGTGCCCAGGAAGGCTGAAGCGACGCCGTACAGGGACAGCACCACGGTCAGCAGCCAGATGTTCGGCGCGAACGGAACGGCCATGATCGATATCGCCCCAACAATGCCCCCGAGGATCATGGCAGGCCGCCGCCCGACCGTGTCTGTGAAGCGTCCGGCCGGGCCGACGGCGACGGTTTGTGCCACCGCGGCAATGGCGAACGCGATGCCGGTCCATGAGGCCGGCCGATTCAGCAGCTCCACCACCAGTACCGGAACCAGCGATGACCGGACTCCGAAGGAAGTCCAGCCTTGCGCGAGATTGCTGAAGCATGCCGCCTGGTAACGGGCATCGCGTACCACAGCTCGAAACAGCACGGGCGCCGCGGCGCTCTCGTCCCCAGGCTTCGCACTTCTGCTGTGCAGCAGCACCAGTCCGACGGTTCCGGCGACGACAAGTGTCCCGGCGTAGAAGAAGAACGGGGCCGTGAGGGAAATCGCCGACAAAACGCCGCCGATGGCAGGGCCGGTTATACCGCCGATCAGGAAGCCGGCCTGGAAGAAGCCGGCGGCGCGACCACGTAAACCAGCCTCCACTGAGGTCAGCAACAAGGTGAAGGCAGACACCGTGAACATCGCCGAGCCGATTCCGCCGACGCCGCGGAGGGTCAGAAGTTGGAGGTAGCTGTTGGAGACCCCGGCCAAGCCGCTCGAGATTGCCACGATGAAGATGCCTGTGGCCATGATGATTCGCTCACTGAAGACCTTGATCAGCCACCCGCACAAAGGGCTGGAGATCAGGCGCATCAAGGCGAACGCGGAGATGACCGCACCCACTTCGGCATTTCCGACCCCGAAGCTCCGGGCGAAGACGGGCAGCACGGGTACCAGGACTCCGAAGCCCACCGCGACACAGAACGCGACGAGGCCCAGCACGTAGACCTCACGTGGGAGCGAATGTCGCGCACCGACCCATGCCCGCGCGGCTCCCAGCCTGCCCACCGGGACAGTCTGCCAGGGGTACTAGGGTTGGGGCCTCGAGATCAAACCCAGGAGGAGTCGAATGAGCTCATCGGCTCGGAATGGGCCGCGAGCGTCGGCACGCCGCACCCGCCGCACTCTGCCGGTGCTCCCTGCCGATGATCACGCGGCCCCAACGACTGCAGAGCCAGCGCCGCCAGCCGAGACTGTGGTGGATACCGCGGACCAAGCTGACCTGAACGCCGGCGTGCCTCGCGGCCTGCAGATTGCCGCCGCCTGGTCTTGGCGAGTGATCCTCGTGGTCATCCTGCTCTGGGGAATTGTCTGGCTGGCGCGCTATCTCTCCGAGGTCTTCATTGCAGTTGCGGTAGCAATTCTGCTGACTGCGCTGATGTTGCCGGTAGCCAACTTGCTCAAGAAATGGGGTTTGCCGAGGGCAGCGGCAACGGCCATTACGGTGCTCGGCGCGGTGGCCTCGATCGTCGGTGTTCTGATCGTGATCGGCGGACAGATCGCCGGGCAGGGGGCGGAGCTCTCAACCAACGTGGTGAACGGTTTCAACCAGCTGAGCAGCTGGCTTAACAATGGCCCACTGACCGAGTGGCTTCGCAATGGCCCGCTGCACGTCAATGCCGCGTGGCTTGATTCTTCGACCTGGGTATCCAGGATCACTGACTTCTTGAAGGCAAGCGGTGGCGCAATCGCGGGCTATGCGGCCGAATTCGGTGCCTCGGTCGGACACTTCCTTGCTGGTCTCGCCCTCGCCCTCTTCTCTCTTTTCTATTTCATCTTTGACGGCCGCGGGATCTTCTCCTTCGTGCTGAACTTCGTTCCGCGCGCCTCGCGGGATCGGGTGGATCAAGCGGCCGTGCGCGGCTGGCGCTCGCTCTCGTCGTACGTGCGGGCAACAATTCTGGTGGCGCTGACCGACAGCATCGGTGTGCTCATTGTGGCGCTGATTCTGGGTGTGCCGGTTGCTCCGGCACTAGCGGCGCTGGTCTTTCTGGGTGCCTTCGTCCCGATCGTCGGGGCGCTGGTGTCAGGTTTCGTTGCCGTCCTGGTCGCGCTGGTCGCGCTTGGCTGGGTGCAGGCATTGATCATGCTCGGCGGCGTGATCTTGGTGATGCAGGTGGAGGGGCATGTCCTGCAACCCTTCCTTTTGGGACGGGCTGTGAAGTTGCATCCGCTGGCTGTGCTGATATCGATAGCGATCGGCATCATCGTTGGCGGGATCGTGGGGGCGCTGCTGGCAGTACCGCTGTTGGCCTTCACCAAGTCCTTCGTACTGTCCCTGGCCGGCGGAGCCGAGCCACCATTGGGCAGAGTGCATCCGCCGGCTTTGCCGCTGCGTCGCCCGCACCTGTCCCGGGCGGCCCGGACGCAGTCCTAGAGGGCAGAACCCTTCTTGTACTGGGCGTAGGACATGTTCCAGTCGCTATAGCCGTTGCCGTATTCCATGCCGCGGCTGCTGCCAGTGGTCACCACTGGGTCCCCGATCAGGGTGCGGCTGAACAACCAGGCGGCGTTCCCGGTGCTCATCCCGACGCACCCGTGACTGGCATTCCGTCGGCCGAAGTACGCCGCATTCCACGGCGCAGCATGGAGGAACTCACCTGAGGACGTAATCCGCATCGCGTAGCGCACTCTCAAGCTGTAGTGCTCCCGGGCCCCGATCATCGCATTGGTCATCTTGGTGGTGTAGAGCTTGTCCATGATCAGCTTGACGCCGCTGCGCGTCTGCCAGCCGGGCTTTCCGCCGCTGACGTAGATGGTGCGAACGTGCTTGCCGTTCCGATAGACCTTGGCTACGTGGCTCGCCAGGTTGATCTTGGTGATCTGCGATCTTCCGACAGTGAAATGGGTCTTCGTCGAGTTCTGGCCATAGATGCCATTGCCGGCGTACAGGCCATTGAGGTTGGCTGTCACGGATACCTTGGTGCCCGGCTTCCAGTAGTTCTTGGGCCGGTACCGCGCCTCCTTGCTGGAGTACCAATGCCATGTGCCGGCTTGAGCTGGGGAGGACTTGACGTGCAGATTCTTCTCGAACTCACGTTTGTTCCTCACCGGGACATCGAAGGTCAAGACGACCGGCATGCCGACACCGACATGCCAGCCTTTGAGCGGATAAAGCGTCGGGTAGGTCTGCTGATCCAATCTCAACTTTTGGGTGCGGAAGGTCGTCGTGTGGGTGTTGGGCTGGTTGACGTGGTTCTTGCCCACTGAGGTCAACTTGTACGCGGCCGCTGGCTCCAGCCGCCCGCTGGCCGTCCATTGCGTGTGGTCCTGGCTGATCTTGCCCGCAACCGTGCCGTGCTGCGTACGTCCCTGGCGATCTTTGTTGGTGTAGGTCAATTTCACCTTCGTCAGAGTTCCCCAGTCGGCCGAGACAGTGATCAGGGTGTCGACCTTGACGTTGCTCGCGCCGTCCTTGACGTTCGGTTTGAAAGTGACCGGGTTAGGTTTCTCAGCCGGCGGTGCCGAAGGCTGGGTGGAGGCGGATGCTTCCGGTTGTGAACCGGTTCCGGCCGACTGCTTGGTCGTGGTTCCGCCGCATGCGGCCAGGATGGTTGCCAGCACGACCACTCCGGCCGCCCCGGCCAGCCTGCGCATTCCCCTGGTTGGCATCAACGTCCTTCTGTCTGACTGCGTTCAACGCAGCCGGCGCACCGACTGAGTAACCAATGTGCCATCCGCAGATGACGTTCTCATAATTGACCTAATGTGCCATCGACACGAGGTCAGTATCGGCCGGCGCGCTGGGTGTTGCAGAATCGGTATCCGGCGCCCGGCCTCTCAGCGGCTTCTCGTGCATGGTGAGAGCGATGACGAATGCGACCGCCATGAAGGGCACCGCTACCAGGAACACATCATCCATGGATCGGGTGAACGCCTCGAGCACCCAACTCTTGACTGGTTCAGGCAGAGCTTGGATCGCGGTCACATCGTTGGTATTGATCGGTGCACCGGCTCCATGACCCTGCGCTGCTCCGACAATCTCGCTTAGGTGGTGCTTGAGCCGGATGTTCAGAATGGCGCCCAGCAACGCGGTGCCAATGGCGCCGCCCATGGAACGGAAGAAGGTCACAGAGGCGGTGGCCACACCCATGTGCCGCCGATCGACGCTGTTCTGTACGGCTGTGACCACAACCTGCATGGTGAAACCAAGTCCCATGCCGAACGCGTACATGATCAACGCCAGCACATAATACGGAGTGTCGACCTGGAGCCTTGAGAACGCGAAGAGCGCTGCTCCGACTACCAGTGCACCGGTGATCGGCATCCATTTATAGCGGCCAGTTCGCACCATGATCTGCCCACCGCCGATGGAGGTAGTGAAGATGCCGATGACCAGGGGCAAGATGGCGAGCCCGGAGTGGGTCGCGCTCAGGCCCTTCACGGCCTGCAGGTAGATCGGCAGGAAGATCAAGCCGCCAAACATGCCGATACCCATGATCATCGCGAAGATGATGTTGGAGGTAAACGTCCAATGCGTGAAGAGCTCCAGAGGGATGATTGGCTCCTTGGCCCTGGACTCCGCGAGCACGAAGAGCGCCGCTAGCGCGACAGTGCCAACGAGGAGCCAGATGCCGGTCGCTGAGGTCCAGCCCTTGTCTGGACCGGCCCAACTGAGATACAGCACGAGGCTGGTCACCGAGCCAACGATGGTCGCCGCCCCCAGGTAGTCGACCGAGGCTTGGCGGCGTACGTGATGCAGCTTGAGTGCAAGTGAGGTGACGACCAGCGCAGCAACACCGATCGGAATGTTGATGAAGAAGATCCATTCCCAGCCGAGGTTGTCGGTGAACCAACCGCCCAGCAGCGGACCGGCTACCGACGAGACGCCGAACACCGCAGCGAAGAGTCCTTGATACTTGCCTCGCTCGCGAGGGGGGATTACGTCACCGATGACAGCGAGCGCCAGTGCCATGAGTCCGCCGGCGCCGAGGCCCTGAACGGCTCGGCCCGCGATCATGACATTGATGCCCGAAGCGTTGAGGGCATCGGCGATCTCAGGGGAGAAGCCGCAGATCAGCGAGCCGATCAAGAAGACGACGATCGCGGCTTGAAACATCGGCCGCCGACCGCGCAAGTCGGAGATCTTCCCCCAGAGCGGAGTGGCTGCAGTCGAGGTCAGCAGGTATGCGGTGACCACCCAGGAGAGCTTGTCGAGGCCGCCCAACTCGGAGGTGATCTTGGGCAAGGCAACAGCAACAATGCTCTGGTCGAGAGCGGCGAGGAACATGCCGGCCATCAACCCGCCCATGACGACGAGAATCTGGCGATGGCTCAGATAGTCACCGCCAGGGCTGGCCGTGACGGCTGGCGCATTTGCTGGACGCGCGGCCGATTCAGACCCGGCGGGCGCCGTGTCTGTAGCCGATCCGGTCGGGGTCTCATCCTCCTTCAGCGCGCGACGCGGCTGGTACTTGGTCATGCTCTCTCCATGGTCTGGGTCAGAGCCTCGACATCGGCGGCGAAGCGTGTCAGTAGCCGTTCAAGTTCTTCAAGATCGCGGCGGGTCCATGACTCGAGGGACTTCTCGAGCAGATCCCGGCGAGAGCGCAGGGCAGCATCGAAGCGTGCGGTGCCCGCATCGCTCAGCTTGACGCGTTGAGCGCGCCCGTCGAGTGGATCAGGTGTCCGCTCGATCAGACCTGCACTATGCAGTTGGGCAACATGCCGGGAAACGGTGGAGGCATCGAGGTTTGCGCAGACGGCGAGGTCGGTGACGCGTAGCGGTCCGGATGCAGCGAGGGCTTTCAGTAGCCAGAATGACCCGGTGTCGAATGTCTCGCCCTGACCTCGCTGCCGCATGAGCCGCCCGATGCCCAACAATGCGCGCAAGAGTGACTCCGCTGACCCGGTCCGTGAGCCGGATGGCGACTCCATAGAAACTTGCATGCACCAAGCATATAACTATTTGCATGCTACACACAGTTGTCTCAGATCTTTCGCGGCCCTTCGCTTGACGAAACCTACGTACACGTACTTTTCAGTCGCTCTGCATAGGGTGCAACCTATGCAGACCGCCAGCAAGGTGTGCAGAGCACCGTGGAACCTGCGAGGTGGCCCGCAATCTAGGAGATTTGCTTGCCGCAATCGCAGCTGGCCGTAACGGGGAAGACCCCAAGGCATCCCTGAAAATGGAAAGCAAGCCTTCTTTTTTGGAAAGATGCGGTTTACATTCGCGACATGAGCACTCCTGATATGAAAGCGATCCTCGAGGAACTTGCCGCAGGACGCATTGACGCCGCCGAGGCGGCCCGCCGGATCGACGCCTTGAAGGCGTCGCAGTCGACGTCAGAAACGGCGCCGCCGGAACCGACCAACGAGCAGCTAGCTGGATCGGAAGCTGACGCGGATGCCTGGGCGGCCGCCACTGACCGACCGCAGGCAAGCTCTGGTTCCCCCACTCCAGAGCCCGAAACCTCGGCCGAAGAGCCGGCAGAAGCCAAGGCGGTCAACGTTGGAGGGGTTGAACGGATCTCCGTCCGGGCGGTCGGACGCCGGGTTCGCATCATCGGCGAGACCTCGGTGGCCACGTTGTCCGCCGATGGACCGCACGTGCTGCGTCGCAACGGCTCAGTCCTTGAGGTCTCCAGCGACGGTGAGTTGGGTGCCTCACTCGATGGGTTCAGCATCCTGCGAAGTGCGCCACGTAGCCTCGACGACTTCCGTTCCCTGGGGCTCGGCAAGGAGCTTTTTCTCCGTGTCAACCCGAATCTGATCGTCGATGTCGAAGTGACTGCGGGCAGCTTGAACACCGAGGGGGTGTCGCACCTCGGCAAGGTACGTGTCACAGCCGGAGCAGCCAAGTTGTTGGACGTCGCTGAGATCAACGATGCTCTGATACAGGCTGGGCAGGCAACGATCAAGGGCGCGATCAAGACCGGGCGTAACCGGGTCCGAGCCGAGTCCGGAACGTTGTCCATCAGTCTGGCCGATGACTCCAACGTCACCGTCACCGGTGAGGCCCAGCTCGGCAAGATCAGCTGGGCGGGCGGTCACAGCGGCGCCGGCGATGAGGTCGTGATGGGCAGCGGCAGTGCCAGGCTCGACATCGAGGTCGTCATGGGTCATGCCCAGGTTCGAGTCGGCTCCGACCTGACCAGTGAAGCCGGTGTCGGATGACGCAGCGGTCGCGCAGGCCGCAGGAACAAATTGAGCACCGCGCACCGAGCGAATGCCCGGTGTGCGGTGATCAGCTCGCAGTCATCCGTCTGGGTTGCGCCTCGTGCGGCACGGAACTCGTCGGGGTGTTCCGCTCCTGTGAATTTTGTGCCCTCAACGAGAAGGAGACGGAGATGCTTCGTGTGTTTCTCTCGTCTCGGGGCAATCTCCGCGAGGTGGAGAAATATCTTGGCGTCTCCTATCCCACCGCCCGGCTGCGTTTCGCACAGTTGCTGGAGAAGCTGGGCCTTGGCGAGGCGGCAGAGCCCGAAGCCACCTTGACCAGAGATCAGATACTTTCCGAGGTGGCTTCCGGAGCGCTGACTCCAGCCGAGGCCCAAGAGCTGATCAGTCGGCTTCAGTAGCGTTGGTCGAGGGCTGAGCAATCAGCCCCGAAATCAGCCCCGAAATGCCTCGACTTTCACAACCGTGACGTTGATCGAGCGACCGTTAGGGGCGACGTATGAGACCGCGTCGCCAGTCTTCTTGCCAAGGATGGCTGAGCCTAGCGGCGATTGCGGGCTATAGACATTGGTGGCGTCAACGCTCTCATCGAGTCCGAGCAACTCCCGTGACCCCAGCAAGAACGTGTCCGTATCGGCCTCATCTCCGTCAAAGGCGATTGTCACCTGGGTTCCCGGCGCGACTTCGTCGGTATTCGCTGGTGCTTCCCCGACTTGGGCTCGATTGAGCATGTCGATGAGCTGACGAATCCGTGCCTCCTGGTGAGCCTGCTCCTCACGCGCGGCGTGGTAGCCCCCGTTTTCACTAAGGTCACCTTCTTCGCGCGCCGCGGCGATCTTCGCGGTCACTCCAGCACGTCCCGGCCCAGAGAGGTAGTCCAGCTCCATCCTGAGCTTGTCGTACGCCTCCTGGGTCAGCCAGATCGCCTGGGCGGAGTTTTCAGACATCCCCCAAGGCTATCAAGGGCAGGCCAAATCAAGTCAGTTCACAGTGCACCCTTTGACCACAACCGCGGTGGCTCGTCGCAGTGTGGTCAACACGAGGTTCACATCAACAAGAGGGTCCGCGCTGGCCGCAATCTGGATCTGCTGTTCGCCAACCGGCTGGAAATCTACGGCTTGAGCCAGCACACGGCAGGTCGCAGGCAATGACGGATCGCGCCGCTCGACAGTGATGGTGACGGAGACCGCGGTATCGGAGTCAATTCGGAAGGCTTGCACGTGCGCCGCAACCGCCGGCCGGGAGTGCAGCAGCGCTGTCCACACCAGCCAAGTCATCGCGAGCACCACGCCGACGCTGATCAGACCCACCAGCAGCGGACGCGGCATCCGCGACTTCGGATAGCGGCGGCTGAGCCGCTCGGCAGCATCGGTCACGTCGGTAATCTAATTGTCGCTTCTCGCGCGCGTCGCGCGGGGAGCTGACGTTACAAGATCTGCTCGAGATGCTGCGAGCGTCGGGAATCGCGCGCCCGCCGTGCTGAGCCAGGCTGACGCGCCGCTGGCCTGGACGAGCGAACGAGCAGGCACGTCTTTCGCCTGCGAGCGAGTGAGGAAGGCAGCGGCACACAAGCGTCAGCCTCAGCGAGCGGAGCGAGCAATGTACATGGAGAGAGCGGAGGCGTTCTTTCCTCTGCGACCGACGACGAAGTAGGCGGATCGGAAGCGCGCGATGCGCGAGCGGCAGGCCCAAAAGGGCTGTCTCGGTAAACGGGAGGCAGCGACAGAGGCGACGGGTCGGGTGGCAGCATGACGCCATGCCTCGTCCAGCGCTCCGCGTCGATGCTCACGGTGAGCGTTTGAGGCTGCTTCACGTGCACGCTCATCCCGACGACGAGTCGAGTAGAGGCGCAGCGACGACGGCGAAGTACGTGGCCGAGGGAGTCGATGTTGTCGTCGCAACGTGTACCGGCGGTGAGCGGGGCTCGATCCTCAACCCAGCCATGGACCGACCCGACATCCTGGCCAACATCGCCGACATCAGGCGGCAGGAGATGGATCGCGCGCGGGAGATCTTGGGGATCAAGCAGGTGTGGCTAGGTTTCGTCGACTCGGGTCTACCCGAGGGCGATGATCCGCATCCGCTCCCCGAGGGTTGCTTTGCCCGTGCTGACGTCGCTGTCGCGGCTGCTCCGCTGGTCAAGATCATTCGGTCCTTCCGGCCCCATGTGATGACCACGTACAACGAGAACGACGGGGGCTACCGTCATCCAGACCACGTCATGTGCCACAAGATCAGCGTTGCGGCCTTCGATGCGGCGGCCGACCCAGACGCATACCCTGACCTCGGTGCGGCCTGGCAGCCGCTCAAGCTCTATTACTCGTTCACCTTCCATCGCGCGCGGACGGTGGCGCTGGATCAGGCGATGGTGGCGCGTGGCCTCGAGTCGCCATACACCGACCGGCTCCGTGACTGGCCTGAGGACCCCAAGCACGCGGCGCGGATTACGACGCGGGTTGACTGTGCCGCCTATTTCCATGTCCGTGATCGCGCACTCCTTGCGCACGCGACCCAGATCGACCCAGACGGACCCTGGTTTGCTGTGCCGCTGGCGTTGCACAAGTCAGCCTGGCCAACCGAGGAGTGGGAACTCGTGCGCAGCCTGGTTGACACGAGCATCCCTGAGGACGATCTGTTCGCAGGGGTCGCGGAGCCTGTGGCGAGTAGAGTTTCAGCATGACTCTTCTCGACGTCGACATGATCCTTCTCGACGTCGACCCGAACGTGGTCCAGCCGGGCTGGGCCCCCTTGTTCATCGTGCTCCTCTTGGGGATCGTCATGGTCTTCTTGTACTTCAGCATGCGGAAACAGTTCCGAAAGATCCGCCTGCCGGAGGACGAGGAATCAGATAACGCCGAGGAGTCAGCTTCAGAGCGGCCGCCTCGCACGCCAAGCTGAGGCCCGGCCAGAACATTCGCGGCTGGTTGCTGCGCATAGGGTCGAAGGATGACTGGCCGCAACCACCTCGCTTCGGCGACCAGCCCATACCTCCTGCAGCACGCCGACAACCCAGTGCACTGGTGGTCCTGGTCGGACGACGCTTTTGCTGCGGCCGTCGAACGGCAGGTTCCCGTCTTTCTCTCGGTTGGATACGCTGCATGCCATTGGTGCCACGTGATGGCGCACGAGTCCTTCGAGGACGAGCTGACTGCTTCCATGATCAACGAGCACTTCGTCGCGATCAAGGTTGACCGCGAGGAACGCCCGGATGTGGACGCCGTCTACATGCAAGCCACCCAGGCGCTGACGGGGCAGGGTGGCTGGCCCATGAGCGTCTTCCTCACTCCCGACCGCAAGCCCTTTTACGCCGGGACCTATTTCCCGCCCACGGCACGACACGGCTTGCCCTCCTTCCGGCAGGTGCTGCAAGCAATCAGCGACGCCTGGCGCGACCGGCAATCAGAGCTTCTCGATAGTGCTTCCGAGATCGTTCGCCAGCTGTCCAAGCAGCCGACACTTGGCGGCTCGGAGCTGCTGACCGTAGCCGAGTGCGCGGAGTCGATCTTGCTGCTGCAACGGGACTTCGACTCGACCTACGGCGGCTTCGGCAGGGCACCCAAGTTCCCACCGTCGATGGTGCTCGAGGCGTTACTTCGTGACGGTGGCGAGGCGGCGATGCTGATGGCTGGGCGGACTCTGGAGGCAATGGCACGAGGCGGCATCTACGACCAGATAGGTGGTGGCTTCGCGCGCTACAGCGTCGACGCGAGGTGGGTGGTACCGCACTTCGAGAAGATGCTCTACGACAACGCCCTGCTGCTCGGCGCGTACGCGCACTGGTGGCGCGGTACGCGCAACCCGCTGGCCGAACGCGTCGTCACTGAGACGCTGGCTTGGCTGCTGCGCGAAATGCGGACCGAGCAGGGCGCGTTCGCGGCCAGCCTTGATGCCGACTCGCAAGATGATCATGGTGAGCTCCGCGAGGGTGCTTACTACGTCTGGAGCCGTGATCAACTTCTGGAAGTGCTCGGCGAAGAGGACGCAGCCTGGGCGGCGGAGGTCTTCTCGGTGACGCCAACGGGCACGTTCGAGCATGGTGCCTCGACCCTGCAGCTGCGGTCCGATCATGATCAACCCCGGCTGGCGGACGTTCGGGAGCGACTCCGGATCGCGCGTGATCAGCGCTCGCGCCCCGGGCGCGATGACAAGGTCGTGGCCGCATGGAACGCGTTGCTGGTGGATGGACTGGTGCAGGCCGCCATGATCTTCGATCGTCCGGAGTGGCTGCACATCGCGACCGAGGCGGCCGAATACGTCTGGCAATTGCACTGGCGAGATGGCCGGCTCCGCCGGACCTCACGCGACGGCGTCATTGGAGAAGCATTCGGCATCCTCGAGGACTACGCGGCATTTGCCCTTGCTGCCGTCAGGCTGGCGGCGGTCCACGCAGCACCCGTGTGGCTGACCCGCGCAGAGCAGCTCCTCGAGCTGATCATGAAGCAGTTCGACGACCCAGCCGGCGGCTTCTTCGACACTGCCGCCGATGCCGAGCAGCTGTATGCCCGACCCCAGGACCCGACCGACAACGCGACCCCGTCCGGTCTGAGCGTTGCCATCCATGCGCTGCGGCTGATGAGTGAGCTGACCGGGGAAGATCGCTACGCCGAACGCGCCGATCGAGCAGCGGCGAGCGCCGGCGAGTTGGTCCGACGGGCGCCGCGGTTCGCCGGCTGGCTGCTCGCCGACGCGATCAGCCAGACACCGGGGCACTTGCCGGCTGAGGTTGTCGTGGTCGGCGTGGATGAGGCGGCTCGAGCAGAGCTCGTTCGCACTGCTCACCGGCTCGCACCGGCCGGATCAGTCGTGATGGCTGGTACGCCGGACCAGCCCGGCCTTGCGCTGCTGGCGGACCGTCCGATGATCAACAACCAGCCGACGGCGTACGTCTGCCGGCACTTCGTCTGCAAGCTCCCGGTTTCCTCGGTCGAGGATCTGGCTAGCCAGCTGCAAAGAACTGACAATCCAGCAGCCCTGGAATAGCAAAGAGTCCAACTGGCTACGAGCGACGATCAAGACGGCGGCAACCCAGCGAACATCGCCGCGAGCGGCAGCGAGCAATCGAACACAGCGCGAGCAGCTCAAAGTCAGAGGGTGATCATGGAGATCGCGACATAGTGGCACACGAAACCGGCGATCGTAGCGACGTGGAAGATCTCGTGGAAGCCGAACCACGTAGGGGAGGGGTTGGGATGCTTTCGGGCGTAGACGAGTGCGCCCAAGGTGTAGCAGATGCCGCCGGCCACGATCAAGATCAACACCGTCAAACCGGCTGCGTCATAGAAGGATCCGAGCCAGCCAAGCGCGGCCCATCCCATGACGATGTAGAGCGCTGTGTAGAGCCAGCGCGGGGCCGATAGCCAGATGAGCCGGAAGAGCAACCCACCCACGGCAGCCGACCAGATGAGAGTAAGGAGTATCACCCGCGAAGCCCCGTCGAGCAAGATCAACGCCAGCGGGGTATAGGTTGCCGCGATGAACACATAGATGTTGGAGTGGTCAATCCTGCGGAGGATCGCCGCACCGCGCGTGCCCCAGGTTCCGCGATGGTACAGACCGCTGATGCCGAAAAGGAGCACCGATGCTGCGAGGAAAACCGCCCCGCCGATTACGCCGGCAGGCGTCGCTGCGAGACACACCAGCACAATTCCGGCAGCCAGCGCGAGGGGAGCCATGCCGGCATGCAGCCAACCACGAAGCCGTGGTTTGACCGCTTCCAGCACCTCAGTCAGAGGCGTCTCGGAGTCGGGTCCGCGGCTCGGCGGCATGGAATGATCTTCGCCTAGGCGGACTGCCGGCACGGCTTCCCCCTTCCGCTTGGCCTCCAGTAAGGGCGTTACCTGCCAAAGGTACGGCTCAGTAGGTTTAGCGTAGAGACGCTAGCTCTGATGACCAACTGTTGTTGCCCGGACTAATCGCCCATCGCCGCGGGATACGCTGCCAGTTGTGGCACGTCTCGATCGGTTGCGCGAGTTCGTGGACCGCTTGCACCCGTCGGGGCTGCTCTATGCGACCTATGAGCATCGGCTCATCGCCGAGCTCGACCCCACGCGGTTGCCACGACATGTTGCTGTACTTGCCGACGGAAATCGTCGCTGGGCGCGTACCAACGCTCCTGGGCAACCGCTCATAGCGGGGTACCAGGCCGGCGCGGATAAGCTCAAAGAATTCGTGGAATGGTGCGACGAGATCGGTATTCCGGTCGTCACGTTATGGGTGCTCTCGACGGACAACTTCTCTCGCAGCAAGCGTGAGGAGATTGAGCCGCTGCTCGGGGTGATTGAGCAGATGGTGAGTGACCTCGCCGCGACCAGGCGTTGGCAAGTCCATCCCGTAGGGGCGCTCGATCTGCTACCAGCTCAGTCCGCCAAGCGGCTCAAAATGGCCGATCGGGATACCGCTGACGTCAACGGCATGTTGGTCAACATTGCGGTCTCCTACGGCGGGCGGCATGAGCTGCGTGACGCGGTGCGTTCTCTGCTTGCTGAGCATGCAAAAAACGGCACCTCCATCGATGAGCTCTCGCAAACCCTCGATATCGAGCACATCGCGGAGCACCTCTACACCAAGGGCCAGCCTGATCCGGATTTGATCATCAGAACGTCTGGCGAGCAGCGGTTATCGGGGTTCTTGATGTGGCAGTCCGCACACAGCGAGTTCTACTTCTGCGAGGCGCTGTGGCCAGACTTCCGCAAGGTGGATTTCATCCGCGCGCTGCGCTCCTACGGACAGCGGAAGCGGCGCTTCGGTCGCTGACCCGACTTGTCAGACTCTCAGGGGGCTATAGCCTGCTGAGACGCTGACAAGTCGAGGGCGGCGCGGCAGCGACCCGAGCCGCTGCTCGGTGGCCAATTTGGCTGGAGAATGATTTCTTGGGGGTGAGTGGGCGGCCGGTCAGCCGGGTACAGAGCGATATGGGCGTGGACGAGCCCACGCCGTCTAGGGAGGCACCCGATGTCTACCGTCAGTCCCATCCCCGCCAAAGCGCCGTCGTCGGTGCGCAGGGTGATCGTGGCCAGCCTGATCGGCACCTCGCTGGAGTGGTACGACTTCTTCATCTACGGGACCGCCGCGGCTCTGGTCTTCAACAAGATCTTCTTTCCGACCTTCGACCCGCTGGTCGGCACGCTGCTCGCCTTCACCACCTATGCCGTCGGCTTCATCGCCCGCCCGCTGGGCGGGTTGGTCTTCGGCCACTACGGCGACCGGCTGGGCCGCAAGAACGTCCTGGTAGTGACTCTGCTGCTGATGGGGATTGCCACCTTCCTCATTGGCCTGCTGCCGACGTACGCGAGCATCGGCGTCTGGGCACCGATCCTGCTGGTTGCGCTCCGCTTCCTGCAGGGCCTCGGCCTCGGTGGCGAGTGGGGCGGCGCGGTGCTGATGACCTTGGAGTCGGGCGACCCCAACCGGCGCGGTCTCAACGCCAGCTGGCCGCAGGTTGGCGTCCCCCTGGGCCTGCTGCTGGCCAACGGCGTCCTGTCGCTCATGGGCGTGCTGACCAGCGACGCCGCGTTCTTGAGATGGGGCTGGCGGGTGCCGTTCCTGCTCAGCGGCTTGCTAGTGCTCGTCGGCCTATGGATCCGGCTGACAATTGCGGAGAGCCCGCTGTTCCGCGAGGTTGAGGAGTCCCATACCAAGGCCGGCGCGCCGATTCTGGAAGTCGTGCGACGCTACCCCAAGCAGGTGCTACTCGCCGTCGGCGCGCGCGTCGGCGTCGACGTTGCGTTCTACACCTTCGTGTTGTTCATCACCACCTACGTGGCCACCTATCTCAAGCTGCCCCGGAACTACGCCCTGAACGCGGTGCTGATCGCCGCCGCTGTCCAGGTCGTGTTGATCCCGTTCTTCGGCAACCTGTCCGACCGGATTGCGCGCCGGCCCGTCTACCTGGCGGGCGCGATCGGTGCAGCGGTATGGGTCTTCGTCTTCTTCGCCCTGCTCGACACCGGACAGTTCTGGCTGATTGTGCTGGCCACAGTGGTTGCGCTGATCCTCCACGCAGCGATGTATGGCCCACAGGCGGCGTTCATCTCCGAGATGTTCCCGACCAAGGTTCGCTACACCGGCGCCTCCATGGGCTACCAGCTGGCCGGCATCATCGGCGGGGCGCTCGCGCCGATCATCTCCGTTGCGCTGCTGGACCGCTTCGACACCTCCATCGCCGTGTCCGTGTACGCGGTCGTCATGCTGCTGGTGACCATCATCTGCGTGCTGCTGGCACCCGAGACCTCGAAGATCGACCTGCACGCCGATACCGCGAACCAGCCGACGGGCGCCCGGTGAGCGAGCCGCCCGCCGCGCTCCTCGTCGACCTCAATAGCGATCTCGGCGAGGGTTTCGGCATCTGGACCCTTGGCGACGACGACGCCTTGCTCGACGTCGTCAGTAGCGCCAATGTCGCCTGCGGCTTCCATGCCGGCGACCCGAACATCCTGCGCCGGGTCTGCGACGCAGCCGTCAGCCGCGGTGTGGCGATCGGTGCTCAGGTGAGCTACCGCGATCTGGCCGGCTTCGGCCGTCGCAGCATCGATGTTGATGCGCCAACTCTGACCAACGACGTGATCTACCAGATCGGTGCCCTGGATGCGTTCGCCCGGGTCGCTGGTTCGCGGGTGCGCTATGTCAAGCCGCACGGCGCCCTCTACAACCGGACGGTGCACGACGAGCATCAGGCGGCGGCAGTAGTCGCTGCGCTGGTCGCGTACGACCCGACGCTTCCGCTGCTCGGGCTGCCAGGGTCGGCGTTGCTTCGCCACGCCGAGCAAGCGGGATTGAGCGCGGTGACCGAGGCCTTCGCCGACCGCGGGTACACCGGGCAGGCCACTCTGGTGCCTCGCTCGCAACCTGGTGCATTGCTGCATGACCCGGCGGAGGTGGCGCAGCGCATGGTGCGCATGCTGACCACTGGACGGCTGCAATCGGTCGACGGTACTGAGGTGGCTGTGTCCGCGCAGTCCATATGCGTCCATGGAGACTCTCCGGGAGCGGTGGCAATGGCGGTGGCCGTACGGAAGGCCCTGGCTGAGGCAGGGGTCGAGATCCGACCCTTCGCGCCATGACCGGGCACCGCACCCTGCTGGACTGTGGGGAGCATGCGGTGCTGGTGGATGTCGGTGAACTGGATGAGGTGCTCGCGCTCACCCACGCCGTACGAGAGGCGGTTGCGGCAGGGACAGCTGGATTCACCGAAGTCGTCGACATCGTCCCAGCCGCCAGCACAGTGCTGGTCGTCGTCGCCGATGAGGCTCGAGTCGCCGCACTACGGCAAGCGCTGGCGACCCTGCCGGCCGCCGACCCCGGGGAGATTGCTGCGAGCGGCCAGGTCATCGAGATCCCCGTGCGCTACGACGGGCCTGATCTCGCCGACGTTTCCGAGCTCACCGGGCTGAGCGTGGAGGAGATCATCGACGCTCACACCGGAACTGACTGGCGTGTCGCGTTCGGCGGCTTCGCCCCCGGCTTCGCCTACCTGAGTTGGGGTGACCCGCGGCTCGCTGTGCCACGACGTCGCGAGCCGCGGACCTCGGTGCCATCAGGCGCAGTTGGTCTGGCGGGCGAGTTCAGTGCCATTTATCCGAGGTCCTCGCCAGGCGGCTGGCAGCTGATCGGCCGTACCGACGTCGTCGTCTTCGACATCGACCGGGAATCGCCTGCGCTGCTGCAACCGGGTATGGCAGTGCGTTTTGTCAACGTGTCCGGAGCCGGCGATGGGGACTGAACGCGCACTCGAGGTGCTGGCGGCCGGACCGCTCACGTTGGTACAAGACCTCGGCCGCGTGGGCTTCGCGGAGGTCGGCGTCGGCCGCTCCGGTGCGGCCGACAGGGGTGCGTTCCGCCTGGGCGCCCGGCTGCTCGCTCAGCCGTACACCTCAGCCGCGCTGGAGGTAACCCTTGGCGGCTTGTCACTCCGAGCCCGGGGCAACGCGATGCTCGCGCTGACCGGCGCTCCCGCACCGGCTGACGTCGACGGTCGTGGCATCGGCTATTACGGACCCTTTGCTCTTGCCGACGGTCAGATCCTCACGCTGGGTACGCCGCCGGTTGGGCTTCGCACCTACGTTTCGGTCCGCGGTGGTGTGAGCGTGCCGTCGGTACTCAGGTCGCGAGCGACTGACACGCTGTCCGGTCTGGGACCCGAACCGGTTCGGGCTGGTGACATCGTTCCGGTCGGGCCGCCGCCCGCGGACTTTCCCAACGTCGACCAGGCCCCGACGGCAGCGCTCTCAGGGGAGACTCTCCTCCTGCGCGCCCTGCGCGGCCCGCGTGACGACTGGCTCGCCGACCCAGGTGCGCTTGTCGCGACCGAGTGGACAGCCTCGAGCCGCAGCGACCGTGTCGGCATGCGGCTTGTGGGGGAGCCGCTGCAGCACCACGCCTCTCGGATGGGGCAGGAGCTGCCTAGCGAGGGTGTGGTCCGCGGCTCGATCCAGGTTCCGCCCGGCGGCGAGCCTGTCATCTTTCTCGCCGATCATCCGGTGACCGGCGGATATCCAGTCGTCGCCGTCCTCGTCGACGACGCGATCGATCGGGCGGCACAGGCGGTTCCCGGCCAGCAGATTCGGATTGTTGTAGTCGGGCCGCCTGCTTGAGGGAGTAGTTCACCTGCGCGGCAAGAATGGGCTGAATAATCGCCTAGAGCTTGGTTGCCATCATGTGAAATCGCGGCGTGGCTCTCGCCTTCGACCCCCTTGCCGACGTACGGTCGAGGTGCGGGCGCAGCAACGCGGCCCGCCTGGGAGGCGATGCATGCACCGTCACTCGACGCGGAGCAGACCCGCGCAGCTCAATGCGGGTCAGCTATCCCGGCCAACCACGTAACTGTGGGGCCGGGCGCAGATCGCGTACGGCCCCCAAGAAGGGCAGTCCTGTGTCTTCTTCATCAAGCCGTCGCACCTACGTCATCGACACATCCGTCTTGCTGAGCGATCCGCACGCGATGCGGCGTTTCGATGAGCACGATGTCGTGCTCCCTGTTGTGGTGATCAGCGAGCTTGAGGGCAAGCGCCACCACAGCGAGCTCGGTTACTTCGCCCGTACTGCCCTGCGCCACCTCGACGACCTCCGAATGACTCACCGTCGGCTGGATGCCCCCGTTCCGGTCAACGATCTGGGCGGCACCATTCGCGTCGAGCTGAACCACACCGATCCAGCGGCGCTGCCGGACGGCTTCCGCCTCGGCGACAATGACTCGCGCATTCTGGCGGTCGCATTGAACTTGGCCGCCGAAGGGTGCGCAGTCACGCTGGTGTCCAAAGACCTGCCCATGAGAGTGAAGGCATCGGCGGTCGGTCTGAAGGCTGAGGAGTATCGCGCCGAGCTCGCTGTGGAGACCGAGTGGACTGGGATGAGCGAAATCGATGTCGATGGCGGCGACATCGACCGCCTTTACGAGCAGGGGCTGGTTGAACTGGATGAAGCTCGAGACCTGCCCTGCCATACCGGCGTGGTCTTGCTCAGTGGGAACGCATCGGCTCTTGGCCGGGTCACGCCGAGCAAGGAGGTCAAGCTCGTCCGGGCTGATCGAGACGTGTTCGGAATTCGTGGCCGCTCAGCGGAGCAGCGGGTCGCTTTGGATCTGCTGCTGGACCCCTCAATCGGGATCATCTCCCTCGGCGGCCGGGCCGGTACCGGCAAGTCCGCTCTCGCGCTCTGTGCGGGGCTCGAGGCCGTCTTGGAACGCCAGCAGCACTCCAAAGTGGTGGTCTTCCGTCCGCTGTACGCGGTCGGCGGCCAGGAGCTGGGCTACCTGCCGGGTACCGAAGGCGAGAAAATGGCGCCTTGGGCGCAGGCCGTCTTCGACACTCTTGGTGCGCTCACCACGAAGGTCGTCATTGAAGAGGTGTTGGCTCGCGGGCTGCTTGAGGTGCTGCCACTCACCCATATTCGGGGTCGCTCCTTGCACGACGCGTTCGTTGTTGTCGACGAGGCGCAGTCCCTGGAACGAAACGTGCTGCTTACGGTGTTGAGCCGTATCGGACAGGGTTCGCGCGTGGTTCTCACACATGACGTAGCTCAGCGGGATAATCTGCGAGTTGGCCGGCACGACGGCGTCGTAGCGGTGGTCGAGAAGCTGAAGGGTCACCCGCTCTTTGCCCACGTCACGTTGAACCGCTCGGAGCGCTCCCCAATCGCAGCGCTCGTGACCGAGATGTTAGAAGATGTCGCAATTTGACCGACTTCGGATGAATTAACATACGAAATGGTCTCAAGATGATTTCATTTGGATAACGACATGTGGCACAGTATGGCCCGTGCGTCGACTCGCTCAGCATGCCATAGTCGGGGTTGGCTTCTCAGCATTTGTCGCAACAGCAGCTGTCGCTGGATTGAGCAGCCCCGCAGAACAGACGTCCGCGATTGCCGTGCCCGCCGCGGTTGTCATCTCCGCCCCTGAGGTAGCGGCCGCCGCACCGGCCGCTGACCGGCTCGCGGCTGAACGCGCAGCGGCCAAGGCACGCGCTAATCGGGAGGCTGCGAGAGCCAAGCTGGCCGCTGAAAAGCAAGCGGCCAAGCGGGCCAAGTCCTTGGGCGAGCAGACCAAAGCGATCGCTGCCCAGCATGCCAAGATCAGGGCTGAGCTGGCGGCCGCCGCGAAGAAGGCGGCCGAGGAGAAGGCCGCCCGGGCACGCGCGCTTGCCAATCGTGGCTACGAGCCAGGCGTCACCGATCCCAAGGAGATAGCCCGGCAGATCTTGAATAACAAGTTTGGATACGGCTCCAGCCAGTTTGATTGCTTCAACAACATCATCATGCGGGAGAGCATGTGGCGTGTGAATGCCACCAACCCCAGCTCGGGGGCGTACGGCATCCCGCAGGCTCTACCAGGCTCGAAGATGGCAAGCGAAGGAAGTGACTGGCGGACCAATCCTGGGACGCAGATCATCTGGGGCATCAAGTACATGAAGGACCGATACGGCAGCCCGTGTGCCGCATGGAGCTTCAAGTCTGCCAACGGTTGGTACTAGGCAGCTGGTCGGCTCAGACCGGCCGGCGGGTCATCGCCAGTACGTCGAGAGCGGCATCGAGCTGCTCCTCCGTGAGTTTGCCGTTTTCGACGTAGCCGTTCTCGATAACCACCTCACGGATGGTCTTTTCTTCCTTGAGCGCCTGCTTGGCGACGGCGGCTGCGTTCTCATAGCCGATGTAGCGGTTCAGCGGCGTGACGATTGACGGTGAGGACTCGGCAAGAGTCCTGCAGTGCTCGACGTTTGCCTTGATGCCCATCACGCATCGATCGGCGAGCAGCCGGCTCACATTGGCCAACAGCTGAATCGACTCCAGCAGGTTTCGTGCCATGACTGGGAGCATCACATTGAGCTCGAAGTTGCCGCTCGCACCCGCGAACGCGACCGTAGCGTCGTTGCCCATCACCTGGGCGCAGACCATCAGCGTTGCCTCGCAGATCACCGGATTGACCTTGCCCGGCATGATCGAGGACCCAGGCTGTAGGTCGGGTAGGACGATTTCGCCGAGCCCAGCGCGAGGGCCGGAAGCCATCCAACGCAGGTCGTTGGCGATCTTGTACAGGCTGACCGCAATTGTCCGCAACACGCTTGAGGCCTCGACGAGGCCATCGCGGGCCCCCTGCGCCTCGAAATGATCACGCGCTTCAGTCAGCGGCAGGCCCGTCTTGTCCGCGACCATTGAGATGACTGAGGCGGCGAAGCCGGGTGGGGTATTGATTCCCGTGCCAACCGCTGTTCCGCCGAGTGGCAGTTCTGCGACTCGGGGCAAGGTCGACCTCACCCGCTCAATGCCGTGATGTATCTGGGCGGCATAACCGCCGAACTCTTGGCCGAGTGTGACCGGCGTGGCGTCCATCAGATGGGTACGCCCGCTCTTGACTACCTCGGCGAATTCTGTGGCCTTGAGGCTGAGCGCTGCCTCGAGATGACGCAATGACGGCAACAACGTATTGACCAGGCTGTGCGTCGCCGCAATGTGAATGGCGCTGGGGAAGACGTCGTTGCTCGACTGGGACGCGTTGACGTGATCATTGGGATGCACGTCGTCGCCCAGTTGAGTAGTGGCGAGGGAAGCGATCACCTCGTTGGCGTTCATGTTGCTCGAGGTACCCGATCCAGTCTGGAAGACGTCGATGGGAAACTCGGCATCGTGCTGGTTCGCAGCGATCTCGCTCGCGGCCTTTTCGATCGCGCCGGCATAGTCCTGGTTCAAGACACCGAGTGCGGCGTTGGTCTTGGCGGCCGCCTCCTTGATCAGTCCGAGGGCGGCAATCAACTCGGAGTTGATCGGTACGCCTGAGATTGGGAAGTTCTCAACGGCACGCTGAGTCTGTGCCTGCCACAAGGCCGGGGCCGGCACTCTCACCTCGCCCATCGTGTCGTGCTCGATGCGGTAGTCATTCGCATCAGTTGACTGAGTCATGGGCACATTCTTACCTAGCCGCTTTGAGCGAGGCCTTCGGCCTGGACACTGTGTAGATCGCATACCGAAAGCTGCGCTCACCGCGGGGGACTTCGATGATGTGCTCGCCTACGGAGGGTGCAATGTGTTCTAGCGAGGCTCGCAGCGTCGGTGCAGGACCCTGGCACCAGATCGCGAGTGTGCCTGCGACAGCCAGCTGACCGTAAGCCGCGCCGAGACCAGCCTCGGTATAAAGCCCGCCGTTCTCAGCATGGATCAGGAACTCTGGCCCGTTGTCCACGTCGAGCACGATCGCATCCCAGGGCCCGATCGGGCCATCGCCCAAGCCGTCGAGAACGAGCTGGACATCTGCGGCATACAAGTGAACCCGCGGATCTGAGGCCACTGCTGCCAACGTCGGGGTCACTCCTTGATGTGCCCAGTCGATCAAGCATTGCTCGATCTCCACCACATCGATTACATCGACCTCTTTGGCCGAGATCGTGGCGACGGTGTAGCCCAATCCCAGCCCGCCGACCAGCACTCGCTGCGCGCGACCGCTCGGCAATGCGAGTTCGCCCAGTAGAGATTCCGTGGAGCTGTCGCTGCTGTCCATGGCGAACGTGCCGTTGACGATCAATTCCTCAACACTGAGATCGGCACCGAGCCGGCGTCGCAACACGACTTCGCCTCGGGGCCCGTCGTGGCGCCCGATCGTCTGGATGCTTTCCATCAGAGAACAGTGTTCCGGACTGCCGGGCTCGCATGCTCTGCAGCGTCGGTAGGCGCTTCCAGGGGCGCCGCGCGAGCAGAGAACGCAATGCTCTGCGAGCGTCGGTAGGCACCCGCTGGTGATCGGAGGAGCGACGAGCGAAACGCGCCCGCGAGCGGAGCGAGCAATCCAATACCGTGTTTCGCGAAGAGTGACGACGGCACCAGCCTCCAGGGGCGCCGCGCGAGCAGAGAACGATTGGAGTTGGCGTGCTCTGTGAAGATAGGGGACGTGGCGCGCACGACCCGACAGGCGACAGCGGGCGACATGATCCGTTCGCTTGCTTTGATCGTGATCCCGCTTGTGGTGATCGCGATCATCTTCACCAACACGCCGGATGACCATCCTGTCAAGGAGGTCGACTGGAAACCCGTGCTCGCCACGGCGCGGAAGGAGGCCCCGTACGAGGTCCTCGCGCCCACGAACCTCCCCGAAGGCTGGCGGGCAACGCGTGTGACCTGGGTACCACTGGGAGAGCCACACCTCAACGGCGAAGCGTCGCCGCGCAACTTGTGGCAGATCGGCTTCCTCAGCCCAGATGACGTGTTCGTTGATCTCAATCAGGGCGACGCCCGGCCTCAAGAGCTGGTTGATCAGCAGTCCCGCGCGGGAACACCCGACGGAAACAGTGTTATCGCAGGTCAGATGTGGCAGCGGTTGGTCAGCCCGGACGGCCGCACGAGATCCCTGGTGCTGCGTGGCCCGAGCGTGACCACCGTGGTGTCCGCTGACTTGCCCTACGAGGCCCTGGAGGCGTACGTCTCAACCCTCTCCAGCAACGGTTGAGGAAGCGCTGCTCAGTGGGGCACGGACCTTTTGCTGGGCGGTTCACCTGCCCAGGCCGGGGGTTGGGTGAGGTACCGGTGGCGGCTCGCCGAGTAGCTCAGGTCTCGTCAGTAGGAGCGAGCTCGATGGTTCGAGCAGCGTCCACCTTCGCCTTGGCGCCGTCTAGCCAGGCCTGGCAGATCGCAGCGAGCTCTTCGCCGCGCTCCCACAATGCGAGTGACTCTTCGAGCGAGGCGCCGCCTGACTCCAGCCGCTGGACAATGAGGACCAGCTCGTCGCGCGCCTGCTCGTAGCTGAGTGCCTCCGCTTTGACTGGATCCGTCATGCTCCTCCTCGCGGTTTCAGCTCCATGACCTTGACGGCCAACTGCCCATCGGCCAGCTGGGCTACAACATCGTCCCCGACGTCGACCTGATCGACCGATCGGACCGCCCCGCCGTTCGGGCCCAGCAGGATCGAGTAGCCACGATCCAGCGTGGCCTGCGGCGACATCGCTCGTATCCGCGCCAGGTGGTGCCCGACCAGGGCGGACTCGCGATCAACTGTCGATCCAATGGCCCGATTGGCGCGATGTCTGAGTTCGGTCAGCTGCTCGTAACGCCGGCTGAATGTTCCAGTCGGATCCGTGAGCACCGGACGCGAACGTAGCCCGTCGAGCAGCTCCTGTTGGCGGCCGACAAGACGCGAAACAGCCTGGACCATCCGCTGCCGGGCTTGCTGCACTCGAGTCTTTTCGTCGGCAACGTCGGGAACCACACGTTTCGCGGCGTCGGTGGGTGTCGAGGCGCGGTAGTCGGCGACCAGGTCGAGGATCGGGCTGTCTGACTCGTGACCGATGGCGCTCACCACAGGCGTACGGCATGCGGCGACGGCGCGAATCAGGCCCTCGTCGGAAAACGGAAGGAGGTCTTCTACGGAGCCGCCGCCGCGGGCGATGACGATGACCTCAATCTCGGGGTGGCGATCGAGATGTTGCACCGCGGCGATGAGCTGCTCGCAGGCCTGCGGTCCCTGGACGAGGGCGTATCGGGTGACAATCGGTACGGCCGGCCAGCGCCGCCGCGCATTCTCCATAACGTCCCGCTCGGCTGCGCTGCCCTCTCCGGTGACGAGCCCGACCGCTCTGGGGAGGAATGGCAGCGGCTTCTTCAGTGACCGGTCGAAGAGTCCCTCAGCCTGAAGCAGGCGCTTGGTCTGCTCCAGCCGGGCGAGCAGCCGACCCTCTCCGATCGGAGTGATCGCATCGCAGACGAAGATGAACCGACCGGAACTCTCATAGAACGTCGGTTTGATCCGAGCCACCACGGTCGCACCCTCGGTCAAGGGCCCGGCTGAATCCAGGGTGATCGGTGAGGTGGTCACCGAGACTGAGACCTCGGCCAGCTTGTCACGCAGAGTCAGGAAGATCGTCCGCGTACCCGAGCGGCGGTTGATCTCAATCAGCTGAGCTTCGACCCAGACCGCGCCGAGTCGCTCCACCCAACCGCGCACCGCGTGTGCAATAACCCGCAACGGTTGCGGGTGCTCGGGTGAGGATTCCAGGGCCACGCCGTGAGCGTAGTACCGCAGTCCTGTCATCTGTTGACCGAATCCAGTGACCGGCGGCAGCACCTACACTGACCGGGTGACCGAGACCGCCCAGGCAACTGCGCCGAGCCGCCCACGGCAGGTCGTGTTGGCCGCGCCGCGCGGGTACTGCGCCGGCGTGGACCGTGCGGTGATTACCGTCGAAAAAGCGCTGGAGACCTATGGGCCACCGATCTATGTCCGCAAACAGATCGTGCACAACCGGCACGTAGTGGAGAACCTGGAGGAGCGGGGCGCCATCTTCGTCGAGGACCTCGATGAGGTCCCCGAGGGCTCGACGGTGGTGTTCTCGGCGCATGGGGTGTCGCCGGCAGTCCAGTTGGAGGCCAAGGAGCGAGGGCTCAAGGCAATTGACGCAACCTGCCCGCTGGTGACCAAGGTGCACCACGAGGCAAAACGGTTCGCCAAGGACGATCTCGAGATCTTGTTGATCGGACACGCGGGGCACGAAGAGGTCGAGGGGACCACCGGCGAGGCGCCCACGCATATCACGCTGGTGCAGTCGCCTGCCGATGTCGATCAGCTGGAAGTACGCGATCCGTCGAGACTTGCCTGGCTCAGCCAGACGACGCTCAGCGTCGACGAGACCTTGGAAACGGTCAACCGGCTCCGAGAGAAGTTCCCACTCTTGAAGGATCCGCCGAGCGATGACATCTGTTATGCCACCCAGAACCGGCAACTCGCTGTCAAACAGATCGCTGCCCATAGCGACCTCGTGATCGTGGTTGGTTCGGCAAACTCATCCAACTCGGTGCGCCTGGTGGAGGTTGCGCTCGAGGCGGGGGCCGAGGCGGCCCATCGGATCGATAACGCAACTGAGATTGATCCCGCTTGGCTGGCGGGCGTTGACTCGGTGGGGGTGACCAGCGGAGCTTCGGTGCCGGACGATCTCGTACAGGGCGTATTGGACTATCTGGTCAACCAGGGCTTTCCTGTCGCCCGCGAGGAACGGCTCACCGAAGAGTCGCTGGTCTTCGCGCTGCCGCCAGAGCTGCGCAAGGATCTCCGCAAGGGCGCAGTCAACGATTGAGCTAGTTCTCTCCCACTAGGACGATTCCGCCGCCTGATCGGGCTCAGCAGGCGAACTTTCCTCGATCAGCTCGTAGAGATCCGGGTCAGGTCTGTACAGTTCAGCCGCCTCTGGCATGGCTGCCGTACGGCGTCGGCTACCCCGACCGACCATGGGCTCGACCTGAACTGCGTCATCGACCAGTTCGGTCGCCTGGATCTGGCGTACGGCGTCGTCGATCTGGGTCGGTCCGGGCAGCTCTTTCTGACTGACGTTCAGGTCGCGGAACTTACGCGCGCGGACCAGTACAGTGCCCTCCACGGTGGCGATGGTCTCGTTGTAGGCGTTGACCGAGGTGCGCAACGCGCGGCCTAGTTTGTCGAAGCGGTTTCCCAGGAGGCCAAGCTTCTCGTACAGCTCGCGACCGAGCCGAAACACTTCGGCCGCACTCTCGGCCAGGGCCTCCTGCCTCCATCCGTACGCCACCGCCCGCAGCATTCCGATCAACGTCGTCGGCGTGGCCAATACGACGTCGCGCTCGGCGGCGTAGTCGTAAAGGTTCGGGATTTGATCAAGGGCGGTGGCGAAGAACATCTCGTTCGGCAGGAAGAGTACGACGAACTCAGGCGTCTCCGCGGCCTTCCAATATTGCTTGGAGGAGAGCTGGTCGATATGCGTCCGGACCTGCCGTGCGTAACGCATCAAGGCGTCTGCCTTGACATCCGGATTATCGGTCTCGGCGGCTTCGAGGAAGGCGCTGAGCGGGGCCTTCGCATCCACGAAGAGGTGCTTGCCTCCGGACAGATTGACGCGCATGTCCGGTCGCATCACTCGATCGTCGGCTTTGGTGGTGTATTGCAGATCGAAATCGCAGCGTTCGATCATTCCGGCCAGCTCCGCGACCCGCTTGAGCTGGGTCTCTCCCCACGAGCCGCGGATCTGAGGCTTGCGCAAGGCAGTCACCAAGGCAGCGGTCTCGCGGCGCAGGGTCTCCCCGGTCTGCTGGACGTAGCTGACCTGGGTGCGCAGCTCGGCCGACATGGTGGCCCGCTCTTTCTCCACATCGGTGAGTCGCGAGTTGAACCTGTCGAGGCTTTCCCGGACCGGGGTCATCAACTGCTCGGTCGCCTTGAGCCGTTCTTCTGCCTGAGCACTGGCAGTCTGGCCCTGCCGGTCGAGCGTCTCGGCCGACAGCACCTTGAATTGGTTGATCATCGATTCGCGGTCCGCGGCAATCTCTCCTGCCCGATCAAGTGCTGCGTCCCGCTGGGCGATTGCCTTGGCCACTTCGGCGGATACCTCCGCCGCTTTGGCTTGCGCAGCCGCTGCGTCACCGCGGGCCTCCGCCACGTCGCTGCGGGCCTGGGCTGTTTCAGCTCGTGCCTGCGCGGCTTCCGCGCGTGCCGTCGCCGCATCGCCGTGCGATTGTGCGATCAGCATCTGAGTGTGGGCGGTGTCGGACTGCTGACGGGCACGCGCGATCGCCCAGCCGGCGAGGCTTCCGAGCAGGAGTCCCACCACCAGGCCACAGATCAGCGCAATGACCGTGACACCATCCATGGATGAGATCTTGCCGGGGTGGGACGACAAAACGTCGGAGGCGGCTCCGCGAACTACCGCATCCGCGTACAGATCCGCACTAATCGGTTGTGACTTAGGTTGGAATCATGTCGTCCGAGCTTGATCATGTTGCCGACTTGGCCGCCTTCGTGGAAGCGTCGCCCTCCTCCCACCACGCAGCTGTGGAGGGGGCTCGCCGTCTGGCTGCTGAGGGCTTTGCCGCACAGGATGAGTCAGCAGAGTGGAGCTTTGAACCCGGCGGTCACTACGTCCTGCGAGACGGCGCACTGATCGCGTGGCGGATCCCCGATGCCTCACGATCAGTCCTGCCGTTCCGGATCCTCGGCTCGCACACGGATTCCACGGGTTTCACGCTCAAGCCGCGGCCCGACATGATCGGATATGGCTGGCAGCAGCTCGGTGTGGAGATCTACGGCGCTCCGTTGCTCAACTCCTGGCTGGATCGCGAGCTCGGTTTGGCAGGTCGCCTGGTGCTCACCGACGGAAGTACTCAGCTCGTGCGCACCGAGGCGATCATGCGGATACCTCAGCTGGCCATCCATCTTGATCGCAGCGTCAACGACGAGGGCCTCAAGCTGGACAAGCAACTCCACACCGCACCCGTGTGGAGTGTTAGCCATCCGGGCGCACATGTTCTTGATCACGTTGCGAATGCCGCTGGCTGCTTGGCCGTCGACATTGATGGCTACGACCTCAGGGTGTACGACACTGCACGTCCTACGGTCTTTGGCCCGCATCAGGAGTTTTTCGCCTCCGCACGGCTGGACAATTTGAGCAGCATGCACGCGAGCATCGTGGCCATGATCAACTCTGGTGAAAGCGATGCCATCCAGATGATCGCAGCTTTTGATCATGAAGAGCTTGGCAGTGCCTCTCGTAGCGGCGCGTCCGGCCCGCTGCTCGCCGATGTTCTGACGCGTGTCTCCGGCAGTCTCGGGGCGACGCTTGACCAGCGGCATCGATCCCTCGCCGAGTCGTTCTGCCTCTCAGCAGACACCGGTCATGCGATCCATCCCAACTATCCGGGTCGGCATGATCCGGTGAATCAACCTCTGCTCAACTCTGGTCCGCTGCTCAAGATCAACGCAAACCAGCGCTATGCCACCGACGGTCGCGGTGCGGCACTGTGGCGGCGCATCTGCCGCAAGGCTGGCGTTCCGACGCAAGAGTTCGTCTCAAACAATGCGATGCCATGCGGCTCAACCATTGGTCCGCTGACAGCCACCAGGCTGGGGATTGCGACGGTCGACGTGGGCATCCCGACGCTCTCCATGCACTCGGCACGCGAGCTGGCTGGCACCGATGACCCGCTCGCCCTGACTCGTGCGATGGAAGGCTTCCTCGCCGGCGACAACTGAAGATCACAGCTGGACAGAACTACCGCCTTGTGTGTCGGAAACCTGGGTTAACCCACGTTCCATACGCCTCGCACACTTTGCAACCCGTGCAAAGTGTTAGCAACCCGGGTTTACCTAGGTTTCGACATGAGGCGGTGGAGCTCTTAGAGCTCCTGTACTCAGCGGTGCGGGATGCAGTGCCTCACGCTCTAGGCTTGTCGCCCGTGGCACTCACGATCGGCATTGTCGGACTTCCCAATGCAGGCAAGTCAACGTTGTTCAACGCCCTGACGCGCAACGATGTGCTTGCTGCGAGCTACCCCTTCGCCACGATCGATCCCAACATCGGAGTTGTGGGCGTGCCGGACCCACGGCTGGCGATCTTGGCGGAGCTTTTCGATTCCGACCGTACGGTGCCGGCGACCGTGAGCTTCGTCGATATCGCCGGAATCGTTCGAGGGGCCAGCAAAGGCGAAGGAATGGGCAATGCCTTCCTGTCCCACATACGTGAGGCGGACGCTATCTGCCAGGTGACGCGGGTGTTCGACGATCCGGATGTGACTCACGTCGATGGCGCGGTAAACCCGGCGAGTGACATCGAGACGATCGAAACCGAACTGATCTTGGCAGACCTGCAGACCGTGGAAAAGGTGCTGCCGCGGCTGGAGAAGGAAGCCCGGATCAACAAGGACAAGATCGCAGGGCTGGCGGCTGTCAAGCAGGCTCAAGAGGTGCTCGAGAGCGGACGTACGATCTTCGCCGCCGGGCTGGACCGGGGACCGCTCCGTGATCTTTTCCTGCTCACTGCCAAGCCGTTCCTCTACGTCTTCAACTGCGATTCCGACGAATTGGGCAACGAACCTCTCAAGCAACGCCTGCGTACCCTCGTCGCACCGGCCGAGGCGATATTTCTTGATGCCAAGATCGAATCCGAGCTGGTCGAAATGGAGCCCGATGAGGCACGGGAATTCCTTGCCGAGATGGACATTGCTGAGCCAGGTCTGGAGGTTCTGGCTCGCGTCGGTTTCGACACGCTCGGCCTGCAAACCTTCCTGACCGCGGGGCCGAAGGAGTCGCGAGCCTGGACGATTCGCCAAGGTGCGACCGCTCCGGAGGCGGCTGGCGTCATCCACACCGACTTCCAGAAGGGCTTCATCAGAGCCGAAGTCGTCTCGTTCGATGATCTTGTCGCGGCCGGCTCGATGCAGAACGCCCGTGCCAAAGGCAAGGTGCGGCTAGAAGGTAAGGACTACGTGATGGCCGACGGAGACGTTGTCGAGTTCCGCTTCAATGTGTAGCTCCGACAGTGAATCGTTCGGCCAGAGCCGGGATGTTTAGATCTTGGTCCAGGCTTCGGTGAGCACGTGGCGCAGGATCTGCTCCATTTCGTCGAACTCGGCCTGGCCACAGATCAGCGGGGGAGCGACCTGGACGACGGGTTCGCCACGGTCGTCGGTCCGGCAATAGAGGCCGTTCTCGAATACGGCGCCTGCGACATAGCCGCGCAACACTCTTTCCACTTCGGCCGCGTCCAGCGTCTGCTTGGTCGCCTTGTCTTTCACCAGCTCCACGGCATAGAAGTAGCCGTCTCCGCGTACGTCACCAACGATCGGCAAATCGTAGAGCTGTTCCATCGTGCGCCGGAAAGCGTTCTCCTGGCGAAGTACATTTCCTAACAAATCCTCGCGCTCAAAAAGATCAAGGTTAGCCAGGGCGACAGCGCAGGATACCGGATGCCCGCCGAATGTGTAGCCATGTGGGAACGTGGTGGTTCCCTGGCCGAACGGCTCGAAGACGGCCTCGGAGATGATCGCCGCGCCGAGCGGCGAATAGCCGGATGTGAGGCCTTTGGCGCTGGTGATGATGTCGGGCTGGTAGTCGTACTTCTGAGCACCGAACATGGTGCCCAGCCGTCCGTACGCGCAGATCACCTCGTCGGAGACCAGCAACAGCTCGTAGGTGTCACAGATTTCCCGGAGCCGCTCGAAGTATCCAGGTGGGGCTGGAATGCAGCCACCAGCGTTTTGTACTGGCTCGACAAACACGGCGGCCACGGTGTCCGGTCCCTCCTGGAGAACCGCCTCCTCGACCCTATTGGCGGCCCACAGCGCGAACTGCTTCTCATCGCCCGCTACTTCCTGAGGCGCGCGATAAAAGTTGGTGTTCGGCACCCGAACGCCGCCTGGCACCAAAGGCTCGAAGGGGAGCCTGAAGCCCGGCACACCGGTGATTGAGAGTGCGCCGTGAGGCGTGCCGTGATATGCGACTGCACGAGAGATGACCTTGGTCTTGGACGGCTTTCCGATCAGCTTGAAGTACTGCTTGGCCACCTTCCAGGCTGTTTCCACCGACTCGCCACCGCCGCACGAGAAGAACACCTTGTTCAGATCGCCGGGCGCTTCCGCGGCAAGCCGATCAGCCAGCTCGATCGCCGTCGGGTGGGCGTAGGACCAGATCGGAAAGAAGGCCAGCTTGCGCGCTTGGGCAGCCGCGGCCTCTGCCAGCTCGACGCGTCCGTGACCG
>DATLPF010000028.1:0-4083 GCA_035535875.1 Propionibacteriaceae bacterium
GAGTCCATCCGCGTCGGCTCTCAGTAGCACAAGGCCGCTGAACGCTCCGCGCCCCCGGTAGTCACCATGCACGTTGGTCGGAGCGATGATCAGATTGCGCGGCTGCCAGTAGAGGAACGCCTTTGGGTCGAACTCGGCTGCTGCAGCACCTCCGCCGTAGGTCTGTGTGTCGATGCGGCGGGGAGACGAAGGGTCGCTGATGTCGAACAACGAGAACTGCACCCCGATTTGGCCGCCACGGACCGGCGCAGACGGCGGGTTGTCGATCGTTCTGTCCAGTCCACTCTGTCCGACACCGAGCAGCAGGTTCGCACCGATCGGATGCAGGTAGCCCGAGTAGCCCGGGATCTTCAGCTGACCCACGACCTTCGGCGCTGCAGCGTTGCGGAGGTCGAGAACGTACAGGGGATCCGTTTGACGAAACGTCACGACATACCCGCGCTCCTCGATGAATCGCACCGCTCGGATCGATTCGTTGTCCTGCCTACCAAGCCCGCCGACCTGTCCCAGTTGGCGAAGCGCGCCGCCCTCCTCATCCAGCGTGGTCACCACACCCTCGGTGACCTCACGAGAACTCACCCAACCCCGGCGCTCAGAGACCGTGCTGGCGACGCGCAACACGCCGTTGTACTCCGACATCGCGTACTGATTCAGTAAGGTTCCGGGCACCTCACCGGATCCCTTGTAAGTCGTTGCCGCCGATGGCCCCGTGCTGAACTTATGCAAGCTCGTCTTTGCGGGTGAACCGTCGCGACTCCAATCTGTCGTCGAGACATACGTCGACTTGTCGGTGGCGTATATCTGCTGTCCCCCGGCAATCACGCCCACTGTTTTGCGGGACTGTAAAGCCGAACCCATATCGAAGGAGGACACGGCCACCGTGTCGAGCCCCGAGAACGTTTCGGGATGAGCCAGATTGGCGCAATCCACAAGCCGCCCCTTGTTCACGTCCACGCCGGCACCATCTTGCAGTGTGTACGTCGGAATCCAGTCGTCGACCTTCGTCTTCGCAATCGCAGCGCGTAGTTCGTCCTTGGACTTCTGAGCGATACCGCCATCGGGCGTATAGACCGGCGACGGAGCATCAACGTCGGGTGACGAGGCCGTCACAACACGCACCTGCGTTCCGACAAGTCGGGCGTCGAGCACGTTGCCGGTGATTGTCAATGTGGCAATTTGTTGTGGATCGCTCAGGTCCGAGATGTCATACATCCTCAGAACGGCCTGCTGACCTTCCCAGCCTGACCCTGGCTCGGAGTTCTGAACCGCTTGACCACTGAAGACGAGCACACGTTGCCCGGAAAGGAACACATTGCGAACCATCGTGTCGGGAAGAGTTTTGCGTAACGTCATCTTGCCGCCGTCGAGCCCGACTAAGTGCACTCGAGCCTGCGCCACCGCAACAATGCGATTCCCATCCGTCTTCACGATGTCAGGCTCATCAACTCCCGCCTCCTGGACGTTCGTCGTCGAGTGCTCACGTTGCGTGCCCCCCGACTCCGCGCCCGCCGAGTCATTCGCACGGCCTTGCTTGGGCTCGTCAATTCTCGGCACCGGTGCGCCGGCCTCCGTCGTCGTACTCATGTTGCCGCCGCGCGCCCGTTCGATCAGATAGTCGGGAGCCTGGTCCTTGAAGTACTGCAGGACGTTGTCACAGGTGTCAAACGGCTGCAACGCCCCCGCCATCGCGAAGGCTGCGCCGCCTTCCCCGCCCGATAGTGCTCCGCTGTCGCCGACACGAGGCAAAGCGACCACGAGACCAGCGATGAGGACTGCCGCCGCGGCAACTGCGCTCGGAATGGCGACGCGGCCGGGTGATCGTTGCGCGCGCTGAATTCCCTTTTCGTGGTCGGAGCTGTTATCGGCAATTTGGTCCCGAACCGCATCGGCTGCTCTTCGTGCTCGGGAATCGAAGTCGCTCACTGTTCATCCTCTAGCTGCAATTGACGCGCGACTGCATTCCGCGCCCGGCTCAAGTGGGTTTTGACGGTGCCCTCGCTGCAATCAAGAACCTCGGCTATTTTTCGCACGCTGTAGTCCTCCAGGTAGTAAAGGGCTACCGCTTGTGCTTGGCGAGGTGGCAGACGGCGAACCGCTTGCCAGAACGCTTCATCGCCTTCTTCCAATTCGATGTGGGTCTGGGTCCACGCAGCAAGACGCATCAACGCCTTTGCCTCGCGTACGCGTCGCCGCAACACCGAGGCCGCTCGATTACAGGTGACTCGCCGAACCCATGCCCCCGGCGAGTCGTAGGCAACGATGGAACGCCAATGCCGAAATGCAGCCGTGAACGCGTCTTGTGCGGTGTCTTGGGCCACCCATTGGTTGCCGGTCAGTACAAACGCCAGACCAAGCACATGTCGGTACTCACTTCTGTAGAAGTCGTCGAACGTCAGCGACTCGCTACGCGCCTCGACTGAAGGTTCGATGGCGGCTGCTGCTACCCCTTGACTTTCCATCAAAAAGTCACACGCCGCAGTGGGCTCTTCGGTTGACATGACGGAGTGATTTTCTCTGGAAAGCTTGGTCCGTGTGGCCCGTCGGGCAACGATTATCGAATGCAATCCCATGGCACGCCCCTAGCAAAGTCGCTGTGAGCTGTGAAAACTGTCATCAACAGCAGCGTGACTGGGGGCGAGATGGCGGCGAGCACCCGCTCTAGTGGAACCGAGCAGATCGAGCCGCATGGCACGCTCGACGGGCGTTTCGGATCAGCGTGGCGGCGTGCGCGGCTAACGGCAGAAGAGCGCACGGCCCGGGGCAGGGACGCTCGCAACAAGACGCCAAGGTCAGCCCACGCCCATTGGGAGCCGGCTGCGGGCCGCGTCGATCCGGTCACGCTTCTCCAGGAGCAGTCGAGGGACCGAGTCTCCGAGCTGATTCCGATTCGCTATGGGCGAATGCTTGTCTCCCCATTCACGTTCTTCCGCGGAGCCGCCGTAATCATGGCCGCGGATCTGGCGTCCACACCGGTGTCAGGGGTCACCGTGCAGCTGTGCGGTGACGCGCACTTGTCAAACTTCGGCCTCTTCGGCACGCCGGAGCGCCGGATGCTCTTCGACATCAACGACTTCGATGAGACCCTGGCGGGCCCGTGGGAGTGGGACGTCAAGCGGCTCGCAGCCAGCCTCGAGGTTATGGGACGTGATAGGGGCTTCTCCCCCGCTGACCGGCGTACGGTCGTGATGGCTGGAATGCGCGAGTATCGGGAGCGGATGAGCCATGCGGCCAAGCTGGGAACTCTCGGTGCCTGGTATGACCAGCTCGATGCGGGCATGCTGCTGAAGTTGGCCAACCAAGAAACCCAGCAGAAACGCCTGACCAAGCAGGAGTTGCGGACCGCAGAGCGGCGGGTGGCGCAAGCTCAGACACGCGACAGCATTCGAGTGTTCGCCAAGCGGGCTGGTGAGGTCAACGGCGAGCTTCGGATCGTCGCAGATCCGCCACTGATCGTGCCTATTGAGGATCTCGTCGTGCCAGGAACGGATTGGGAAGACCCGACTCCGATCATCAAGAAACTGCTCACCTCCTACCGGCGCACCATTGGTCGGCAGGGCCACCCGCTGGAGGAGTTTCGCTACGTCCATGCCGCCCGCAAGGTCGTGGGAGTGGGCAGCGTCGGTACGCGGTGCTATCTGCTACTCCTGATGGGGCGCGACACCAACGACCCGCTGTTTCTGCAAGTCAAAGAGGCGAACGCCTCAGTGCTGGAGCGGTTCCTTGGCAGCAGCAGCTACCGGCAGCACGGCGAACGCGTGGTGGTTGGGCAACGCCTGATGCAGGGCGCCACCGACATCTTCCTGGGCTGGCAACGCATCAAAGGACTCGATGGAGTTACCCGCGACTACTACGTACGGCAGTTCCATGACTGGAAGGGCGGTGTGAATGTCGACAACCTCCAGGTGCGCGGTGCCGCCTTCTACGCTCGCCTCTGCGCAGCAACCCTCGCACGTGCCCATGCCCGATGGGGCGACCGGATCGCCATCTCCTCCTATCTGGGCAAGGCCAACACATTCGACCAGGCGATCGCGGACTTCTCTGCACGCTATGCCGACCAGAACGAAAGCGACTACTACGCCTTCA
>DATLPF010000029.1:0-7421 GCA_035535875.1 Propionibacteriaceae bacterium
CTGCGCCACAACCCAACTGCTGAGCAGATTGACTCCCACTCCAATCACCACGACCCCGATGAACCACTTGATCAAACGATCTGGGTCGCGGGCGGGCACACCCCCAGAATTCTGTTCATGCACACCGCACAGTCTGGGGGCAAACCAACACATCGAGAGGCAACTTCCCGCCCGACGCGTCACCAATCCGATGGGAGCTGCGCAGGACCGCGACGACATCCGAGCCGCATGCGCCCCGAAGTCGGCGTACGACCTCCTGACCATGATCATGGGTCAGTTGGCTTCGTTCGGGCTGCCGTGGTGGCGAAGTGCCGGCCGCCAAAATTAGAGGCGGCGTAACACCGAAGGTGTCCGCGATGGTCAGATCTGCCGCCCCCACGGCGCCCTCGCCGGCCAAACACCCTACGAACGCCTATGCCAGAAAGCCCAAGACCCCCAGTCATAGGCCTTCATCAGTTGCACACATCGCCTGATCCGTTTGCCGGTCGCGATCGCCACCTCCACCCACGAGCTGGCAGACGTGTGATGATGTGTCGCACAAGGCCTGTGCGGCGGGGACCGATGTTGGCGCGACGTCCGGCCACTTTCGCACCATCGATTCCTGGGAGCACCATGAGCAGCGATTCACCCGGGGACACCGTACCGGAGCGCTCGACCAACCGACGCCTGATGATCTTGCTGGCTATGGCGATGTTCGTCCTGGTGGTCGATACGTCGCTGATGAACGTTTCGATCTCCGCGGTGATCACCGACCTCGACACCACGGCGAGCGGCGTGCAATCCGCCATCGCTCTGGAGGCCCTGGTCTCTGCGGCATTCATCTTGATCAACAGTAAGGTCGGTGACCTGATCGGCCGGAAGCGCGCCTATGTCATCGGTTTGGCCGCTTACGCCGTCGGAGCGCTTGCCATGACCCTGGCCCAGAGCCTGGTTGCCATCATCATCTTCTGGGCGATCATCGGCGGGCTGGGCGCCTCACTGCTGCTGCCGGCGATGCAGTCACTGATCCACGGCAACTTCGCAGGGGCCGCGCAGAAGCAGGCGTACGCCCTGGTCGGGGCGGCGGCCGCCATCGCCGCGGCGGTCGGGCCGCTGCTCGGCGGGTTCGTCACCACCTACCTGTCCTGGCGAGTCGGTTTCGCGCTCGAGGTGGTCATCATCGCGGTTGTCCTGAGCCAGATCCGCCTGATACGGGATGTCCCCTACACGGGCTCCCGCAAGATCGATGTCGTCGGCGCAGTCCTGTCGGTCGTCGGCATGGGTGGTGTGGTGCTGGGAATCCTGGTGTGGCAGGACGGCGGCGAATACGTCGCGCTGCTCCTCGTTGTAGGGGCTGTCGCGTTGACAGCGCTCGCCCGCTGGCTGATCAGACGTAAGCGGACTCAACGGGTGACGCTGCTCGACCCGGACCTGTTCCGACACCCGAACTTCACCGCCGGCATCTCCGGCCAGATGCTTCAACAGATCACCCTCGGCGGCGCAATGATCGCTCTGCCGCTGTTCCTGCAGATGACACTGGAGTACAACGCCATGCAGGCCGGCCTATCGCTCGCACCGCTCTCGCTGACCATGTTCGCCGCCGCGATGATCGCCGGCAGGAAGGCCGGTAGCCGCCGACCTGCCAAGATCATCCGCACCGGCTTCTTACTGGCCAGCCTGGGCATAGCGGGAATCATCCCGCTCGTGCCACGCGTGGACAGCGGCTGGTGGCTAGTGGTCCCTCTCGTGATCACCGGCTGCGGGCTGGGCCTGCTGGTTTCCCAGCTCAACAACTACACGCTCGCCCCGGTCGAGGACGAGCGGATCAGCGAGGCCGCCGGCGTCAACTCCGCTGCCGGGTCCTTCGGGTTGTCCTTCGGTCTCGCCATGGCCGGCGGCATCATGCTCGCCGCACTGTCGGTCAGCTTCACCAACCTGACCCAAGACAGCACGATCATCCCACCGCAGGAGAAGCAGCAGATCGCCAGCGCCCTCGAGAACGATGCCGAAGTCATGAGCAATACCCAACTGGATGAGCAGATCACCGGCCAGCCTCCGGAAGTGGAAGCAGAGGTCCTGGCCATCAACACGCATGCCAGAAACCTCTCCCTACAGTTCGCCCTGCTGGTGCCGCTCATCGCTGGTGGGCTCGGACTCGCAAACTCTTTCCGGATGATTCGGTTGCCCGACCAGAAGCCGTCAGCCGCAGTCGAGCAGACGGGACTCGGTTGAGGCGCGCAGTTAGCTGCCAGGCTCGCAGCCATCGCTAGCGCAGCTGGTTCAGATCCTGGTCTTCGTTGGCCTTCGACACCGACGTCGTCGGAAACCTTACTGGCCAGCCGGCTGCAGACGCTTTTGCGTCGTTTGTGCGCGAACTGGGGGCTTCGCCAGCACAGCTTCGAGAGGCGTCGGATCCGCGGTCAGCGATTGCAGGTACTCGACAAAGGCGCGAGCCGATTCTCCGCTTTCATAGCCTCCGAGGTAGTACGTGCGACGTTCGACCCGGGTGGCTGCGAGCGGATCGTCACCCAGCATGGCGTCAAGCGCATCGTCGAGCGTCGAAAGGTCCCATTCGATGACGTAGGCAGAGCGGCTGGAAGGGAATCGGGCTCGGAAGATATCTGTCTTGTCGCCCGTCGCAACCATCGCGAACGGCTTGAGCGACTGCATGAAGTCGGTGACGACCCCCGAGACATCCGCCACCATGGCGTCCGCAGCATTTGCCAGCTCAGCAAACGTCGGGTCGGATGCGGCCGAATCCCAACGATGGGGCCGGGACGTCGCCTCGGCGTCGGCTCGGAGGAGCTCGTGAATTGCGCCAATCGCGGCGGCGGCCTCCGGCAGTTTGCGGCGAGCCGGATGCGGCCTGAAGATCACTGTTGCATTGCGCGCGAGTAAAGCGGAGACGATTTCTGTGCCAAGAGGAAGGGAGGAGTGGTTGATCTCGCGATCAGCGGCGTACCAGGTCGGTGCGTAGAGCACGACCGGCTTGTCGACGCTGGAGATGGAGGCCGTCGCTGTTTCGATGTTCTCGATCTGGGGACGTCCGAGAATCTTGAACTTCTCCGACGGAATGCAGACCCCATGTGTGGCGTAGCGGTCGATGGCAGCCTGGCCAGCCACGACGAGGACGTCGTAGGCCGCTGCCTTCCGCCGGAACGAAGCCTCCTTGTCGCTGTCGCCGTGGTGGAGCCAGATGTGAGTCAGCCGCCGCCGGGCCTTCAGGAAGTCGGCGTTGTTGCCGCTGTAAACGTAGACCGCGGCGCGGATTGTCTTTGGCAGCATCGCCCGTATTGCCCGACGGTCTCCCCTCGGCGCGTAGATCACGGGCATCGTGTAACTGTCAGCGACGCGCTGGAATGAGAGTGCGTCAGTGGTCACGACGGTGAAAGGTTGTCCCGTTCTCTCCAGATAAGGTGACCACAAACCGATGTGGAATTCGGCATGCCCGTTATAAGGCATCGTCAGTACCGGACGGTATGCCCGAAGCTTGTCGAGCACCTTCTTGTTGTATCTGGTGAAGCGTGCAAGCTGTACCCGAATAACGGCCAGCATTGCTACGGCTAGCACGGCCAGCATGGCAAATGCCGCCCCTGATAGCGGCAGTGTGGCAGCGACAAAGCCGAGTACAAGAAACCCGCAGATCACCACCCCGGCCCACCCGTACGGCAAGCGCGGAGGGTCAACCGGCTTTTCGGGAGCGCCGGGCAGATTCCGGGCTTTGAGCTGCACTACGTCAGCGTCTTTTAGGGCGGTGCAAAACCACCAGAGCCCAGCAAGTACCACGAGCAAGCCAGCGACGACGAGGAACGGCAGGCTCGGGGAGTTCGCCAGATGCCAGCCTGCAACTCCAGCGCACAGCATGATCGCGGCGCTCAGCCGAACACAGAACGTGCCCAGCATGCGGATGCTGAGCGCGAGCAGCGTCAGCTGCTGCGCGATCCCGATAGCCAATCCAGCAGCGCAGGCGAGTCGCAGCCCGATGGCTTCCCCCGCCCAGACAGATGCGATACCGGCAACCAACGCCAGAACGGACCACGCTCGCGAGCCCAACAGTCGAGCCATGCGTGATCCTCCCCCGAGATGCTGGCCTAGACCCTATTCCCTTTTTCGCATCGACGTGTCAATAACTACTCCGCCGGGTCCTGTGTCGGAGGCATCATCTTGTTCGAGCCGCTCCTCCCTAGTGAGCTCCGGACATGCATTCAGCTAGGAGGCCGACCCAAATCGCACCCGGTCAGGGCCCTCCCCGCCAGTGTTCGATCCGGTGATGGTCGGGTGCGAAGCCGTGCCGAACGCCCCACAGAACAGCCTGGGTGCGGCTGGTCACCTCGATCTTGCGATAGATCGTACGGATGTAGGACTTGACGGTGTTCGGGCTTAGGTACGTAAGCGTTGACACCTCGGCGTTGCTCTTGCCTTGAGTGATCAGTGCCAAGATCTCCGATTCACGGTCTGTGAGTCCCTCACTTCGTCCCGGCCAATTCAGTCCGCCGGTGCTGCGCGCTCGAAAGGGTGGGTCGCTGATGACAATGTCGCCGGCGTGGATCGCCTCGAGGGCAGCGACTAGTTCGCGCGCCGGTAAGGCTTTTGACAGATACCCGTGGACGCCGTACTTGCGAGCGCTCTCGATCAAGTCGGGGTGGAAGTTCCAGGTGTAGACCGCAACTCGCCGGGCGCGCGGGTTTTGGATCAGCACGCTGATCTCGTCGTGGTCGGATTCCGGCTGCGCGAAGGAGTCGTAGAGAACGATGTCGACCTTGTCGGACAAGGCCTTGTTGGTATCCAGCTCGGCGATCACTACGCGATCTCCGTACTGCTCGAGAATGTGTGCGACGCCCATCACGACGATGTCGTAGTCGTCAACCAACGCGATGGTGATAGGCGTCCTTGCCGGAGGCTCCATAGGGTGACTTTAACCTCCCTAAGGGTGTAATGCATCCACCCTTGGGGTGGTTAAGTTGTCGACGGAGCGGGATCGTTGCCAAGTACCGCACTCGCTTCGCACCAGAAACACTCATCACGTTTTAGGAGGAAGCAATGGAGATCATCGGTGTCATCGTTGCCGGTATCATCATCGGTTTGCTGGGCAAGTTCGTAGCTCCTGGCAACCGAGACAACATCCCGATCTGGCTGACCATCATCTGCGGCATCGGTGGGGTCTTGATCGGCTGGTTCATCTACACCGCATTCGGGGGCAACGGCAGCCCCGGGATCGATTGGGTGCGGTGGATCATCGCGATCGTCGTAGCCGCCGTCCTAGTGATGATCGCCGCCGGCGTGACCGCCAGGTCGCGCTCCCGAGTCGTGTAACCGTCGGGCTCCCTAGGACGCTGGAACGCGGGACCGATCCAGTGCGCACGCTCTGGTGAGGTCCCGCGTTCGGCAGTTCAGATCGGCGTGAATCAGTGTCACCGTGAGATCTGCTCGAGGAGATCGAGGTCGTGGATATCAACTGGCCGCGGCTCGTACCCGCGGTGAAATTGGACTTGATGTGTCCGAGAGAGACACGGCGTTGACATTCCGCCAAGGATCCCGTGGTCGAACGCGTCGGATGGGTAATCGAAGTGGCCACCGTTCCGATCGGCTTGGCGCCCGTGTCCGGACGAGTCGAACACCACGGGGTGAAGGTCCACCCAGCCACGGTCTGGCGCGGCGAGTTCCATTCGTACCGGGAGCCAGTCAGTCTCGATGTGGTATCCACGGCGTTCGAGGGTCGCGATCGCGGCAGCTTCGTGATCGGCGTCAACAGCAAGATCCATGTCACGATGCGGACGCGTTTGGTGCCCGACGAGGGCGTCGACTCCCCACCCGCCAGCGACCCAGATGCGACAACCGGCCCCGCATAGGTCGGCAAGCACCTCAAGCACCTCCGCGACTTGCATCCCTGCCCACGCTGGCTCTCGACTCATCCCATGAGGTTCTCAGATGTAGCAGCCGATCAAGTCGGCGAGGACCTTGACTTCGCTACCTCGACCGGTCTTATCGTCGGTCAGAGGAGTCGACCCGGGCCGGAGCGAGGATGACGGCTCGGAACAGCACAGAGCTACCGGGGAAGACAACGACCGGGAGAAGGCGAAATGGCTGAGCACCCTAACGCAGAGCCCATCCGACGGGCATTTGAGGCGTTCGCCGGCGGCGACATTGAGGCGATGAGGTCGCTTGTCGCCGAGGACACCCTTTACCACATTCCGGGCCGCGGGCCCCTGGCCGGCGATCACCACGGGCGAGACGCCGTGTTCGAGATGTTCGGCCGGTTGATGCAAGCGTCCGAGGGAACCTTCAATCAGGAACTCCACGACGTACTGGCTAGCGAGGGCCATGCGGTCGCGCTGACGCAAGCTACTGCCAACCGCGATGCTCGCAGCTATGAGGGTCGGGACGCATGGGTGTTCCACTTGCGCCAAGGACAGATCGCGGAGGCTTGGTGGCGCCCTGAGGACCTCTACGCCGCCGACGAGTTCTGGACCTAGGCCGGCGCGGCGTGCCGGGCGAATCCCGATCGCGTCCCGTAGTATCGCGGCGCGTGAAACGCCTCGTCCTCAGCCCCCTCGCGCTTCTTGTCGCCTCGCTGTGCTCCGCTTGCCTGGCCACGCCCGATCCCAACCCCGACGACAGTCGTCAAGCCGGCGAGAATCGGCCATCGTCGACTCCCTCGACTGGCCACGAGACCAGCCCAACGTCAACCCCGTCGCCTGGCGGCGAGAACCGTCCAACGTCGACCCCTTGGACTGCTGACGGGCAGCCCGAGCGAAAGACGCTTGCCTTCGGTAGATCCCACACCTGGGACGACGGGCTCACCGTGACCGTCGGGAAGCCCAAGAATTTCAAACCGAGCAAGTGGGCAGTGGTCAAAGAGTCAAAGCGCTATGTGAGGTTCGACATCACCGTGGTCAACAAGTCCGACAAGCGCATCGATATCGGACTGACAGCGATCAGCCTTGAGTCTCGGAATAAAGAGGAAGACGAACTCTTCGACTCCGTCAGCGGTCTCAAAGGACCTCCTGATACGGAAATCTCGAAAGGCCAGAAGTCGGAGTTTGACGTCGGATTCGGTGTGGCGGATCCGAAGGATCTCCTCATGGAAGTCACGCTTCACGCCAAGTCTGCCCGGCCAACTCTGCGGTACTCGACCTAGGCTGAGGAGGTCACCCGAGGGTCAGCCTGTCGACCTCACGATGAGTATTGAGGCTGTTGGCCTGAAGAGCGTTGTCCGAGAGCATGTAGACGATGTCACCGATGACCAGAGACCGGTTGACAGCGCCGTCGGCCTCAGTGGTCGCGAGGCGGCCGAGTTCGGTGAGTCCATCCGCGTCGGCTCTCAGTAGCACAAGGCCGCTGAACGCTCCGCGCCCCCGGTAGTCACCATGCACGTTGGTCGGAGCGATGATCAGATTGCGCGGCTGCCAGTAGAGGAACGCCTTTGGGTCGAACTCGGCTGC
>DATLPF010000030.1:0-11530 GCA_035535875.1 Propionibacteriaceae bacterium
AGCCGGGACCTTCACCTTGGCAGATGAGCTTCTGACACCCGACTCGTCCCGTTTTTGGAAGGTTTCTGAGTATCAATCGGGCCAACCCCAATGGTCCTATGACAAGCAATATCTGCGGGACTGGTCTTCCTCGCTCAGGAATTGGGATCGCACCGATCCCGGCCCACCGGTGCCGCCGGACGTGGTGGCCGAGACCCGAGCGCGCTATGTCGAAATCTTCGAGCAGCTCACGGGTGAGAAGTGGAGTTCGTGATCTCGTAGCGGCTTAGCAGCCGATCAGGGTCGTCCGGCTGGCGCTCCATCCCGTACCGCTTGTCGTAGGGACGCCAGAACGACAATCCAAGGTCCCAGCCGTCGGCTGCCAGCCCCGCCGCAATGCCGGCACCAATGCCTCTCCGTCGGCCCAGACCAGTGATCAGAGCGTTGCGCATCATTGCGTGGGCCGGCCGAATGTCAGCCGACGAGCTCTATATCCCGAGGCCGGCCCATCTGCGCGTACAACTCCGGGGAGGCTCCTCAGACTGATCGCGGCAATGATCCCGGCTACCGCGGCAACGACGATCAAGGCTGGCAAGATCCAGCGCAGCGGACTCTCGGGGTTGCCGATCAGCAAACCAAACTGAGAGGCGGCATAGATGGCGACTCCAGACATCGCCACACCGCCGACCAACGGGGCGACCGTGGTCCGCGCCCTGTTCGAATCGAGGTCTCGATTCCGGGCGAAGAAAGCCACCACAGCAAAGGAAGCCAAGGCCATGAGCACGATGATCGCCAGCGTGCCGAGCTGGGTCAGCCAGGTGAACAGCGCCAAGACTGGGTCTTGGCTCGTAATCACGAAGATCAACACCACGACCGCAGCCAAGATCGACTGGCTGAGCGATCCGACATGCGGGCTTAGATGCTTGGTGTGGGTGCGCCCGAGCCGTGCCGGCACCAGACCTTCGCGGCCAAGAGCGTACAGATACCGCGCCACCGCATTGTGGAAGGCCAATAGGGCTGCGAAGACGCTGGAAATGAACAACAGCGACATCACTGTGGTCAGCGCCTGCCCGATGTAGGTCGTGCCAAGGACGAACAAGAACGCGGTCGGGTCAGGCTGCAAGCTGCCGAGGTACTCCTGGAGACCAGCGGCCCCCTGCCCCTCGACCATGAGGTAGGTGGTGAGGGTGTAGAAGACGCCGATAGTCAGGACGGCAACATAGGTTGCCCGTGGCACCGTGCGCTTGGGATCCCTGGCCTCCTCGCTGTAGATCGTTGTGGCCTCGAAGCCGATGAAGGACGCGAAGTTGAACAGCAGCGCGATCGCAATGGAGCCGCTGGTGAAACTGCTCCACGTGAACGGAGCGGCGTTCAAGGGGGCAGTGCCGCCTTCGCCACCCTTGATCAAGATCGCGGCATCCAGAATGAGCACGATCAAGAACTCCAGGCTGACTAAGATCGAGAGGACCTTGACCGAAAGATCAACTTGGCGATAGCCGAGCACCGCGATGATCGCCATCGCGATGAACGCGTAGACCCACCACGGCAGGTCAGTACCGAGATTTTCGCTGAAGAATCCCGCGGCGACGGCTGCGAAGAGGCCGTAGAGCCCGATCTGCATGGCGTTGTAGCCCAGCAAGGCGATGAAGGCGGCGGCGCCGCCCGCGGGTTGGTTCAGTCCGCGCGAGACGAAGCTATAGAAGGCTCCCGTGCTGGTGTGGTGGCGAGCCATCGCGGTGTAGCCGACGGCGAAGATCAACAAGATCACACTCACCACGACATAGGCGAGAGGAATCCCGGGTCCATTGCCGAGCAGCATCGCGACCGGCGCCCCACCGGCCATGGCCGTTAGTGGGGCAGCGGCTGAGATCACGAAGAAGGCGACGGCGAAAACCCCGAGCCGGCCGTGTCGCAGCTGGTGAGAATCGCGCTGCACGATGTCAGACCTTGTCGCGGATTGCTCCGCTGGCGGGGGTGAACTCGACGGAGTCTGCTGAGTCACGAGAGCTCCATTCTTGGCCCTTTTTTGTGTGTGCCGGAAGGTTGCGGCTTGCGTACGCCGCGAAACTCCCAATCGCCGCCTTTGGCGGTGGAGAGAACCTCTTCAGATTCCGTCGGTTGGGCGCCCACGTCGCTCCGGATGGGCGTCGGTCCTTCGACGATGTGGTTTCGCAGGGTTCCAAGCCCTTCCACTTCCACTTCCACTACGTCGCCCGGGTAGACGGTCCGAGACATCGCTGGCGTACCGGACAGCAGGATGTCGCCTGGCTGCAGCGTGATCGTGCGTGCGATGTCGGCGACGAGGTAGTGCATGTCCCACTTCATCTCATCGGTATTGCCGTTCTGGCGAACCTGTCCGTTGACCAGAGTCCGGATCCACTTGCCATGGAAGTCCCAGCCCTCCACCAGTCCGGGACCGACCGGGCACAGCGTGTCAGAGCCCTTCACCCGGAGCATCGAGCCTGAGTCCGTATCGCGGAAGTCGTGCAGTCCGTAGTCATTCGCGATCGAATAACCGCGGATATAGCCAGCGGCTTCCTCAGGGGAGATGTTCCTCGCCGTCTGACCAATCACGATGGCGATCTCGCCTTCGTAGTTCAACCACCTGCAGCCGAGGGGTCTGACGACCGCGGACTCGTGCGCATTGAGCGCCGTCACCGGCTTGTGAAAGTAGGTCGGGGCTGGTGGCAGCGACTGCATCATCTCCTTGACTCTGGAGGAGTAGTTGAGATGCACGCAGATGATCTTCGAGGGTGCTGTCGGCGGCAAATGCACCGCCTCATCGATGCCGACCGTACGGCCGTCGCCGGCGACCAGCTCCTCGCCGTGGCGCACGACATCGACGACATTGCCATCCAGCAGGATGCGGCGTGATTCGCGGAAGGGCATTTCTCAGTCCTGATCTCCTGCCGAGTTGCCTCAGCCGGCCGCTGGCAAGTCTGGGCCGGTGGCCTGTTGCCGGACGTCAGGATCTGCGGGCGTACGGCGCGGCCTGGGGAAGCCGTCTTCGGGTCTATCGAACCAGTAGTGCACCTGGCCGGTACCGATCGAGTTCTCGTACTCGCCGAAGCGGCGACCCGTCGCAGTGCAGTCGCCCTCGCCAATGGCACCGATCATCATCAGGTAGTGCCCGAATCGGGCCTCTGGTCGGAACCGGTAGAACTCCGGCATCGTCTCCAGGACTTGGCCATGATCACCAGCCTCGAACCATTGCATCCGCTGAGCGTCGGCGTCGGCCGCGCCCTGAGTGAAGATGTGCTCGATTCCTGCCGCCTCATGCTTACGCAGTTCCCGTAGCGGCCAGAACGTGTGGCTGAGGGCTCCGGAGGCGAGCAGCACGACCTTCCGATCACTGTCGGCGATTCCGTCGCCGAGTGCTCGGCCGAGCCGGAGATTGTCCTCCGTATCCGCCGTCTGACAGACCCCAATCGAGATCCACCTCTTGTCCGGCAGGCCCTGCCCCAAGAACTCCCACAGATTTGTGGTGGCGTAGAAGATCGGTAGGTGATCATCGGAGACGGCGGTGATCCACGTTTCATGATCACTGGCCTTGGACGCGATCAGCTGGGCAAGTTCCGGGTCACCGGTGAACTCGTAGGGGCGCTGAGTCATGCCTCGCGGCAGTTCCTCGGAGGTGAAGAGGCCCTTGCGGTGTTCCTGCGCAGTGACGACGAACTCAACCGTTGTCGCCCAGTGAGAGTCCAAAACGACCACCGTGTCGTAGTCGAGGGTGTCGAACACCTCAGCGCGCAGTGTCTCCAGACCGGCCACCAACGTGGTGTCCTCGCCGTTGTTCAACTCCCGGCGAGTGACCTCCGGCAGCACAATCGTCGGGACGTGCGCAATCAGACCCGCGCCCACCACCTCGCCCATGATCATGTTCCTTTCGCTGCGTCGATGTCGAGTGATTGAAGTTCAGGCTCTAGTCAGTCGTGGTCCAGCCGGTAGGCGAGAACACCGTGTTCTTGATGTCGCAATAGAAGTCAAAGGAGTAGATGCCGCCTTCGCGGCCGATTCCGGACCTGCCGTTGCCGCCGAAGGGTGCCTCAAGATCACGAACGAAGAAACAGTTGACCCAGATGGTTCCCGCGTTGATCCGGGCACTGACCCGTGCGGCACGGTCCGGATCGCCAGTGATCAACGTCGCGGCGAGGCCGAACCGCGTGCTGTTGGCCATCCCGACTGCCTGCTCCTCGCTAGAGAAGGTCTGGATCGTCAAGACCGGGCCGAAGACCTCCTCGGTCAAGATCTCGCTACCCGCTTCGGCGTCGGCCAAGATCGTGGGGCGGTAGTAGAGGTGCCCTAGCTCCTCATTCGGTGAGCCGCCTAAGATCGCCTTCGCTCCGCTCGCCAGTGCCCGGCGTACGAAGCCGTCCACTTTTTCGAAGTGTTGCCGGGTGATCAAGCACGACATGTCTGTCTGCTCGTCGCGTGGGTCGCCCTGCACGATGGTCCTCGCCATTGCCAGCACGGCTTCGGTGAATCGATCGGCGATCGAGTCCTCTACCAGGATCCGGAACGCACCCAGACAGACCTGGCCCGAGTTGTCGAACTGTTCGATCGCAAGCGTGACAGCAAGATCGAAATCTGAATCTGCGAAGATCACCAGCGGCGACTTGCCGCCGAGTTCGAACGACAGCGGCACGATGTTGGGCGCGGCGGCCCTGGCGATCACTCCAGCAGTCGGAACGGAACCGGTGAACGCCAGCCGACGGATACCCGAGTGCGCGGTCAGCGGTGCACCCGCCTCGGCGCCCGTGCCTTGCACGATGTTGAAGACGCCGGTCGGCAAGCCGGCCTCGCTCGTGATGTCGGCCAGCAGTGAGGCAGTGAGGGGAGCCCACTCAGGGGGTTTCGCAACGACGGTATTGCCCGCTGCCAAGGCCGGTCCGATGCGCCACGTAGCCAGCATGAGTGGCGCATTCCAGGGCGTGATGATCGCCGTAACACCAGCCGGGTCGTAGCTGACGCGTTCTCGGTGACCCCGAATCTCGCCGCCCGGATGATCAAGCTTCTCCAGAAAGTCGGCGAAGAATCGGAAGTTCATTCCCACCCGGGGCATGACGCTCCGCCGGTGGGATCGCAACAGGGATCCATTGTCGCGAGTTTCCACCCTGGCCAGCTCCTCGGCCCGGGCGTCGATCCCATCCGCGACATTGCGAAGGAGCTCAGCCCGCGCGCTCCTCGGCATGGCGGCCCAGCCCGGAAAGGCATACTGGGCAGCCTGCACCGCGGCGTCGACCTCTTCAGCAGCGCCGGCGGAAACCTCGGCAATCGGCTGCTCGTCGATCGGGGAAAGATCGGTGAACGTGGATTCCGACGCGACCCGTACGCCGCCAATCCAGTGCCGAGTGTCAACCTCCACGCCCTCGACCGTCGCAGTTGTCATCCGCGCCCCTGTCTGCTGCTGGATGTGGTCGGTGGATTCGGCCGCGATTGAGCTCCGCAGGCCGGACCAGCTATCGTTAGGGCCCAAACGTATTTAAGTTCGATCGATTGGTCAAGCCCTACGGAGACGAGGTGAGCCCATCATGTCGGACCCCGTTGAGGCCACCGATTGGCGGCAATTTGCCTCTAATACCGCGATCTCGGAGGGCATGTTCATTGGTGGCGAGCGGCGAGCAGCGATCGACGGCTCGACGAGGCCGGTGAACTCTGCGCGGGATGGCTCGACACTCGTCGAGCTCGCCTGGGCGCAGCCGGCCGATGCGGATGCTGCCGTGGCTGCGGCGCGTACGGCATTTGATCACGGCGCCTGGCCGCGAATGCACCCGCGGGCTCGGGGCGAGATCCTGCAGCGCTTCGCGGACCTGGTCGAGGAGCATCGGAAGGAAGTCGCGGTACTGATCAGTCTGGAAATGGGCAAGCCGATTCGAGACGCGTACCAGATCGAACTCCGGGCGCTGATTCGCTGTCTCCGCTTCTACGGGGAGCTTGCGGACAAGGAATCCGGTGAGATCACGCCCACTGAGGAAGGCGAGCTTTCCCTGGTGACCCGCGAGCCGGCCGGGGTCGTCGCAGCTGTCGTGCCGTGGAACTTTCCGCTCACGCTCGGCGGATGGAAGCTGGCGCCCGCACTGGCGGCAGGTTGCACCGTAGTGCTGAAGACCGCCGAGCAGTCGCCACTCTCTATGCAGCGGGTCGCCGAGCTGGGTTCCATGGCCGGCCTGCCACCGGGTGTCTTCAATGTGATCAGCGGAGACGGCCAAGTGGTCGGCCGCCATTTGGGAGAGCACACCGACGTCGATGTCCTCACCTTTACGGGGTCCACCGACGTAGGGCGCCATTTTCTGAGGTACTCAGCGGACAGCAACCTCAAGCGGGTCTATCTCGAACTCGGCGGTAAGTCGCCCAACATCATCTTCCCCGACGCCCCTGATCTGGACGCGGCGGCAGATGCGGCGGCTTGGGCGATTTACTTCAACTCCGGTGAGATGTGTACCGCCGGCTCCCGACTGGTGGTTCATGCCGAGGTGGCCGACAAGGTGGTCGAGCGAATCGTGGACACCGCTGCCCAGTGGTTCCCGGGCGACCCGCTGCTTCCCGACACCAAGATGGGTCCTCTGGTCGATGAGCGGAGCCTGCAGCGCGTACTTCGACATCTCGATCTCGGTCTGGCCGAAGGCGCCTCACTGCTGGTGGGCGGGCAGCGGGTGCTCTCTCAGACAGGCGGCGCCTATCTCGAACCCACCGTGGTGACGGGAGCAGCTCCGGACAACCCCATCGTTCGGGATGAGATTTTCGGACCAGTCCTCGCTGTGCAGGTGGTCGAGGATGAAGCCGAGGCTGTGCGTGTTGCCGGCGACACGCCGTACGGCCTCGCGGCAGCCCTGTGGACCTCCGATTTAGGAACAGCACATCGGGTATCACGAGCGTTGCGGGCGGGGACGATCTGGGTCAACTGCTATGAGGAGGGGGACATGGCAGTGCCGTTCGGCGGCGTCAAGCTGTCGGGCTTCGGCCGAGACAAGTCCCGGCACGCGCTAGAGGAATACACCTATCTCAAGACGACCTGGATCCGATATGCCTGACAACACTTCTGCCGCCCGGCGCCCACTGATCGTCATTCCGGCGCGCTTTTCCCCAGGTGCAACGGCGCTCCGTTACGCGGCGGAAGTCACGGCGCGCGCCCTCGCCGTGGCGGTATTCGCGGCTGGGGGAGAGCCGGTGGTGATACATCCGTACGCTCCGCGCCACGAGATCGACCCCGATGCTGCGCGGGAGCGGATCTGGTTCGCGGACGGCGTGCTACTGCCCGGCGGCGGTGACGTTGCGGCCGGGTGGTCAGGGCAGCAGCCCCACCCGACGCAGTATGGGGTGGATGAAGAGCAGGATGCATTTGATCTTGCCGTCGCACGCGTCGCACTCGCGGATTGCCTACCGTTGTTGGCGATCTGCCGGGGCACACAAATCGTCAATGTGGCGCTTGGTGGTGATCTTGTTCAAGACATGGATGACACCGTCGGTAATCACCGCAACCACGTTCATGATCTTGACGTCGACGAGACGTCGCCCCTTGGCGAGATCGTCGGGCGCCGCACGTCCATCTCGTGCTCCCACCATCAATGCATTGCCACACTTGGCGCAGGTCTGATTCCTGCGGCCTACTCAGCCGACGGTGTGATCGAAGCTGTGACCCTGCAAGATCATGCAGGCTGGTATCTCGGCGTCCAATGGCATCCAGAAGACTCGGCCGCGACCGATCCCGTGCAGGCCGAGGTGTTCCGGCATTTCGTCGCTGCGGCGGCCGAGCAAGCCTACGTGCGCTGAGCTGTTCTGTGGGCTGAGCTTGTCGAAGCCCTCGGATGGGCACCCTTCGACAGGCTCAGGGCGCACTGGGGGCTCAGGGGCGCATTAGGGGCTCAGGCCATCTCCGCGAGTGCTGGGTTTGGTCTCAAGCTCGGTAACGATCGATCGAAGACTATTGGTCAGCTGGGCCAGACTTCTCGGCGACAATCCGGCCACCATCTCGGTCTCCGCGGCGTTGAAGGCGGGATACAGCTCCTTCATCAAGGTCACGCCCGACGGCGTCAGCTCCAGGTTCACCAACCGCCGGTCCGTCTCGCTGACCCGTCGGGTGATGAGTCCGCGTGCTTCAAGGGTCTTGACGACCCCGGTGAGCGTTGCCTTCGAAATGGCAGCACTGTCGGCGGCTCGGCGCGTCTCGAGCCCGTCCCAGATCCAGACCACCCACAGCACCACAAAGCCTGTCCAGCTCAGTCCGTGCTCACGCAACACCGAGTTGGTCAGATGGAGCCGAACGGCGTTCGCGGCTCGGTAGAGACTCGAGACAGCTGCCGCTGCAGCAAAGTTGAGCGGCAGGTCGCTGACGTGTGTACTCATCGCCTTCTCGGTTTCGGCGAGAGTGTGGCGATCGGACATGCCGACATGCTAGGTGAGCGTGGCCAGCGTACGGCCCCCGTTCCAGACAACACCCACCTGCCGGTAGTAGCCGCCGATAATCTTGTCGACGCTGAGGCGCGAGAGCTCCTCGGTGGGCGAATCGAAAAGCCGCAGGTCCACCTCACCGGTCCACGCCGGGCCGGCTTCGAACTCGCTCGAGCCTGACTCGATCAGCTCGGCGTACGCGTCCTGAGCGCCGGATGCAATGCCCGGCAGGATTCGGTGGTGCGCCATTTTGTGGGAGTTGACAAAGCCATTGCTCTCCGACTGCTCGCGCAGCGTCAGCACGGCCTCGGCCAGGCGCCTATCCCCAGCCGCGAGCGTCGCACCGAACACGCCGCCGGGCCGAATCTGAGGTGCACCGTGTGGGAACGGGTGCGGCCTTGTCTGCCACATGGAACCCAACTTCTTCGGGTAGCCCTGGTGAATGCCGCGACCGATGGCGAAGTCCTTGTCAACCCAGATGTAGACGCAACGGGAGTAGGTCTGGCCCTCGAAGCTGCAGCGGACGACGACGAAGGCCTCCTTGTATTGGGAGCGCACCGGATCCAGCAGCTCCTCGCGCGAGGACGAACACGACTGCCAGTCAGCCCAGATCATGGCAACCGCTCCCGGATCCTCGGCTGCCAGTGACAGTGGAGCAGGGAGCAGCTCGGCAACTCGCGCTGGATCCGTACGGTATTCCACGGTCAGCAGGTCGCCGGAGTAGTACCACGGAGGTGACGGGATCAGCGACGACTGGCCGCTCGCAGTTCGCGGGTAAAAGAAGCCTTTGACATCGGTCATCAGCACTCCTGAAGGCTGGAAGAGCGAGATCGTTCGGATCCGTACGGTACTCGGGTAGGCGACTGATTAGCAATGGCGATCCCCAGCTTCGCGCCATGCGATCTCCGGCGCTTCGCGTCCCGCGATCAGTGGCGCTTCGCGCCGTGCGTTTACTTGTCATAGGCTTAGGGACGCGATACTGTTCGGCCCCAAACGACTGTTCGCAACCTACGTGTACATAGCTTGCTGATCCGGTTAGCAGGTGCAGGACTTCTTGAACGTTGAGGCGGCGCGGAGGTTCAGATGGCTCATTTCGACACGACGGGTCTAGAGGACTTCGCCGCCGAGATGGTGACGCAAGGCATTGACGTCGTACGTGTCGGGTATTCGGATCTGATCGGTACCGATCGGGGACGCGACGTCCTGGTCAATCGCTTTGCACGTACGGTCGGCGACGGGGTCGCCTTCTGCCGGTCCGTCTACGCGACCACACCAATGGGCGACGTTGTTGACATCGAGGGCGGTCTCGAAGCTGGGCTCCCGGATGTGTTGGCCTTCCCAGACGTCAGCACGGCTCAGGTCGTGCCATGGGAACCGGGCGTCGCGCACGTTATTGCCGACGTCTACAATCCGGACGGCTCGCCATCGGAGGAAAGCCCTCGGATGGTGCTCAAGCGGGTGATTCAGCAGTTCGCTGATCTTGGTATGCAGCCAATCGTTGGCCCCGAGCTTGAGTTCTATGTGCTGGAACGCACCGGGAAGAACCCGACCGGCTGGCAGCGTTACGGCGAGGCAACCGGCAATGTCTACGTCGCGGGTTTGAAGGGTGATCCGGAGAACGTGTTGCTTCGTACGCTCCGGCAGCTCTCGGCGTACGGGCTCGATGTTGTCGCCGCTAATCATGAGTTCTCCAGCGGACAGTTCGAGATCAATCTGTGGCACTCCGAGGCGCTCGACGCGGCCGACCGCGCTTTTCGCTTCAAGACCGCTATCCAGGAGCTGGCACGCCAGGAGGACAAGCTGGCCACCTTCATGGCCAAGCCGTTCAACGATGAAGGTGGATCAGGATTCCACATCCACTTCTCCACGTGGGACGACGCCGGTCAGCCGCTGTTCGATGGCCCGAAAGCCAAGGACGGATTGTCGAAGACGGCCAAGTCGGCGATCGCCGGAGTGCTCGCCCACGCGCCCGCACTCGCTGCCGTCAGCAACCCAACCATCAACTCGTACAAACGGTTCGGCCCCGACACCCTCGCCCCATGGCTGATCGACTGGGGGTTTGACAACCGGAGCGCGATGGTGCGGATTCCGCCGGAGCGGGGCAAGGCATCCCGGATGGAGCTCCGGCTGGGTGACGCCAGCGCCAATCCCTATCTCGCCATCGCCGGCCTGCTAGCGGCGGCATATCTCGGCATTCGCGACGAGCTGGAGCCCTCGCCACCGTTGGAGGGCTACGGATACGACCCCAGCAAGGCCGACAAGCTTCCGGGTGATCTCGCCTCGGCACTCGACGCCTTCGAGGCGGATGCCGACATAGCAGGAATTCTCGGCAAGCATTTCGTGGAAACTTTTCTTGCCTACAAGCGAAATGAACTGGACCGCTTCCATCACTGGGTGACCGACTGGGAGTTTCGCGAGTACGCCTACCACCTGTAGAAAGGAGCGATCGTGTCGCAGCCGACCGCTGTACCACTTGATCAAGTCGATCTGACCGATCTGGATGCCTTTGCCCGCAATGAGGGCTGGGCGATGTTCCACACGTTGCGTGCCGAGGACCCGGTCCATTGGACACCGGAGGCGCCGCCGAACTCGGGCTTTTGGGCTGTCACCAGGTATCAGGACGTCGATGCTGTGGATCGTGACGCTGAGACCTTCACGTCGACGACCTATGTGAACCTCGAAGAGGTCGACGACGACCTGATGGATCTGCGGCGTTCCATGCTGGAGACGGATGGGGTACGTCATCGGGCCTTGCGCAAGCTGATCCAGCGTGAGTTCAGTCAGGGACCGCTGACTCGAAAGTACGAGGAGTTCTTGCGCGGTCTGACTACGGTGACCGTCGACAACGCCCTTCAGAACTCCGATTTCGACTTTGTCGAGAAGATCAGCGCTGACTTTCCGATCAATGTTCTCGTTCGGCTGCTCGACGTACCGGTCAGCGATACCGGGATGCTGATCAACTGGGGCAACCAAATGATCGGCAACACCGACCCGGACTACTCCGAGCACTTGCTCACCGATTCCGACAGTGATCAGTACAAGCATCTGCCGTTCCGTTCCCCAGCCGCGCTCGAGGTTTTTGAGTACGGACGTGAGCTCGCCCGACAGCGCAAGGGCGGGGACGGTACGGACTTGATCAGCATCCTGGTGAACCGCACTCCTG
>DATLPF010000031.1:0-16516 GCA_035535875.1 Propionibacteriaceae bacterium
TCTTCCACCAGTTCACGCCTGAGTTGCCCATCGCAAGCTCGGCTGGAGTGAGGTTTCCAGCGAATCTCCGTTCGACGCGCGATGCGCGCGACCAGCTCTGAACGAATAGGGGTGTGGAAGCCGGCGTCAACTCTCGATCGGAAGCCCGCTGTTCGCCCAGGCATAGATACCGCCGTCGAGGTTGACCGCCTCACGACCTTGGGCATTGAGAAACTGGGCCACCCGAGCTGAGCGGGCACCTACTGCGCAGACACAAACGACCCGATCGTGCACCTCGTCCAAACGCTGCATCAGCTGATCCATCGGAATGTGTACCGACCCCGCTATGTGACCGCCGGCCCATTCGTCGTTAGTACGGACGTCAAGCAGCATCCAGCCCTCGCCCACCCGCGCGGCGACATCCCCCGGCCCAACCGTTGCCACGTCGTTCCCAAACACATGCCCTACCCTAATCAGCCTCCGACGAATGCCATCGCCTCGGCAACAAGCACACGGCAGGCATCGTCGTCAACCGTCAAACCAACCCACTCCTTCATCGGCTTGCCCTTGCCGGCATCAAAGGGCAGCCCGTCACCGGATGAGATCAGGTCCGCAACCCGTCCGGCGGGGAGCTTCACGACCAGCCGGTCATTGACCAGCATCGCGAAGATGGATTTGTTGATCTTGATCGCATTCGACCCGAACCCGCTGCCGCCCTCCGGCATGGTCACCCCGCTCACGCCGGTGTACTCATCGCACAGCGATTCGAACAACGCTGCATGACTCTCGGTGCCGGACATGAGTTACTTCAACAGCTTCGAAAGCCGCCGGTCGGCGAGCTTCTTGCCGCCGGTCTGACAGGTCGGACAGTACTGCAGCGCGGAGTCGGCGAAGGATACTTCGGCGATGGTGTCCCCGCAGACGTCGCATTTCTCGCCCTTACGCCCATGCACGCGCAGGCCGGACTTCTTCTCGCCTTTCAAGTCTTTGGCGGCCAGCCCATCGGCCCGCTGAATCGCATCGGAGAGCTCCCCCTTGATCGCTGCGAACAAGGTGCCGAGCTCCGCTTCGGAGAGCGAATTTGACGGCTTGAACGGACTCAGCTTCGCCGCATGCAGAATCTCATCGGAATACGCGTTGCCAATGCCTGCGATGGTCCGTTGATCTTTGAGAACCCCCTTCAACTGTGCCCGGCCGGCCTTGGCCAGCAGGCCAGCAAGTGCGGGCTGATCGAAGTCATCGCTGAGTGGATCAGTACCCAAGGTCGCGACCATAGGGATGGACAGTGGATCCGTGACGACATAGACGGCGAGCTTGCGTTGCGTTCCCGCCTCGGTGAGGTCGAAACCCGATGAATCGTCCAGCCGTACGCGCAACGCAAGCGGACTCTTACTCGGCTTCGGTGGCGCATCGGGAAGTGCGTCGCGCCAGCGCAGCCAACCGGCTCTTGCCAGATGGAAGACCAGATGCAGACCTTGAGCGGCAATGTCGAGGAACTTGCCGCGCCGGGTCACCGACTCGATCTCCAGGCCGTGCAGCGCAGACAGCGGCGGATCGTAGGTCTTGAGTGCGCTGAAGGCCATGAGATCGATGCGGGCAATGGTGTGCCCCACACACTTCTCGGTGAGGAACCGCGCCAGCGATTCCACCTCCGGCATCTCGGGCATGGGCCCATTATGAACGTCCGGCTCAGTGGCTCGACCAGTCAGGCGGCGGCAGTGGCAGGGCCATCGCAAGCCGCTGCAGATATTCCTCCCGCCGCAGCTCCACGGCCCCGAGCGATGCCAGATGCGGTGTTTGCCACTGCACGTCGAGCAGTCGACCCTCAGTTCCCGCTCCCCTCAGCAGGTCGACCAAAGCCACGAGGGCAACTTTGGACGCATCCCGCCCGATGCCAGGCCGATAGAACATGGACTCGCCCGCAAACAAACCGCCGATACTTACGCCGTATAGACCGCCTGCCAGCCCACCGTCGGGAGTCCAGGCTTCAACTGAGTGCACGACGCCGCGCCGGTGCAGCCGCCAATAAACCCGTCGGATGTCGGCGGTAATCCATCCGCTGGGGCGCCGGCGGTCAGCACAACCGTCGAGCACGGCGCCAAACGCCGTATCGATGCGGATCTGATAGCGCTTGATGGATTTGTGTAGCGAGCGACTAATCCGCAAACCGTCTAGGGGAAGGACGGCCCGATCCAGGGGTGAATACCAGCCCATCACGCCCGCCCGTGTAGGCATCGGAAAGACCCCGGACTCGTACGCGGCAAGAGCCAGGTCCTCATCGAACGCCCGCGAGACTCCGATCAGGTCATCGTGCCGCCACTGCTCCGGTGTTCCGAACGGCGACTCCACTTCGGCATACTCCCACCAGGGGAGGCGTCTGTTCAGGGCCGGCTCGGGGTTGTCCAGGGGTCGCAGCCAGGCAACCGGCTCAGGTGGCCACGTACGCTGGGGTCCAGCACTGCCCCAGCGGGCAGCTGAACCATCGGGACCTGTGATCCCGACGCAGAGTGTTTGGAGGCCTGATGGCGTCAGCGCAGGATGTGCGTCGGAGGATCGCCACGGTGATTTCCCCTGTGGCAAATCTGGTCACCGCGCAAGGAGCTGGAGGCGCGCTGCGCCAGGTACTCGAAATCGCCATCGATGGCTACGGGCGACTCCCCAGCGCGAAGACAGCCGCGGCCCGCCACCTACAGCGGGAGGCGGGCTCGGTTGATGAAGCGATCTCCTCGATCATCGACCACCATGTGCGCCTCGCCTCCGCGCAAGGCTTTGTGACCAATATTGGAGGCGTGGCTGCGCTCCCGGTGGCAATACCCGCCAACATCACCGGCGTCGCAATCGTGCAGGTCCGGATGGTTGGTGCGATTGCCCATCTGCGCGGCTACGACCTCAATGACAACCGAGTCCGCACTGCACTTGTGATGTGTCTGATGGGTGGGGAGCAAGTCGCCAAGCACATTGCGCAGGGCACGCTGCCGACCTCGCCGATGGCGGTGGCGACTGCGCCGATCTTCGATCCCGAACTCGACAGGCTCGTGGCAGAAGAGGTGCTCACCGACCTCGCGGCCCGCATCGGCGGGAAGAACGTCGCGTTGGCAATCGTGAAGCGGCTTCCGCTGATGGGCGGCGGCATCGGGGCGATCATGGATGGCATCGCGACCTACCAGATCGGTCGCTACGCGACTGGAGAGCTGCTGCGGCGTCGTGCGCTGGCCAATTGAGAGCCGCTCGCGCAGTGTCTGATTGCTCGCTCCGCTCGCTGCGATGTTCGCTAAGTTGCCGCCGTCTTCGTCGGAGTTGACGGAACGGAAAGGCGTTGTTCCGTCAACTCCTCCTGCAGATCGGCGGCGCGAACATCGAGAACCTCCTACCTTGGCGTTCTTGTTGGCGCGATATCGGGCTCGAAGCCTGCATCTATTCTGCTCAAGTGATTCCCGCGCAGGTGCGGGCCTGGGCGCAGGAGCACCTCAAGTCCGAGATCATTGCGATCGAGCCGGTCGGCGGCGGCAGGACTGACACCATTTCGGCGGTCTACCTCCGACGTGGTGAACCGGTTGTCCTCCGCTATGTCTCCATCGAACGTTGGGGCGAGATCGGCCGCCAGCACGTCTCCTGTGAGGCACTGGGCTGCCGCCTGATGGAGGGTTCCAGCCTCCCAGTGCCGCACCTGATTGCCTCCGATCCGGATGGCAGCCGTGCTGGCGACTACGCGAACCTGACCACCTGGCTCCCCGGCCGCGTCCGGCTTGGGCCGCTGAGCCTTGACGCGATCGACGAGCTGGCGAAGATTGCCGTGATCATTCACGGCACCCCAGTGGATGATGATCATCGGCCGCGCCCGTACGAATTCTGGACGCCTGATGATCTTGAAGTGCCGAGCTGGACGTCGCGTCCGAAACTGTGGCAACGGGCCATCCACCTCTTCGATCAAGGTGCCCCGCCGACCAGAAATGGGCTGGTACACCGCGACTTTCATCCGGGAAACATCTTGTGGGAAGGCGATCGGATCACCGGTGTGATCGACTGGGCAGAGACCTCGTGGGGGCCTGCTGACTTGGACGTCATGCACTCACGAGCGAACTTCGTGATGCTGCACGATCTGGACAGCGCGGATGCCTTCTCCGACGCCTATCGCTGGCACGGCGGCCTACTCGATGATGATCACGATGCGCAGGTCTTCTGGGCGATCAGCGACATCCTGGGCTTCCTCCCCGAGCCGACTCAGATCATTACCGCGCTGATTCATCACAGGACCGATCTCCCCGACCAGGTGGTACGCGAGCGGCTCGAGCATCTGCTCATGATCACGCTCGGCGAGATCCGCCACTGACTGTACGTCGGGATTCTCTCAGCCGCCTCCGGAACCTACGTCTACGTAGCTCTTTCACGGTCTGCACAGGTTGCAACCAGTGCAGACCGTCAGCAAACTATGCAGACCCAGATCCTTCTCGGCCCGCCCAAGCCGGAATCCTGAGCCGCCCAAATCCAGGTGCGTGACAAAAAGCTCAGCCAATTCTGACTCAACGCCTTGCGAAGGAAGGTAAGCCTGACTTAAGTTAGGCGAGCCTCACCTATTTGCGCTGGCTGCAACGAAGCCGTCAGCGAGGTAGGCAATCACCAATACTGCCGGGGAATGAGGAGAGATGCTAGCCAACTTCCTGATTGGCTTACGCGAGGGCCTAGAGGCCGCGCTCATCGTCAGCATCCTCGTTGCCTATCTTGTGAAGTCCGACCGCCGGAATCAGCTGCCTCAGATTTGGCTCGGCGTGGGTATTGCGGTAGCCATCTCACTCGGGTTCGGCGCCGCACTCACCTTCGGGCCCAAGGGGCTGACCTTCGAGGCCCAGGAACTAATCGGCGGTTTGCTCTCGATCGTGGCCGTCGGCTTCGTCACGTGGATGATCTTCTGGATGGCGAAGGCCGCGCGCACTCTGTCCGGCGAGCTACGGGCGCAGATCGACAAGGCCGCCGACGCCAGTCGCTGGTCGCTGGTCATCGTCGCCCTGCTGGCTGTGGGTCGGGAGGGTCTCGAGACGGCGCTCTTCCTCTGGGCCGCCACGCAGACCGCAGCCCGTGGCACCGCCTCGACCGCCGGCCCACTCTTGGGTGCAGCGCTGGGGCTACTGGTCGCGGTCCTGCTGGGTTACTTGATCTACCGCGGTGCTCTGAAGATCAACTTGAGCCGCTTCTTCACCTGGACCGGCGCCTTCCTGATCGTCATCGCGGCCGGAGTGCTGGCGTACGGCGTGCACGACCTTCAGGAAGCTCGGTTCTTGCCCGGCTTGAACAACCTGGCCTTTGACGTGTCCGCGGCAATCCCGCCAACCTCGTGGTACGGAACGCTCTTGAAGGGTGTGTTCAATTTCTCGCCCGCAACCACTGTTCTCGAAGCGGCCGCCTGGCTCCTCTACTTCATTCCAACGATGACGATCTTCCTCTACCAGAAGCGACAGCGCACACAAGCTCCCTCACGCCCGACTCCCGAGCCAGTTGGGGCGTCCGGAAGGAAATGATCATGAGTCGCCTCAGCCGTCCGGCTGGTGAATTCGCCATGCCTGTACGCACCCTCATTCTCGCCTCGACCTGCGCCGTCTTCGGCATGCCGCTGCTGGCGGGATGCACGGACAACACCACCAACACCACCGACAATTCAGGTTCCACGGCGAGTGCGAACCCGCGTGCCTTGACCGTTCAGGCAACCGACTCCGAGTGCAAACTGTCCGCGACCAGTGCCCCCGCGGGCACCGTCACGTTCGCGGTGACAAACGGGGGACAGAAGGTGACGGAGTTCTACCTATACGCCGAGGATGGAAAGCGCATCGTCGGCGAGGTGGAGAATATCGGCCCCGGCATTACTCGGGAGCTAGTCATGAAGGTCGAGCCTGGGAGCTACCTCACCGCATGCAAGCCTGGGATGGCCGGCGACGGCATTCGGGCACCGTTCTCAGTCTCTGATTCCGGCGAGGCGCAGCAGGGGTCCGCGGGAAGCGACGCCGAGTTGGTCAAGCAGGCGAACGAGAACTACCGCGAATACGTGGAAGACCAGACCGAGCATCTGGTGGCCATGACCGCAACGTTCGTAGCCGCATACAAAGCCGGCAAGGACGACGAGGCCCGTGCGCTCTATCCGGTTGCACGCATGCATTGGGAGCGCATCGAGACGGTCGCGGAGTCATTCGGCGATCTCGATCCCAAGCTCGACCTTCGGGAAGCCGATCTCGAGCCTGGTCAGAAGTGGACGGGCTGGCATCGTCTTGAGAAAGATCTGTGGCCGGCGCGTGCCAAGAACTACGAGCCACTCAGCAAGGCCGAGCGGGTGGCGTACTCCGATGATCTTGTGAAGAACACGGCCAGCCTCCATAAGAGGGTTCCCAGGCTCGACTTCAGCGCCGATGAGATCGCCAACGGGTCGCGTGGTCTGCTTGACGAGGTAGCGACAGGCAAGGTCACCGGCGAGGAGGAGTACTGGTCGCGTACTGACCTGTGGGACTTCCAGGCCAATATCGAGGGGGCGCTGGTGGGCTTCGAGGGACTCCGGCCGCTGCTCCGGGATCGAGATCCTGCCCTCGAGAGCCAGATCACCGCGAAGTTCGCGACAGTGCTGGCCCTGCTGAACGCGCAGCGCGAGGGCGATGGGTTCAAGACCTACGACAAACTCAGTAAGGCGGAGGTCAAGGAGCTGTCTGATGCCGTGAACGCCCTGTCGGAGCCGCTGTCCAAGCTGGCCGCCGCGGTCGTGTAAGTCAGAAGCCGCAACGAATGACATCGACTGAGTACGTTCGCCAGCAGCCCACTGAGACTGAAGCTCCCTCACCGGCGCCAGATCCTCACAAAGAACGGGCGGCGGTTTCCCGGCGTGGGCTGCTCGGTGCGGCGGGAGCCGGTCTGGCAGGACTGGCCGCAGGTGCTGCCGGTGGATTTGCGCTGGGAAGCGCGGAGACCACTCCGTCACCGCAGCCGGCGGGAACGCGTACCTATCCTTTCTACGGCGAGCATCAGGCAGGCATCCTCACCCCGGTCCAAGATCGATTGCACTTCGCCGCCTTTGACGTGATCACACATTCCCGCGAGGAATTGGTCCAGCTCCTCAAAGACTGGACCGCCGCCGCCGCACGGATGACACAGGGCCTCGGTGCCGGGGAGGTCGGTCCTACATCAGGCCCGTACGCGGCACCGCCGGACGACACCGGAGAAGCCATCGGCCTACCCGCGGCGGGTCTGACCATCACCTTTGGGTTTGGTCCGACACTGTTCCGCAAGCAAGGCAAAGATCGGTTCGGGCTCGCAGACCGGCAGCCCGATGCGCTGCATCGACTGCCCCACTTCCCCGCCGACAAGCTCGACCCGCAACGGTCTGACGGCGACCTGTGCGTCCAGGCCTGTGCTGACGACCCGCAGGTCGCCGTACATGCCGTACGCAACCTCGCCCGGATCGCATTCGGCCGGGCTTCTCTGCGGTGGTCACAGCTGGGCTTTGGCCGGACATCATCGACATCGACCAGCCAGGCGACGTCACGAAACCTGATGGGCTTCAAGGACGGCACCATGAACCTCAAGGCCGAAGATCCCGCCGCCATTGACGCGCATGTCTGGGCGCCAGCCGATGCTGACAATAAGGGGCGGTGGCTGGCCGGCGGCTCCTATCTGGTGGTGCGCCGTATCAACATGACTGTCGAGACCTGGGACCGGCAGCCGCTGAGTGAGCAGGAGCGAGTCATCGGTCGGACGAAGGCCGAGGGTGCGCCGCTGTCGGGCGGCAGCGAGTTCAGCCAGCCAGACTTCCATCTCAAAGGCAACGATGGGGAACCACTGGTGGCGACCGATGCTCACGTACGCCTCGTGCACCCGAGCAACAATGGCGGCGCCAAAATGCTCCGCCGGGGCTACAACTTCGTGGATGGAAGCGACGGCTTGGGCCGTCTGGACGCCGGATTATTCTTCCTTGCTTACGTCCGCGACCCCCGTACGCAGTTCATCCCGATCCAGATGAAGCTTGGACTGGGTGACGGGCTCAGCGAGTATGTGCAACACACCGGCTCGGCCCTCTTCGCGATCCCGCCGGGTATCGCCCAAGGCGAGCACGTCGGCCAGGCCCTGTTCTCCTAAGGCTCGCGCGAACCAACTTCAGAGACCATCGATTTCGGCACGACAGTGGGAATGGGTCGCTTGCGCTCGATTCCGTACCCGGTCCGCAGCCGTCGGATGCCCCTGCCCAGCCAGGGCGCCAGGTAGTGCCTTGCCCACTCCATGTCGCCCGTCAGCAGCTCACGACCTCGCGGCCTCATCGCCTCGCCTTCCAGGGGCGTAGCCCAGCTATCGTCGAAGCCGTCGATGCCGAGTCGCCACGCCAAGGCGGCCGCCACCTTCTCATGGCCGAGCTCATTGCCGTGGAGCCGATCCGCGAACCACAGGCGGGGGTCCTGCGTGATCGGATACTGCTCGAAATCCATCACCACGACCCCGCGCCGCTCGGCCTCAGTGCGGATGATGTCGTTCAGCTTGGTGACCCGATCCCTAAAGGGCACGCCGAGCGGATTGATCGCCGAAAGATCGGGCACGGTGAAGCTCAGCACCATTGCGCCTTGGTCGCGCGCCTGGCCGAAGATGATGACGTACTCGGCGCGAATCGAGTCGAAGTCACAGCGCGGCCCAATGACGTCGTTCACACCGCCGAATACGGAAAGCAGGTCGGGCCCCATGGCCAGCGCGTCGGCAAACTGGCTGGTCCAGATCTCTTTCATCCTCAATCCGCGGATGGCGAGGTTCGCATATTCCAACGGCTCATCCTGATTGTCGGCGATGTGCTGAGCCAGCCGGTCAGCCCAGCCGCGGTAGCCACCGTTCCCATCAGGATCTTCTAGTCCTTCCGTAGAGGAGTCGCCGATCGCCACATAGCGACGAAAAGTGGTCACAGACCATTCTTACGCCGCCGGCGAAGATCACCTCTAGGAAGATCACCTCTAGCAAGCGATGGATCATCCCCCGCTTGCACGACCTACCATCAGGATGAGGTGAGTCATGCCGGCGATCCGCGACCAGGAATACGCCGCCGTGGTCGACCGCGAGCGTCCGCTCCTTGAGGCCACGGCCTACCTCCTCACGGGTGATCAAGTCCAGGCGGAGCAGGTCGTCCAATTGGTCTTCGCGGAGCTCTACTGGCGGTTGCCCCGCGTGCAGCATCCTCAGGTCGAGGCGCTCCGGACTGTGGTACAGACCGCTCGTGGACCCGTCCAGCTCCCCTGGGAACCGCGAAAGCGCTTCGAGCTCATCGACGGGCCCCCGCATCTGCCAGTCACCGAGCCGATCGTTGCCGACCTTCGGATGCTCCCCTACGACCAGCGGGTTGTCGTCATCTTGGAAGGCTATGCGGGGCTACCCACCGTGCAGGTCGCCGAAGTCCTCGGGCGCTCGGTCGACGACGTGCTTCTCCTGGCTCGGCGCGCGCGGGTCGCACTCGCTGCCGAACACCCGGAGCGTACGAGTGACGAGACACTCGCCCAGGAGCTCGAAGATGCGATCCCGTACGTCATGCGGGAGTCCCACGACGGCGCCGATGACCTGGCCCACGGTCGCTGGCTCAGCCGCCGTCGCTGGATCCAGCGAGGCTTGGCGGCTGTCGTTGTGGTGGTGCTGACGGTCGTTGCCATCGGCCTGCTCGTCCCCGCACATCGACCGGTACCGCAGGCGGCCCCATCGTTGCCCACATCGACACCATCCAGGCAGGGCTGCGATCCATCGAGTGCGACGTGCCGGGCACTGATCCTGTTCAAGTGGCGCTCGAAGATGGCCGAGGTCACTTCGTCCTACCTGGATCCGAGCGGGAAGTACTTCAGCGGATTTGGTTACCACTACGACAGCCGTTACGACATGCCGAGCTTTTGGACTGGGCAGGGCGGCGCGCTCGCCTTCGAGATGTTCCGGCTCGACAAGGGCGCCACGGAGGTCTACGTGCAGGTCGCGACGGGCCGAAAGTTTGCCGTGCGGTGCGGCGCCACTACCCACCAAAAGTGTCTGAGCTTCCAATCCATGGCCGGCAATTCCTATCTGCTGACTGATTCGACGGTGGCGGTCGGGGACATCGAAGTTCAGTACAGCCCCAACGGCGACGAAGTGATAACCGTCATCGCTCGCAACACTCAGCGCGGTCAGATCTTGGAGGTCGGGACTGGCGACTTGATCAAGCTCGTGCAGGATGAGCGGCTGCGCTTACCCAAGCGATGCTGTTACCGCCGCTAGTGTCAGGCGTTCTCAGGCCGCCAGATCAATCGAGTCGCCGCGATTGTCGTCTGGCTTGAATGGAGTTGGCGCCGGCGGATCGGATTCTTCCTTGTCGCGGCCTCGGGGATAGTCGAGCAGGGAGGGAATGATCGCCAGCAACACGATCACCATGACGCCGACAATGGCGACCCCCGTAATCAGAAGCTGGATGATGCTCATATTTCCATCATGACGCGTCAAACTGTGAAAAACATCTACCTGAGGTTGGCTATCGCTGAGAAAGATCTCATCTACGACGGTTCCCCTCACCACCGCTGACTCGCCAGAATAGCGAGATGAACGCTTGGGCCGTGCACCAACCGGGGCCGATCGAGAGCGAACCGTTGCAGCGCGTGGAACGTGGGGCGCCTACTCCGCTTTCCAACCAAGTTCGCATCAAGGTCAACTGCTGCGGCGTCTGTCGTACCGATCTACACCTAGCCGAGGGCGACCTGTCTCCTAAGCATCCCAGCGTCACTCCCGGTCACGAGGTTGTCGGCGTCGTCGATGCCCTCGGCGACGGCGCAACCCGGTTTGCTACCGGTGACCGGGTCGGTGTGGCCTGGCTTGGCGGCACCGACGGCAGCTGCCAATTCTGTCGCCGCGGCGCGGAGAACCTCTGCGTTGCGCCAACCTTCACCGGCTGGGACACCGATGGCGGATATGCAGACTTCTGCCTCGTCGACGACGCGTTCGGGTACGCGCTTCCAGCAGGCATTGACGACGAGCATCTAGCCCCCCTGCTGTGCGCTGGCATCATCGGCTACCGGGCATTGGTCTGTGCGGCGGTTCCGCCGGGAGGCTCGCTCGGCATCTATGGTTTTGGCGGCAGCGCGCATCTCACCGCACAAGTGGCGCTGGCGCAGGGGCTGCGCGTCCATGTCCTGACTCGGGGCGAGGCCAACCAGAAATTGGCCGCCGAGCTCGGCGCTGATTCAGTGGGCGACGCCCGGGATGCACCGCCTGAGCCCCTTGATGGGGCAATCTTGTTCGCTCCGGCTGGCGAATTGGTTCCAGTCGCGTTGCAGGCGCTCGATCGCGGCGGCACGCTGGCCGTCGCCGGCATCTGGTTGTCCGACATCCCTGTCCTCAACTATGAGGACACACTCTTTCAGGAGCGCAAGCTGCGGTCGGTGACCGCAAACACCCGCGCGGACGGGGAGACCTTCCTCCGGCTGGCGGAGCGGCTCGGCGTACGTGCGACGACGGTGGCCTATCCAATGAGCGAGGCGCCCCGCGCTCTGGCGGATCTCAAGCACGGGAAGTTCAGCGGTGCGGCCGTGCTGCACAACTGAGGTCTAGTCCGAGGGCACTTGTCATCCGACAAGATCACGAATCGCCTTGATCTCCGCCGGGCCGACACGGCAGCAGCCGCCGACGAGGCGCGCCCCGCTGCTGATCCAGTCCTCGACGTCCTCAGACCGGAACGTCGCCGGGCCAATCCAGGTCCGAGCTGAGGGGTCCCAGCGCTCGCCGCCATTGGGATAGACAACGGCCGGCTTGCTGGTCGATTCACTGGCGCAGCGGACGAGCGAGTGCGCGTCGACCGGGTCGATGCAGTTGACACCGACTGCCACGATTTCGTCAACGCCACGGGCGAGCGAGAAGGCCGCGGCTGCCGGCTCTCCAGCGCGCGTACGGTTGCCTGCACAGGTGACCGACAGCCAGCACGGCTGCCCACTCCCGTCGATCTCGGCAAGCAGCGCCTCGACCTCGGCCAGGCAGGGGATGGTTTCTAGGGCGAGGACATCGACACCGGCTTCGATCAGCAACGCGATTCGCGGCCGATGCCAGGCCCGTAGCTCATCCACTGACAAGCCGTAGTCGCCTCGATACTCCGACCCATCGGCCAAAGCCGCCCCGTACGGACCAATCGAACCGGCAATCCAGCGAGCGCGACCGCCGTCGCAACTGGCACGCGCCTGCTCGGCGAGACGTACGCTCCGCCGAATCAGCTGCTCGGCCTCGGCCTGCTCAATGCCGGCTCGAGCGAACCCGCCGATTGAGGCCTGATACGAAGCAGTGGTGGCAACCTGAGCCCCGGCAGCGAAGAAGGCCAGGTGCGCCTGAACGATGGCATCTGGATCATCATGGAGCAGCCGGGCCGACCACAGCTCGGAGTTGAGGTTGTGACCTTGGGACTCTAGCTGCGTCGCGAGGCCGCCATCCAGTACGACCGGACCAGCCGCAACTGCGTCCGCAAGTGCAGTGATCACCCACCAAACTTACGCATCGGCGTTCTGCTCATCGCGGAACTGGAGCCAGTCGCGGGTGAGAGCAAGATCAAAGCCAGAGGTACCGTCAGTGCCGATGGTGATCAGCCGCTCACCGATGGCTACGAGCTGTTCGCCCAGCTCCTCGGGTCCGCTACGGGCGGAGGTCGATCGTTCAATCTCGCCAGGGTCCCGCCCGACCTTCGCGCACCAATCGTCGAGTATGCCGTTCTTCCGGGCCAGGGTGTCGACGCTCCCGAACCCGTGCCAGATGTCTGCATGCTCGGCTGCCAGGCGTAGCGTCTTCCGCTCGCCGCCTCCGCCGACCAATATCGGGATCGGTCGCGTTGGCGGTGGGTTCAGCCGGTCGAATCGCGCGCGGATCCGCGGCAAAGAGTTGCCCAGCGCCGCGATCCGGCTGCCTGGTGTCCCGAACTCGTAGCCGTACTCCTCGTAGTCCTTTTCGAACCACCCGGCGCCGATCCCAAGGATGAGGCGGCCGCCGCTGATGTGATCAACAGTCCGTGCCATGTCGGCAAGCAAGTCAGAGTTGCGGTAGGAGTTGCAGGTTACGAGCGCGCTGAGCTCGACTCGCTCGGTCTGCTCGGCCCAAGCGGCGAGCATCGTCCAGCACTCGAAGTGCTTGCCGTTCGGATCACCACCGAGCGGAAAGAAATGGTCCCACGTGAAGATCACGTCGACCCCGGCTTCTTCAGCCGCAGTCACCGCCCGCCGCAGGTCCCCATAATCGGCATGCTGCGGCTGCAGCTGTACTCCGACCCGAACGGGGCGGCTGGCGTACGGCAACTCGGACACAAGACTCCTTATTCTCACGAGACCGGCGATTCCAATCCGCCACGCTGGGCGGTTTCGAATTAGTGTCGGCCATTGTGGCGCATGCGACATCAGACGAGAATGTCGGCGTTGGTGTATCAGATGATTGGAGGGGCACTCATCCCCCGCATGCATAGCCGTCTGGCGGAGGAGGTGTCGTGAAGCACCGCAGTCCCCTGGTCACCCTTGCCGCAGTGGCCGTGGCCTTCGCCATCATGTTCACCGTCAATATGTTGAGCGGCCCGCCAGGCAGCAGCTCGACCGGAACTGCAGGCCCATCATCAGCGGCGCCGGCCCCCGCCTCGGCCAGCAGCGCGTCATCTCAGCCGACCGAGACTGCAGTCGCCTCGCCGTCCCCCAGCGCGAGCCAAACCACCGAGGAAAGCAAGTTTCCAGAGAAAGTGGTGTACGCGGGTCGTACCAAGCACGGCTCGGCCGCAATCGCCGTCGCCGTGCTTGGCGACCAGTCCGCGGCTTATTTCTGCGACGGCCGTAATATCGAGTCCTGGTTTCGCGGCGCCGTCAGGGGAGCCGACACATCCCTGAAGAGCAGGAGCGGCGTGGCGCTCCAGGCCAGTCTCGACGGCGATCACATGAAGGGCTCGGTGCAGATCAAGAAGGACACACTGAAGTTCGAGATCAATGAGGCCAAGAAGCCGGCCGGCCTCTACCGAGCACGCGGTTCCAAGACGACGGTCGGCTGGATCGTGCTTGAGGATGGATCCGAGGTTGGGGTCCAGACGACCGGCGCAGACTCCACCGCCGCGCCTCAGCTCGATCCCGAGAACCCGCAGGTCACCCTGGGCGGCGAGAACCTCGATGCCAAGCCGGTCAACGGCGACGAGGATCTGTGAGCGGAGGAGATTCCATGACCAGCGTCCCAGTTCCCGCTCCACAGGCTCCCCCCGCCGAGCCGAGCGGCACCAAGATCGCTCCCGTGGTGATCGCCTTTGCCCTTGGAACAGCGGTCGCCATCGGGTTGGGCGTGTACGGGCGGCTGCACACACCGTCAGGCCATGCGGTCAATATCGCGGGTTTTTCCAGCGGTGCGGCAGCTAAGGCAGCGCTGGCCTCTGTCGCGATGGCCCTGGCCATCGTCCAGACGGTCACCGCGATGGGGCTCTATGGACGGATCCCGCTGCGGGGCGCGTGGGTTGGGACTGTGCACCGCTGGTCGGGGCGCCTCGCGGTCCTGATCTCGGTACCGGTCGCGGTGCACTGCCTGTACGCCCTGGGCTTCCAGGCCTATGACGGTCGGGTGATCGCGCACTCGCTCTTGGGCTGTTTCTTCTATGGCGCCTTCGTCTTCAAGATGTTGATCTTGACTCGCGATGACTCGCCGAAGTGGGCATTGCCCCTTGCCGGAGGACTCGTGCTCAGTGGGCTGACCGCCCTCTGGGTGACCGCTGTGTTGTACTTCCTCATCGTATGATCATCTTCCGAGTTCGCGAACTAGACGGAGCAATCATGAATGCCTACGACCGACCGACCGACTCACTGCCGATCTCCCGGCGTACGGTGATCATGAGCACTGGATTGGCAGCCGCTGCCATCGCTGGCCTCAGCTCCTGCACCAACTATTCAACCCAACCAGTTACCGAGCCATCTGCTGGCGGCACCTCTGGAGGCGCCACAGGTGGGTCCAGCGGTGCGAGCGGACCCCTGAGCGTCAAGGAAACCGACATTCCCGTTGGAAGCGGCAAGATCTTTCCCGACGCCCAGATGGTGATCACTCAGCCAAAGAAGGGGCAGTTCAAGGCGTTCAGTTCAATCTGCACGCATCAGGGCTGTCAGGTAGACGCCGTAACCACCACGATCAACTGCCCCTGCCATGGCAGCAAATACTCGATCACCGACGGTTCGGTGGTGAATCCCCCTGCACCAAAGCCGCTGCCGCCGAAGACGATCAAGGTCAGCGGGGATACTCTCACCGTCACCTGATGCGTGTGCGACCGGTCATCCAAAGGCGATCATCTCATTGAGTGTGGCCAGTCTGCGGCTCACCAGCGCCTGGGCGCTCACGGCCCAGAGTCGTCTGGCCAGCTTCGTATTCTTGGCCAGCTCACTCACCTCCGCCGGGTGTCCGTCGGCGTAGTAACCGCCCGTCACACCGGCCACCTCAGGTGAGGTGGCCAGATAGACCGCAGTGATTGCCGCCCTTTCGGGGCTGGACTGCATCGGACGAGTGACGCTGAGCAGTACGCGACGTCTCCCGGTGGCGTACCGGCCGAGGTTGGTCCGTACGAAACCTGGGTCCGCCGCGTTGGCGGTGATGCCCGTGCTCTGCAGGCGCCTCGCGAGTTCCCGGACGAACAAGATGTTCAAGAGCTTGCTGGTCCGATAGCTGTCCGGCGTCAGCGGGGCGCCAGTAACCACGCTGTTCAGGTCAACCATTCTCACTTGAGAGTGCACCGAGGATGAGATCACGACCACTCGCGCAGGCGCCGAGGACCGGAGCAGGGGTAGCAGTAGGTGGGTCAGCAAGAAGCCAGCCAGGTGGTTGGTGGCGAAATTGGTCTCGATGCCTTCGTCGGTCAGCACCAGATCGCTGTGTGCTTCCGCTGCGTTGAGAATCAAGCCATCGAGGCGCGGCGTGCTGTCCATGATCTGGTACGCAAGAGACCTGACCTCTTGCATCAGCGAGAGATCCGCGGCCGCAACCTGGAGGTCGGCATCGGGTACGCGGGCCCGGACTCGGTCCGCCGCGACCCGGCCCCGCTCGGCCGTACGGGCACCCATGAGGACCCGCGCGCCGCGTTCGCCTAGCTGCGTCGCGATTGCCTCGCCGATGCCGCTCGTCGCGCCGGTCACCAGAAACGTGGGCCGGAGCTCAGAGGCGGCGGACTCATCAGTCACCGGTGGGAACGATTCCCGCCTTCTCGATCATGATCACGGCGCTGAGTATCGGCACCTCGGCTGTCGAGGGCTGATCGGCGGCCTCGGTCATCGCAGCTCCCCTCCATGAGGCTTCTCTCAGACTTTCACATCACCCGACTGTCAGCCTCACGGGCGGGCTGCGCTCGCCCGAAGCGGGAGGCGGGACGATCGCCTGACAGGACCAGGCGAAGGTGAAACGATGCGGCCATGCCGCGAGATGCGCGTACGGTCGCTAAATACGTCGCGGCAGGTTTGGCCCTTGCCGCGATGCTCGTTCTCGCACCTTTCTTCTTCGCTTCCGGGTTGATGGCGCCCGGCTGGGCGGTGGGAGTCTTCATTGCGGTCTGGCTCGCGCT
>DATLPF010000032.1:0-13094 GCA_035535875.1 Propionibacteriaceae bacterium
ACCGTCACCAAGGAGAATGTCGCCGCGGTGCAGAACCTGGGCTACTGAGAGACCTCCCCTGAATTTGCATCACGGTTGGCTCCAAATAGGGCCCAAACACCCCACCAGTCGTCAACCGTGATGCGAAATCAGGGGGTGACGCCTCGAGGGACTTCTGTCGGCAGCCGGCCGGTGGACACCAGCCGTTGGGCGACATCGCCGATCTTGCTCTGCGTGTCGCGGGCGGCTCGTCGCAGTCGGTTGAAGGCGGTCATCGAATCCACGTGGTCGCGAGCCATCAGATAGCCGACACCGCGCTCGATGATCACCCGATAGTCCAACGCGTACTGCAGTTGCGCTGCCAGTTCGCCGGCATTTTGAGCGGCCACGGCGGCCGCAAGGGTGGATTCGATGACACCGCGATAGCGCCCCAGGGCCTGGCATTCGTCGTCCTGCCAGATGTGCGGCCGGTCATAGAACACGTCAAGGGTGCCGACGGTGACCGCACCAAGGCGCACTGGCAGGCCCAGGACCGCGCGTACGCCGTATGGGCGGAGCGCCGCTGCGAGATCGGGCCAGCGCGGCTCCGCTGTCACGTCGGCGCTCACCACGACCGTGTTGTTCACGAATGCCTCAGTGCACGGACCTTGCCCAGTCTCGCTTTCCACCACCTCAAGCATTCGCCCGGGGCCGTCGGATGCGGCGACATAGCGTGGAACGTTCTGCTCATCGGCGAGCATGATGCCGCTGCCCGTCACGCCGAAAAGATCCGCGCACGCTTCGGTGACGTGGCGCAGGGCCTCCACCACGCTGGTGCCTGGTTCGCCTAGCGCTGCGAGCCGGCGCAGGCTGGCAGCGAGGGCGTCCGGATCAATCGCCACGGCCTGCCCGATTCGCGAGCATGGCACGCCGCCGCGAGTTTGCGATGGTCATCGTGTTCGATCATGGTCTACAGACGTCGACGTGTCGAGCCGAAATCATCGCAGGTCTTAGCGGGTCGCCCGCTGCCTCTCAGCTGCCGTCTGGACGAGGCGTACGCCGTCAGGCAAATGCTTCTCAATCGAGCTGAGGAGCTCCGCCCTAACGGGGTCCGGCTGACCACAGTGCGCTGCAATCACGGCTTCGGCGATCTCGCGGACCTTAACGTGACCGTTCTGGGACAGGCGCACCAGTAGCGACCAGGCCCGCTCGGGACTGATGAGAAAGCGTTGGGCCAGCAGCCCAGTCGCTACTCCGATCTGCTGGCGCCGTGTCAGCGCGTCCTTGAGCTGGGCGATCTCGGCTTCCAACTCGGCAACTCGGGAGCTGATATGCAGGCTCTCGGCAAGCAAGCCAACCTGCGTAGGTGGTGGCGGCGAGACCATGCGTCACCTCGATGACGTCAGGTCCGCGGACACAAGGCGGAGACCGATAGAGAACCACATGCGAGTGTAGCCGCACGTCGAAACCAGCCCCGCATGTTGCGGAGAATCCTCAGCCGCCAAGACCCGAAGACGCATGCGGTCAGGGAACGGCCCCGCAGCATGGCTTCTCAGCTACGGGGCCTGGGGGGGCACGGATCCTAGGTTCTCAACGCCACCCTGCATGCGACATACCCAATCGGCAGAGAAGCCAACGTCATTGGCGGGATCAACCTGCTGGCGACTGACGTCGGCGCGACCGCGGCCCCGCCGCCCGATCTTTTGATCCGTATTCATGATCATTCAACGCAACGGCGTTTCTCAGAGACTTCTTCGTTCGTTGGTAGTTTCAGAGGTTGCTTCTGAAGCGGCGGTGGTGTTTACATCAAAAGGTGGCCAAGCAGCGCGCCACGCCCCTAGTCCTCGCGAAGGGTGTCGCGCTCATGGCCATCTCCATGACTTCCATGGTTTCTGCTTCCCAGATCCCACGGGAAGAGCTCGCCGAACGTACTCAGGACCTCCTGATTGAGGCCGAGACTGCAGATCGGGCCGAACGCCAGCGGATCCTCGATGAGGTGGTCACCTCGCATTTGTGGCTGGCGGAAACGCTGGCACGGCGGTTCGTGCATCGCGGCGAGGACGAGGAGGACCTTCTGCAAGTTGCGTACACGGGCCTGGTTGAAGCCTGCCAGCGTTTCGACCCGCATCAAGGCTCATTCATTGGCTTCGCGGTACCGACCATCAACGGCGTGCTCAAACGGCACTTCCGTGATCATGGCTGGGTGGTACGTCCGCCCCGGCCGACCCAAGAACTCGCCTCAATCATCTGGCGGCAGTGGCCCACCCTGGTTCAGCAAATGGGCGCCGTGCCACGAGCACGAGATCTCGCCGAGGAGCTAGGCGAGCCGGTCGGGGCGGTGCTGCAGGCACGTTTCGCAAGCCAGGGCTACAGCGCCTCCTCGATCGAGGCTGCCATGTGCCGAGGGATGTGCTTCTGCTCGAACGAGACCGACGAGGACATGGACCGTGCGGAGGCGCGGCTAATCATCGACGACGCGCTGGCGCAGCTCGACGACGACGAACGGCGACTGATCCATCTGCGATTCTTCGAGCAGCGCTCCCAGTCTGAGATCGCGGAAGTGATCGGCACCAGCCAGATGCAGGTCTCGCGGTTGCTGTCGCGGCTGCTGGTGAAGATGCGTACCATCATCGACGCACCGCAGAGCTTGCCCGCCGCCTCGTAATCTGACGGGGCGGTTTGCGTAGGGGTGGGCTGGGAATATCAGACGCATGACCTTTGAGCCCCGTTACGCCATCGTCACAGCCTCTGACTCTGGGATCGGCAAGGCGACAGCCGTTGCCCTCGCCGAAGCCGGCATGGACGTCGGCATTACCTGGCACAGCGACTCCGAAGGTGCCGACGCCACTGCCGAAGAGGTGCGATCCCTCGGGCGCAAGGCGGTGGTGAAGCAACTCGACTACACCGACCTCCCCTCATGCGCCGTCACCGTTGACCTGCTGATCGACGACCTCGGTGGGCTCGACGTCTTCATCAACAATGCCGGCACGGGAGGTTCGACGCCGCTGGTCGACACGTCATATGACGAGTGGCGGAAGATTATCGCCACCAACCTGGACGGCACCTTCGTTTGCATGCGGCAAGCGGCCAAGCACATGATCAAGGCGGGCAGCGGCGGCCGGCTGATCGCGGTCACCAGCGTTCACGAGCACCAACCACGCGTCGGATCGGGGCCATATGACGCCGCCAAGCACGGCATCGGCGGATTGATCAAGACCTTCGCGCTGGAGTTGGGTCAGTACCAAATCACCGCGAACGCCGTGGCTCCGGGCGAGATCGCTACGCCTATGACGGGGCAGGAGGACCAAGATCCCCACCAGGAGGAACGGCTCGGCATCCCACTCGGTCGACCAGGGGACGCTCGCGAAGTCGCGGCGGTGATCGCCTTTCTCGCAGGCCCACAGGCCAGCTACGTGACGGGAGCGTCGTGGGTGGTCGACGGCGGCATGCTGCAGATGGGCCCGCAGGCCGGCTCGCATCTGACCAGCGACGACTGGCGCAAGGCGTAGCACGACGATGAAAGCTGTTACTTGGCAGGGCTTTCGCGACATTGCCGTAGAAGACGTTGCCGACCCGGTCATCAAGGAGCCGAACGACGCGATCATCAAGGTCACGAGCACCAACATCTGCGGATCCGATCTCCACCTGTACGAGACCATGGGCGCCTTCATGAGCCCTGGGGATGTACTCGGCCACGAGGCGATCGGCGTCGTGCTCGAAGTCGGCCGGGACATCACTCAGATCCGTCCCGGCGATCGGGTGGTCGTGCCCTTCCAGATCGCCTGCGGCCACTGCTGGATGTGCGAACGCTGGCTCTACACACAGTGCGAGACGACCCAGGTACGCGGAGAGGGCAGTGGCGCCGCGCTGTTCGGCTACTCGAAGCTGTACGGCCAGGTGCCGGGCGCCCAAGCCGAGTACCTCCGCGTACCGGAGGCCCAGTTCACCCACATTTTGGTACCGGAGGGACCGCCGGACGACCGCTTCATCTACCTGTCCGACGTGCTGCCCACGGCGTGGCAGGCGGTGGAGTACGCCGGCGTGCCCGACGGTGGCTCACTCCTCGTCCTCGGCCTCGGACCGATCGGTGACATGGCGTGCCGGATCGCCCAGCAGAAGTGGATCGACAAGATCATCGCGGTGGACCTGGTGGACGAGCGGCTGGAACGAGCACTCGCCCACGGCGTCCAGGTGATCGATCTCCGGGAGCACGAAGATGATCTTCCCGAGGTGGTACGCGAGCTGACTGACGGTCGTGGTCCGGACTCAGTGATCGACGCGGTGGGCATGGAGGCGCACGGTTCGCCTGGCGCAGCATTTGCCCAGCGCGTCACCGCACACCTGCCCGACGCTGTCACCGAGCCTTTGATGAAGAAGGCCGGACTCGATCGGCTGGCCGCGCTCTACACGGCGATCGAGACCGTACGCCGGGGCGGGACGGTCTCGCTGTCGGGTGTCTACGGGGGCATGGCCGATCCGATGCCGATGATGTCGCTGTTCGACAAGCAGATCCAGCTCCGGATGGGTCAGGCCAATGTGAAGCGCTGGATCCCCGACATCATGCCGTTCCTGACCGACGATGACCCGCTCGGCGTGGACGAATTTGCCACTCATCGGCTGCCGCTCGCCGAGGCCACGGCGGCGTACGAGATGTTCCAGCGCAAGGCCGACGGCGCGGTCAAGATCATGCTCAAGCCATGGACATGATCCGGTCGTGATCATTCATTGATCATCGGTTTCTCAGCTCGCGCGGCGCCCCCGGAAGCTGGTGCCGTCGTCGCTCTTCGCGAACAACGGTATTGGATTGCTCGCTCCGCTCGCGGGCGGGTTCGCTTATCGGCTCCTCCGATCACCAGCGGGCGTCTACCGACGCTCGCAGAGGACGCGAAACTTGGTTTACTTCTCGTACCTGCGGGTACCCGTGTGCTATCCACACATCCATCTGATTGGAGAAAGTCGTGACGAGCCCTACCTACGATCCGACGAGCGGGCCCGTGGACCCGGGCGTCGAGCAACCTGACCCCCGCCCCGGAGAGGCCATGCCGACAGGCAACTCTCCCGACTCCGATCTGGGATATTCCCGAACTGAGCGGAGCGGCGAGCAGTACGACCAGCCGGTCTCCTCTGGTTCCGAGGGAGGCTCCACCGTCAATACCGCCAAGGGCGAAGCGGCCAGCGTCAAGGACACCGCCGCCGATGCCGCCTCCGGCGTGAAGGACGTGGCCAAGAGCGAGGTCTCGAACCTCGCCGGTGAGGCTAAGTATCAAGCCAGGAATCTGGTGGACCAGACGAGGTCCCAGTTGCGGGACCAGACGAGTAACCAGCAGTCGCAGCTCGCATCAAGGCTGAACAGCTGGGCGTCCGAGCTCGGCTCGATGGCCTCGAAGTCTGACGATTCTGGCCCGATGACCGAGCTCGCGCAGGAGGCGTCACGCCGCGTCGGCGAGATATCCCATTGGCTTGACAACCATGAGCCCGCTGACCTGCTCAACGAGGTCAAGCGGTTCGCCCGTCGTCGACCGGGCACTTTCCTAGCTCTGGCAGCCGCAGCCGGCGTGGTGGCCGGCCGAGTGACTCGGGGCGCTGTGGCCGCGAACACCAGCGTTGACTCCGACAACGAGCCGTCCCCTGCCCGGGCATACGACGGCGACGTCTACGATCGCGGCGGCTACGACAGCGGTCGGGAAGGCACCGGCGCGTACGGCACCCGCACGTACCAGAGCAGCGGCTACGACCCGAGTTATAGCGAGGTGGCGGGTGAGACCAGCTACCAGGGCGGCGGCATGCCGGCTCCGGGGCCAGGCGAGGTACGCCGATGACCGATTATGCAGGCCAGGCGCCCGCGCGGCGCCAATACGATGACATGCCAGATACAACCGGCGGAGATAAGAGCATCGGCGAGGCGCTTGGCGATGTGACGCGTGACTTGTCGGTCCTGGTCCAGCAAGAACTGGCGCTGGCCAAGGCCGAGGTTCGCCAAACCGCCACTCGAGCTGGCCAAACCGCTGGAATGTTCGCCGGCGCCGCAGTTGCCGCCTTCTTGTTCGTGCTCTTCTTGTCGCTCGCCCTCTGGGTGGCAATCAGCGACAGAACTGGGCCTGGCTGGGGGGCGGTCATCGTGGCCGTGATCTGGCTGGTGGCCGGTGTGGTGCTCTACCTCGTCGCCCGCGCCCAAATGAAGAAGATCAGCGGGATGCCGCAGACGACCGAGACTGTGCGCCAAGTTCCGAACGCACTCAAAGGACAAGAGGAGAGAAACCAGTGACTACCAGCAACGACCCGGATGAGATTCGAGCGGACATCGAACGGACGCGCGCGGCACTGAGCGATGATGTCGACGACCTGGCTGAGAGCGTCAAGCCGAAGAACGTGGCAGGGCGCCAGGTCGGCAAGGTCAAGGAGGCTGCGAGCAACATCAAGGACCGAGTCATGGGCTCCGATGATGATGATGACAGCGGCTCTGCAGTTGGCACGGTCGGTGATAAGGCCTCCTCGGCCAAGGAAGCGGTATCCGACAAGGCGTACGCGGCCAAAGATGCGGTAGCCGACAGGGCGTACGCGGCTAAGGACACCGTAAGCGACAAAGCGTCCGACGCACGCGAGGCCGTAAGGCAGGCGCCGTCGAGGATGAAGCGAAGGGCGCAGGGCAATCCCCTGGCCGCCGGTGTGATCGCCTTTGGCCTCGGAATGCTGGTCTCTTCGTTGATTCCTTCCACCGAGAAGGAGCGGGAGGCCGTGTCCCAGCTGCAAGAAAACCTGGAGCCGGTGAAGGAGAAGGCCTCCGAAGTGGCGAGGGATATCGGCGAGGGCCTGAAGCCGGCAGCGCAGGATGCAGCCGAGTCTGTAAAGACAACGGCTCAGGAAGGCGTCGAGAGCGTCAAGCAAGAAGGTCAATCGGCAGCCGCTGACGTCAAGGACCAAGCGCAGGCCTCAAAAGAGACGGTGCGGCAGCAGCAGTCGAGCTAAACTCCAAGCCAGCGGTGGATTCACTTCAGTAATTGAGGTGAATCCACTGCTTCTTTTGTGCCTTGTTTCCAAACGTTTCGGTAACCCTCAGGCGGGTATCCGGTCGGCATGTCGGGGGTCAGGCTTAGGCCGCAGACACGTTCCGCCGCCGTGCCACATGAGGGACAACAGTCGTGCGAATCCTGATGTGGGACGTGCACGGCGGCTATACCGATTCCCTCGTCGCCGGTACCCATGACTACCTCTTTCTGTCGCCGGATGCGTCGGGTCGCGGCGGACTTGCGCGATACGGCAGCTCACCGCCAAGCAACGCGTACCAGGTAACTGCGGAAGAGCTGCGTGACCGGCCGCCCGATCTAGTTCTGCTGCAGCGGTTGGAGGAGATCGAACTCTGCGCTGAACACCTGCAACGGCGCCCCGGACATGACGTACCGGCGATCTTCCTGGAGCACAACACTCCCAAGACCGACGTCCCCACGACGCGGCACCCGCTTGCCGACGAGCCTGGAGTGCTGCTGGTCCACGTGACGCATTTCAACGAGCTGTTCTGGGATTGCGGCGGTGCGCCGACCCGCGTGATCGAGCACGGTGTTGCCGACCCGGGCCTGCGCTACACCGGCCGCTTGCCGCGACTGGCCTTCGTGGTCAACGAGCCAGTAAGACGCTGGCGGGTGACCGGCACCGACCTGCTCCCCCGCTTCTCCGACTTCGATGTCGATGCGTTCGGCATCGATGCCGACCAGTTGCCTGCAGCGTTGGGCTCCGGCCATGAGCGGGTCTGCTTTGCTGGAAACCTCAGCCCGAACTCCTTGTACGACGCCATGGCTGAGCGCCGGGTCTACCTTCACCTGAACCGCTGGACGTCACTTGGCTTGTCACTGATCCAGGCGATGATGCTCGGAATGCCGGTCGTCGTACTCGACACCACGGAAGCCTCGCGTGCAGTACCGGCCGCAGCGGGTGCCCGCTCCACCGAGATCAGCGAGCTCGTCACCGCTACCCGAGCCCTGCTCAACGATCCCCATGAGGCGCTACATCGCGGACTGGTCGCCCGGCGTGCCGCACTCGAGCGCTACGGCTTGCCGCGCTTCCTGCACGACTGGGATCTCGCGTTCAAGGAAACGGCGGAAATCGCCGTCCGCTTTCCGTAAGCTTTGGCGCCAGTCTGACCTTCGCTGCGGGGGTGGATGAGCGATGCGAGGTGATCTTGATGACTGGCACCGACTACGCGGCTGTCACCGACTATGCGGCGGATACCGTCCCGATCCTGCCGTCCCGGATGAACCGGGCGGCGATCGCGATCGTGCGGGTAGGCGCCGGGCTGCTCTGGCTACAGAATGTGGGTTGGAAGATCCCGCCAGATTTCGGTCGGGGTGACCCACCAAGTGGGTTGTACCTCTCCGCCAGCTACGCGGTCTCCCATGAGGTCTTCCACCCGTACGCCTGGCTGGTGGAGCGGGTGGTGCTGCCGAACTTCACGATTTTCGGCTGGCTGGTCCTGCTGGTCGAAGCGTCACTCGGGGCGTTCCTGTTGATCGGGCTGGCGACCCGCTTCTGGGCAGTGATGGGGATGGCCCAAACGATCGTGATCATGTTGTCGGTGCTCAATGCGCCGCACGAGTGGTATTGGTCGTATGTCTTGATGCTGCTCGTGCATCTGGCGCTGTTCGCCACGGCCGCTGGCCGATACGCAGGCCTGGACGGGCTGTTGCGTCCCGAATGGCAGCACTCCGGGTCGTGGTGGGCGCGCTGCCTGGTGCGGGCGTCATGACGACACGCGATGCGTTGGATCGGGCAGTGCTCATGCTCGGCGTAGTGTCCGTCGTCAGTGCGGTATTCGTGCTCGTGCATGGCAACTTCCAGCTCGTTCAAATACGCGCCGCTGGGCTGGTGGTGGCCCTAGTGCTGGGCCTGCTCACGGTCGTCGCCGGTTGGCTGGACGAACCCACACTGATGCTCGCGGCGGGCGCCGGTTTCCTGCTCGCGGCTGCAGTCCAGCTCGCCCTGCTCGCCGGCGGCAGCAGCGGCTTGCTCGGCGGGAACGCGTCGACGTTCTCATTGTGGCTGGGGCTGGGTGTCGGGCTCATCGCGGTCGGCATGGTGCCCCGCCCTGAGGTGGGAGAAGAGACATCTGTGGAACTGACTGAACCTCATGCGCATGAGGCGCCGTGATTGCTGATATGACTGCTGGGTAAGGGTTTTGAGCCGGTGGAGGTTATCCCTCTCCCAAGGAGGTTTGGATGAGTAACGCAGTTAATACGCCGGATGCTAACCGCGGCAACAACGTTGATGATCACCCGGCCACGAGCACACCATCTGACCGAGTGGCAGCCGATGACACCGCAGGCTTAGACCGCCGCGATGTGGTGAACATTCAGAAGGACGCCTTCGGCGGCATGAAGTTTGGCAGCTGCTTCTTCGGCTGGCTCACTGCCTCGGGTACCGCGGTGCTGTTGGCCGCCCTCGTCACCGGCGTCGGCGCGGCCCTGGGGTTGAGCCGCACTGTCGACGTAACCAACCCATCGCCGGCGCAGACTGAATCGATCGGGTTCGTCGGCGGCATCGTCTTGCTGGTGATCATCTTCGTGTCCTACCTCGCCGGCGGATATGTGGCGGGTCGGATGGCCCGCTTCAACGGGCTCAAGCAGGGCCTCGGCGTGTGGCTGTGGGCCGTGATCATGGCGATCCTGGTTGGGATTGCCGGCTGGCTGGCCGGCGCACGCTTCGATGTACTTGCTCGGGTGAACAGCTTCCCGCGTCTCCCGTTGAACGAGGGCACGCTGACCACCGGGGGCATCATCGTGGCCGTCGGCGTGGTTGCTGCGAGCCTTGTCGGCGCGATGCTCGGCGGGCTAGCCGGGATGCGCTACCACCGCCGGGTCGACAGGGCCGGCCTGGGCCGGTAGCCAGGTCGCCCCAAGCCGGGCATCGGCTGCCTCCAGCACCTCATCGGTCCCAATATCGAGAAGTGCTGGATCGACCCGACGTCCGTGCGGGTCACCGGTGGCTCCGCGCCAGATCACTGTTGATGGAGCTGTGACCGGTGGGCCCCAACGCTCAGGAGACGTGGGACCGAACAAGACCACCGACGGTGTCGCATAGGCGCTGGCAAGGTGAGCGATCCCGGTATCGCCGCTGATGACGAGGCGGGCGTCGGCGACCAGGGCAGCCAATCCGCCAAGATCAAGCCCCCCACGATCGATACCGCCGGCCAAGACACAGTCACGGCTGAGGCCAGCGGAGCGAGCTACGGCGAGGCAGCGTTCGCGTTCCGCTGCGGATCCGGTAATGCAGACGGAGTGACCGGCACGGGCCAAGGCGTGAGCGATGGTTCCGAAGCGGCTAACTGGCCAGCGGCGAGCCTCGGCATGAGCGCCCGGGTGCACGATCACCGCATCCGCAACCGCTGGCAACTGGGCCGGGGTGGCAAGCTGTAGCCCCGTCGAGTCGGCTGGGATCCCCTCCAGGATGAGCAACCGAGTCCAGCGCTCTACCTCATGCAGATCCTCGCGCCACTCCGGTCCCCCCATGCTGGGGTAGCGCGGATGTCGATGGGTGAGCAGCTGGCGCGCTCCGGTGGCCAGCAGGTCCGCGATGCTCTGCGGCCCCGCCCCGTGCAGGTTCACCGCAAGGTCCGGCGGCAGCGACATCGCAGACAGCTCACCCAACCCGTTCACGGGCAGCAGCCTGTCGATTGCGCCAGTCAACGCGGCCAGCGGCCCAAGCGCGGTCGGTGCCGCGAGGGTGATCGTTGCGTCCGGAAAGGCACGCCGCAAGCCACGGTACGCGGGCACAGCGGTAAGGAAATCCCCGAGCCCGAGCGCCCGAAGGATCACAACATCCGAAACGGGACCAGTGGTGACCAACACGGACTACGGCCAGGAGCTTTCAGTTGAACTGCAGACCACCAGCTCGCGCAATTCGCAGCCGGCCGGCTGGCTTAGGGCAAAGACCACCGTCGCGGCGACATCCTCCGGAGCGTTGAGTACGGCATCCGGCGGCGGCTTGTACTGCTCGGTCCGGCTGTCGAAGAAGTGCGTATGCATGCCGCCTGGAATGAGCAGGGTGACACCGATCTCGCCCGCAGTTTCAGCCGCCAGGGCGCGGGTGAAGCCGACCACGCCGAACTTCGACGCGCAATAGGCAGTGGCGTCACTGACCGCTTTGATACCGAGCGTGGAGGCGCAGGTCACTACCCGTCCATGACTGAGACGCAAGTAAGGCAGCGCCGCTCGGACCACGGCGGCGGTGCCCAGCAGGTTTACTCGGATGACGCGTTCCCAGTCCTCCGCGGAGACCTCATCGAGTCGACCGCAGGCATCAATGCCGGCGGCAGTGAAGACACCGTTCAACTGTCCGCCCGCCGCCTCCACGGCAGCGTCAACCGCCGCCGCGGCAGCAGCGGAGTCGGCGAGATCAACGTGTTCATACGCGACAGAGTCCGCAGGTTGCACCCGATCAAGCACCAGCGGTGTTCCACCCGCCGCCTGTACGGCCGCCGCCGTTGCGGCGCCCAGCCCGGAAGAACCGCCGGTGATCAGGATCGTCCCGAGCGCCTGCGGCGCGACGTTGCCGATGCGGGAGACGGGGGCCACGGTGGTGGCAGTCATGAAACCTCCTGAGAGATGTCGTTGCTGACATGGTGTTCGGTGCGTGCGGTGTGGACCAGCCGGGTGGTGGAGTAACCGGGTACGACGGGAAGCAGCACCACGCTCCCGCCAAGCCGCTGAACCACTTCGGCCTCGGGCATGGTGCGGTCGGTGTAGTCCTCGCCCTTGACCCACACATCGGGCTGGAGCCGAGCCAACAATGAAGCCGGTGTCTTCTCGTCGAAAATCGCCACCGCGTTGACGGCAGCCAGCGCGTTCAGCACCTCGGCCCGGTCCTGCTGGGGCACTACCGGACGGCCGGCACCCTTGGCTCGCCGTACCGAGGCATCGGAGTTGAGGCACACCACCAGCGCATCACCGAGTGCTCGGGCCTGGTTGAGCAAACTGATGTGACCGCGGTGGAGCAGGTCGAAGCAGCCCCCGGTTGCGATCAGGCGGCCGCCGGCACGACGAACTCGGTCGGCAACCTCGAATGCATCCGCCGTGCCCGCCAGGTCGGCAATCCCCAAAGACAGATCGATCGCCTCCGAGCCAGAGACTGTCGAAACCGCTGCTGCGCCTCCGTCGAGGACAAACTGCGTCGCAGAGATCACTGCGGCCTGCACGGCCGCGCGGGTGTCAGCTCCGTCGTGGAGAGCCGCCGTGGCCGCCACTGCGAATTGATCACCTGCCCCACAGGTGTCAATGCGACTCTGTCCCTGCTTGGCGAACTCGGCCAAGGGAACAGGTGTGGTACGCGGAGGTTCGGTCTCGGTCAGCACAGCGCCGCGGCGTCCAACTGTGACCGCAACCGCCCGGGCATGCCAGTCCGCGCACAGCCGACGGCCTTGCTCGGCCGGGTGATCAGCACCGCTGTACAGCCGAGCCTCCTCTGCATTTGGGGTGACCAGCGTGCAGCCGCGTACCGGCACCGAGCCGCGCGGATGCGGGTCCCAGACCACCGGTATTGCGTTCATCTGGTTGAGCAGGGCCTGCTGGACCGCCGGCAGTCCCGCTAGGCCGCGGCCGTAGTCGGAGACCAGAATGGCGCCCGCCGATTCGAGCGCGCGTACGGCTCCCGGCGGCAGAGCTGGGGAACGGGCCCGTCCCGCACCGGAATCAATGCGCAACATGGGTACCTCGCGTGCCGCGATCCGGCATTTGCACGTGGTACGCCCCTCCAGCGGCAGTGAACGTACCTCGACATGATCAACAAGTAGGTTCATCAAAGCGTCGCCGAGGTCATCGGTGCCAAGTGCGGTGACCAGGATGACCTCTTGACCGGACCGGGCGGCCAGCAACGCCGCAAGGCCCGCACCCCCCGGTCGCCGCCGTTGCCGCCTGATGTCCACTACCGGCACCGGCGCCTCGGGACTGAGCCGGCTGGCATCGCCCTCGATGTCGATGTCGAGCATGGAATCGCCGATGACCACAAGCGGACCGCGGCGAACGCCCGCTGTCACCATGCGGCTACCTGCAGCGCCTCGTCCAGCGCGATGCACAGCGCGTGCACCAAGGACAGGTGGATCTCCTGGACCGTGGCGACGGTCGGCGCGTCGACAGCTATCGCCGAGTCGGACA
>DATLPF010000033.1:0-31752 GCA_035535875.1 Propionibacteriaceae bacterium
GGCTTGCGCGGCGGCAAGGACACCGGCTTGGAGGGCTGGGAAATCTTCCACCCAACGCGAGTAGGGCGGATTGAGGGTTTGGTAGATGACCTGGGCTCCGCCGGTGACGTCGATGGTGAACCGTGCGTCGGCGGCGTCGCCCCGGATGACCTCGACCTCATCGGGTACGGGGGCGGAGCCGGAGCGGTTGACCATCCGCACGGTCTCGCCGCGGCGAAGCAAAGCGTCCGAGGTGGCGAGGCCGATCGCGCCAGTGCCGAAAATGACGTGACGCGCGGTCCGGCTCATCGGTTGCCCACGACAGCGGCGTCGATGCGAGCTGTGCCGGCCGGGGCGCTGCGCACGGGCAGGATCCCGTGCAACAACAGCCCGGAAAGGGCAGAGAAGGTGACGGCCCCGCTTGCTCCGAATATGGTGAACTGCTCGGCAACGGGGATCCCGGCGAGAGTGGTGACGATCCAGCCGAGCGCCCAAAGTAGCGGCATCGCGACGGCCCACCACCAGCGTCGTCGTGTTTGATCCGGTAGTGCGAGAGTCTGAGCGACGCCAAGCATTGCACCGGTGAGTGCACCCATGACAGCGAGATCGGCAAGCGAGGTCCGGAACCCGACGATTGTTGCGCCGAGCAGCAGGCCCACACCCATGCCCAGCGCAGTAGCCAGGATCCAGGGCAGCGGTCGGAGGCGGCCTCGGCTGACCAACCACTGCCCGGTGCCGATGACGCCACCCGTAACGAGGCCGGCCACCAGAGCAGCGGTTGGGCTGTCGACACGACCAGCGACCGCACGTCCAGCGACGCCGGCGATCGGGAAGGCCAAGAATCCGGCCGTCCAGATCAGCCACGACCATAAGAAGGTGCGCCTGCGCAGCGTCGAGAGTTGTGCTGCGGTCAACGTGCTATTCAGGATCTCTCCTTAATGCCGACGATGCCGACTACTGGCGGTCGATCGGGGTGCTAACCAAAGAGTCGGGAGCGAAGTAGTGACCTCGGTCGGCTTCACCACGGCTGAAATCCTTCCGAGTCCCCCTGATGAGGAGCCAGAACATGAGGGCGACTTCACCGACAAACGTGAACTGGCCGATGCCGACCGAGGGACCCGGGACAAGCACTGTGACGAACCCATCTGCCACGTATCCGAGCCCCGCGACGACAAGCAGGATGCCGAAGACTTTCGCCATGAAGCCGGACCGATACGCCAGATAGCCGATCAGCAGCAGATGGACGCCGAAGAAGATCAAGCCAACGAGCCAGATGGTGTTGTACGCATCGAGTCCGCGCATCGCTTGGGCCGGATCGCCCAGCAGCCCGAGCGCCACCACAAGCTGGATGATGGCCACCAGGTAGACGGCCGCGTAGGCGACTCTGAACCATGCGGCCGTGATCGAGACGCTTCGGTTCACGGGCTCGAACAGTCTCAGCAGCGCGGCGGCCACAATGATGTCGAGCACGGCGACGAGGATCAGGCTGGCGATGCCCCACCGGAACATCGCCTCGGAATTAGAGATGTCGATTGCGGTTTTCACCGCATCTCCCGGCGTGACGAGAGGCTGGAGGGCCACGAAGTTGCCGAAGGCGGCTAGGACTGCCATCAACGCGAGGGCGAGCCCTGCAACGAGGCTGGCCGTGCGCTGCGACTGGGTGTCGTGATTCATTTGGTTGGTCCTTAGATTTTGGGTGGACGTGGTGGCTGTGAAGGGGTATCCGCGGCCGTAGTCAGGTCGACCAGATCGCCGCTCACCTGCCAGAGCCGTGCCGCTGCTGCCTCGTCGTAGCTGGGCTTGGATGATCTTGTGGGTTTGCTGTTGGCGAAGTATCGGCCGGTCACACGCTCGAGATCGGCGGCAGATGCCAGATGTATGGAGGTGGCGGCACCACGAGCCGGGCTCTTCATGAAAGGCCGCAGCAGGGGGACGAGGAGTTTCTGGACGCCAGCGGGGTCCTCAGCCCCGAAGGATGTGTTGACAAGGCCAGGATGTAGCGCGTTTGCGGTGACGGACGTGGTCGGGAGCCGCCTGGCCAGCTCGTAACTGAACAAGATGTTGGCGAGCTTGGACTGGCTGTAAGCCCGTGCCCCGGAGTAGGACCGCTCGCCTTGGAGGTCGCCGAAGTCGATGCGCCCGGCGGCATGCGCGTTGGACGAGACCATGACCACCCGGGCCGGCGCGCTCTGCTTGAGCTTGTCTAGCAGCAGGTTGGTGAGCAGGAACGGCGCGAGATGGTTGAGGGCGAAGGTGCGCTCGAGCCCATCTACGGTGACATGCCGGGTGTCCCAGTACCCGCCGACGTTGTTGATCAACACATCGATCCGAGAAAGGCTCTGCAGGACTTCCTCCGCCAGCCGCCGAACCTCCGATTGGGAGGACAGTTCCGCGACGAGCATGTCCGCCTGCCCGCCTCCGGCTGCGCGGATCTCGCGAGCCGCATCCTCGGTGCGTACGCGGTCTCGGCCGGTGATCGCCAGATGTGCCCCCATCCTGGCGAGCCCCAGGGCGGTCGCCCGGCCGATGCCGCTCGTGGCACCGGTGATCAACACTGTCTTTCCGGCCATCGGCCCGCTCATGATGTGTTCGATGTTCGTGCACCTTCGGGGTCACTGACTGAGCGCGTACCATCCGAGCGCCACGGATCTCCCGGCTTCCTCACGTAGTGCGCAACCACATAACGCCAGGGAATGACGGCGAGCACAATCAAGACAACGAGGCAGGAATAGAACACCCTCAAGGTGGCCGGATCCATCTGGTGGGCGATCCACAGCGGTAGAGCAACGACGGTCACCCAGATGAACTTCCACGCTAGTTCGAACAGCAGTATCGGCAGCATCTGCAGCGGGTAGCGAAGCCCTAGGAACGAAAGCAGCGACAACGCCACCAGCATGCAAGTCTCGACCCCTTCGAACGGGGGCCAGGGCACGTCATGGTTGATGATCAATGGCCACTTCGTCAGAGCGAGTCCGACGGCCATGACAAGATAGCCGAATCTCAGTAAGTAGAGACGCAGCAGCGACACCGTGGGCGCGGTACGCGTGCCCTTCCGGTCGTTCCAGCTTCGCGTCGCGTCTGCCGGGCGCGGTGAGGCGCTCGCGGTTGATCTCATGGGAGATCTCCTTCAGCTAGTGATGATGTCAGTGGTTCAACCGCGGCCTCGCCGACGCGTTTGATGAGGATCAGGCTGTAGCACTGCCCACGAAGGACGACTCCGGTGTCATTGATGAGCTGGTCGGCTCGGGGGGAACGGGCGGGGAACTGAATCCCTTGACGATCAGCCACACTCCGATGAACAGCTCCCACAGGCCGCCGGGGATGGCCTGGATCGAACTCAGATTGAAGCCGATGACTTGCAATACGGACCCCAATAGCAGGATCGCGTATCCAATGAGGCCCCAAACGGCCAGCAGTCGCGGAACCAACTGTGTTTTGTAGAACATGGAACAGAGGATCAAACCGGCTACGCCAACAGCGCTCATGGCGATTTCGTAGGCGTAAAGATTCGCCTGTGTGAACACAGCACCCAGGGCTTGAAGGCTGGACGTATCGGATGATCCTGCGTTCAGGTACTCCATACCTAGCGGTATTTGAACAAGTATCAAGAGAACCATGACGGCAATGAAGGTGGCGTCAATAATCCTGGCAACGAGGTAGCCCACTGCCGCCCGTTCACTGTGTGGCTTGAGAACCGGAAACATCAAGATCCCGTGAGCGGCGTCGCCAGCGACAGTGCTCAACCAGAACACCGCGCCCATGGCCAGCAGCATGCTGTTTGCGGCAATCGTCGAAAGGTGATCCGGTCCACCAAGGATGGATTGGATGAGTACGTTCCCCCCAATGCCAACAACCATTCCCGCGAGGTAGAGCACCCCGACGATTCGTGCGGTCGTTCGGTAGTTATTGCGACTGAGTCGGTTTGGCACGGTTGCTTGCTGCTGTGTACGCATGGTCTATCCCCTGAATGGTGTTGTCGCCGGGCTCTGGTCGTTCCGATCTGCTGTGAGCTTGAAGGTTGGTCCGCGCCTCACACAGTGATGACGATCTTTCCGCGGGCGTGTCCCGCAGTCAGATAGCGGATCGCCTCAGGAACCTCCCTCAGCGGAAAGGTCTTATCGATGAGCGGCCTGATCTTGCCGGCCGCGATGAGTTCGGTCACGAATTGCAGATCTGCTTGGTTCGGCTGCGATGCGAGCGGCCGCAGGTGGCGTACGAGCTTGGACAGCAGCATGGCTCGGATCCAAGCCTTGCCTCCGACCAACCGACTACCCCCTTCAGTACCGACCGGCACGAGGGTTCCCCCGGGACGAAGGACCTGCTTGAGCTCTGACAGCGAATGGTTCCCGCCCATGACGAGGATCAGGTCATACTGATGGCCGCTTTGGGTGAAGTCCTCCTGGGTGTAGTCGATGACATGGTCAGCGCCGAGGGAGCGAACCATGTCCACCTTCGTAGTGCTGCAGACACCGGTCACCTCAGCGCCGAACGATTTTGGCTATTTGCACCGCATACAGCCCGACGCCGCCCGACGCCCCGACGAGCAGGACGTGCTGGCCTGCCTTGATGCCACCTGCGTCGCGAAGCGCCTGGAGCGCCGCGACGGCAGACGTGGGTACGGCCGCCGCCTGCTTGAAGGTGAGGTTGGCCGGCTTAAGCGCGAGCGTGTCCTCCGACGCCGAGGCGTACTCGGCGAACGAGCCGTCACCAGTGCCGAACACCTCGTTGCCCACCTTGAAGCGCGTCGTGTTCTGGCCGACTGCCTCGACGACGCCCGCGACATCCATGCCCCGAACACGAGCTTTGGGCGCGCGGAATCCGAAGCCCACCACCCGCAGCAGGTACGGCAGGCCCGTCATGACATGCCAGTCACCGATGTGGACGCTGGCCGCCTTGACGCCGACGAGCACATCATTGTCGCCGATCTGGGCCGGATCGATCTCCTCGAGCCGCAGGACATCGGCGGTCTTGCCGTACCGGTCCTGAACGATCGCCTGCATCTTGCCTCCCGACGGCCTGATCTCGTTGTTCTCTGTTGCCATCTGCTGCTCTACGGAACTCATGAGCTACTCCTCATCCGATGCAGTGAGGCTGATTCACCCACCGTACTTAGTACTGTGACGGTATCGTACAAAGTACGGAAGTGCTAGTGTCCAGGGTGAGATGCTGAAACCAGGAAGCAGCAAGGACAAAAAGCGGATCCCGCTCAACCGAGAACGAGTGCTGCATGGCGCCATTGCGATCGCCGACACCGCGGGCATTGGAGCGCTTACGATCCGCTCGCTTGCGCAAGAGCTGGGCGTCAAGCCCATGGCGATCTACTACCACGTCGCCAACAAAGACGAGATTCTCGACGGCATCGTCGATCTTGTTTTCGCAGAAATCGAGCTACCGGAAGCCAACGGTGACTGGCGTTCAGAGTTGGTGCGGCGCGCGAGCTCAGCCCGCCGGGCGCTAAGCCGCCACCACTGGGCGATCGGATTGATGGAATCACGGAAGTCGCCCGGCCCGGCGACCCTGCGACACCACGACGCGGTCCTCGGCACCCTGCGAGGGGCGGGCTTCACCGTAGAGATGACGGCCCACGCCTACGCGTTGCTCGACAGCTACGTGTATGGATTCGCACTGCAGGAGGCCGCTCTGCCCTTCAAGGGCCCCGACACCGCCGCCGACGTCACCGACTCGATCATGCAGCAGTTCCCCACCGACAAGTACCCGCACCTCGTCGAGATGGCGACCGAGTTCATCTTGCAACCCGGCTACGACTTCGGCGACGAGTTCGAGTTCGGACTCAACGTCATCCTCGACGCCCTCACCAGGTCGATTCCAGCTCACCGACCTGCGCACACGAGCTGAGTCCGTCTATTCCGAAGCGCTGCGTCGAGGGATCCTTGTGACCAGCCTTTTTGGGCCTGCGACAAGTACCACGATGATTGCGATCACAACATAGAGCCCAACCATGTACCACCACACGACCTGATAGCCCCGTTGGAGAATGCCGGGAGTGTCCGACGAACGGTGTAAGTGGCCCAACACGCTGAGCTGCGGCTTGGCGGGGAAGGGTCGCTATGACCGTCCAGTCCGGGGTTCGACCATCAGGCCATCTTCCTCGCGAGTCACCGGAACACTGCTATCACGACTAGGAGTCGCCAGTATTGCTTCGCGCCTCGCCGCAACCTCGCCATCCCTTACGAAACCGGTCACTACCAGCACTTCTAAATCGATCCAGCACCGTTGTTTGTGACCGGTTTCTGGAGGGGACGCCGAGGATGGGTATTCCAGGCCGACCACACTGTGGAGGGGCATGACAGGCAAGCAATCAACCGCCGTTCTCGAGGTGTCTGGCGTGCAGTGGGCAACCTCGAAGAATGTGGCCGAGGCGGTGTTGTCTCGTCGACCGGGAGTCCTCGAGGTTGATGCCAATCCAGTGGCGCAGACTGCCACGGTCACCTACGACCCGGAGCGAACCTCTGTAGCGGAGCTGGCCGGCTGGGTGCGGGACTGCGGATATCACTGTGCCGGCCAGTCGGTTCCGGAGCACATCTGCGACCCCCTGGCCGAACCCGCGGCGCACGCGGACAAGCATGATCATCTTCACGCGGGTCCTCAGACCAAGCCGATCCCCGTACCCCATGCTGATCATGCTGCCCATGCGCCTATGACGCCTCAGGATGCGATGGGCCACGGCGGGCATCACGTCTCCATGTCCATGGACGACATGGTCCGTGACATGCGGAACCGGTTCCTGGTTGCCGCGGTGCTGTCCATCCCGATCTTGCTGTGGTCTCCGATAGGTCGGCAGGTGATCGGCTTCAGCGTCCCAGCGCCGTTCGGGCTGCGCGACGATGTCTTTTCCTTGCTCCTCAGCCTGCCGGTGATCTTCTACTCGGCCTGGATCTTCTTCGACGGCGCTTGGCGGGCACTGCGGGCGCGCACCTTGGACATGATGGTTCTGGTCGCCGTCGCGATCGGCGCCGGTTGGCTCTATAGCGTCTACGTCACGCTGACCGGCGGCGGAGAGGTGTTCTACGAGGCCGCCGCTCTGCTCGCCGCCTTTGTGCTGCTGGGCCACTGGTTCGAGATGCGAGCCCGTGGCGGGGCCAACGACGCGATTCGTACGCTGCTTGAGCTGGCACCGCCCATGGCAGTGGTGATTCGCGACGGAGAACCGGTTGAGGTACCCACCGCCGAGGTCGCCGTGGGTGACCTGCTCCTGATTCGCCCCGGTGCCAAGATCCCGGTCGACGGGGTGGTCGTGGAGGGCGAGTCCGAGGTCGATGAGTCCATGGTCACTGGTGAGAGCCTGCCGGTGCCCAAGGCGATCAACTCCCAGGTGATCGGCGGCTCGGTGAACACGACCGGCACCGTACGCGTACGCGCCACAAAGGTGGGGTCGGATACCGCGCTGGCCCAGATCGTGGCGCTGGTACAAGAGGCGCAGAACTCGAAGGCGCCGGGCCAGCGGCTCGCCGACCGAGCAGCCTTTTGGCTTGTTCTGGTTGCGCTCCTCGGTGGCATGGCCACATTCCTGGTGTGGCTCGGAGTCGGACGGCCGACCACCGAGGCGCTGCTGTTCGCAATAACCGTGGTGGTGATCACCTGCCCCGACGCGCTGGGTCTCGCCACTCCGACAGCGATCATGGTCGGCACCGGACTGGGCGCCAAGCGGGGCGTGCTGTTCAAGAACGCAACGGCCCTGGAGACCTCCGCCCACATTGACACCGTGGTGATGGACAAGACCGGCACCCTGACCAAAGGCGAACCTGAGGTCACCGATGTCGTCGCCGACGGTCTCAACGAGAATCAGCTGCTGGCGCTCGCCGCCGCAGTCGAACGGGAATCAGAACATCCGCTCGCTCAGGCTGTCGCACGCCGAGCCGACGAAGCCGGAGTAACCAAACTGGTCGCCAGGGCGTTCCGCAACCTTCCTGGCCACGGGGCCCAAGCAGAGGTTGACGGCCAACGAGTGCTGGTTGGCAACCGTCGGCTCATGACGACCGAAGGCATAGACCTGGGTGAGCTGGGCCGCCGTCGAGATGAACTCGCCGCGGCCGGGCGTACGGCTGTGCTCGTCGCGGTCGATGGGCGGGCCGTTGGGGTCCTTGCCTTGGCGGACGCTCCGCGCGACACCGCAGCAGCAGCGGTACGCGAACTGCACGCCATGACCATCCAGGTGGTCATGCTGACCGGAGACAACGAGGCCACCGCTCGGCGGATCGCGGATCAGCTGGGAATTGACACGGTGATCGCGGAGGTTCTGCCGGCCGAGAAATCGGCGAAGATCGCGGAGCTTCAGCGCGCAGGAAAGCGCGTCGCCATGGTTGGCGACGGCGTCAACGATGCCCCCGCGCTCGCCGTTGCGGATCTCGGCATCGCGATCGGGGCCGGCACCGACGTTGCCATCGAGACTGCCGACGTCGTCTTGATGCGCTCGGACCCGCTCGATGTGCCTATCGCATTACGCATCGGCAAGGGCACGCTGCGCAAGATGCGACAGAACCTGGGCTGGGCGATTGGCTACAACGCAATCGCGTTACCGATCGCGGCCGGAGTCTTCGAGCCGGCTTTCGGACTCGTTCTGAGGCCCGAGATCGCTGCGCTCTCCATGTCAGGCTCCAGCCTCCTGGTCGCAGTCAATGCGCTGTTGCTTAAGCGGCTGCCGCTACCCGCACCACGCGAGTCGGGCGGCAAGGTGGCCCAACACGCGTTGCCTCGTCACCAGTGAATACCAATGAATGCACCGCGACGGGGTAAGAGGCATCCGATGGCGCCCGCTTGGGTGCATACCTTCGAGAAGGTCTCAGTACTGGCCCCGGCCGGAGAGGGGGTTCGGTGAGCGAACCACCGGCTCTCATCGCCGATCGATACCGCTTGCGGCGCGTCGTGGGTCGCGGGGGCATGGGCATCGTCTGGGAAGCCTGGGATGAGCGTCTGGAACGCCGCGTTGCGCTGAAACAACTGCATCGCCAGACACGAGCCTCTACGGCAGAGGCGGAGTTGGCAAACAGACGAGCAATGCGCGAGGCGCGGCTCACTGCGCGACTTCAACACCCTCACGCCGTGCCGGTGTTCGACGTGCTCGAGCAGGAGGGCCAGCTGTGGCTGATCATGCAGTTCGTCCCATCGATCACGCTTGCTGCAGTGCTCCAGGACGGTGGACCTCTGCAACCGAACGAAGCAGCGCAAGTGGGGGCGCAGGTGGCGTCCGCGCTCGCAGCCGCCCATGGGGTCGGCATCGTCCACCGAGATGTGAAACCGGGCAACATCTTGATCGCCGAGGACGGTGCGGCCTTGATCAGCGACTTTGGGATTGCGCACGCATTGGGCGACGTGACGCTGACCTCGAGCGGGATGATCCACGGCACACCGGCCTATCTCGCTCCCGAGGTTGCCAGAGGAGGTGAGGCGAATTTCGCCTCGGATGTGTTCTCGCTCGGCGCCACGTTGTACAGCGCGATGGAGGGCGCTCCACCGTTTGGCACCACTGAGAACTCCATCGCATTGCTGCATCGCGTGGCCTCTGGGCAATTCCCTCCCCCGCAGCGTTGTGGTCCGCTGACGCCCTTGATCCTGGACATGCTCTCGGCCGATCCGGAGATCCGTCCATCGATGCGGGCTGTGGCCGACAATCTGGCGCGGCTGGCAGCGCACAATGTTCCGGGCGCGAGGGACCAGGCAGTCCCGACCGCATCAGACGAGCCGACTGAGGATGAGGAGGGAGGGCCCGATGCCCCTACCGCACCAGCGCCCGACGACCGCGATCAGCGCTCAGCCCAACCACGCCGAAATCGGAGCGTAGCGGCGGCTGTGGCGATTGTTGCCCTTCTCGGCCTTGGAATCCTGGTAGCTGCCCTGCTGCTCGGTGACCGCAGAACCCCAAGTCCCGCGACCGTCCCGGGCCAGTCGAGCTCAGCCACGCCCGCGAGTACGCAGCTCTCTACGGCGCCGGAGTCCCCAGCTCCGAGCGCAGCCACACCGAGCGCTGCTGCTCCGAGAGCATCCTCGACACCGCAACGGGATTCTTCGTCGCCAACGAGCCCACGAACCAGAGCTGGTACGCCCACCGGTGCTCCAACGACAGCACCAACGGTCAGTGGCACGCCGACGGCAGCGCAGCTTAGGCGCGCGATCACCAGCTATTACGCGTTGATGCCGCGCAATACCGACGCAGCCTGGCCCCGGATGACGGCCTCGTATCAAACCAACCATGCCGGAGGGCGGCAGCCGTACCAGCGGTTCTGGGATGCGGTCGACCGGATCTCTCTGGCTGATGTGAAGGGCATGCCGCCAGATTCGGCGCAGGCAACGCTCACCTACTACTTCAAGGACGGCCGTGTCGTGCGCGAGCGGACCGCGTACGGGCTGGTCAACGATGGGGGACGTCTCAAGATCAATAGCACCACGGTGCTCAGCAGTGTGACACTCTAGGGTGTGCTAGCCCACTAACGGACAGATGTCTTGACGATAGACGATTCCAGGTCTAACGTCGAGTCCAGTATCCGATAGAAGTGAGCGTCACCGAAAGAAGGCACCCCAATGTCGATTGCCGCTCTGATCACCTGGGTCATCACTGCCGGGTTCGGATTCTTCATGCTGATTCGCTGGGCAACCCGCGGCGGGCTGCGCCACGTGCCTGGAGCAGAAACTCACCTTCCACGAGTCCGGGTGTTTTCGCATTTCGGGCTGGCCGCCGCCGGTCTGGTCGTCTGGATCATCTACTTGGTCACAGACAGCACGGTGCTGGCTTGGATCGCGTTTGCCGACCTGGTCCTGGTTGCCATCATCGGCCTCGTCATGGTCACGCAGTGGGCAAAGGACGGTCGCGCAGCCATGGCCGCCGCTACAGGCGGCGCCAACGCCGGGGCCGTACGGTCCGATGCGGGCGGAGTTGATCTTGCCGAGCAGCACATCCCCCGACCGCCGGTAGTGCTACACGGGATCTTCGCCGTCAGCACGGTCATCCTGGTGCTGCTCAGCGCACTCGGCATCGGCGGCAGCTGACCTGCCGGGCCAGGCCCTAGTGTCGTGTCTCCTAAGTTCCTTTACGTTTGGCGTCGTTCAGGTGCGTGCCTGTCGTCGCAAGGCGACGCGCGGCGTCGACTCGCAAGGCCGACGAGGGAGGCATACCGGGTCGTATGCCGACCGAGGAGAACGCCGCGAGGTGCGTGCCTGGGCGGCGCGAAACGTGAAGAGACCTAGGAGACACGACACTAGGCTCAGGGGGCCAGCCTTTACCATCTCGCAGTAGTAGAGACCGCTGTGCGAGATATCAGATGAATTCGTCGACCACAACCGATGAATCCGAGCGCATGGCGGAGTCTGATCAGCAACACACGACACTGAGCATCCCAGGAGGATCACCATGACGAGCACCGACTGGACAACCGACATCAAGGGTGCCGGCCAGTACGCCGAAGTCAACGGCATCAATCTCTACTTCGAGACTCTCGGGACCGGGCGCCCACTGATCTTGCTGCACGGCGGGCTGGGATCGGGCGAGATGTTCGGGCCGATTCTTCCCGCGCTCGCGGAGCAGCACCAAGTCATCGCCGTCGACCTACAAGGACACGGCCGCACGGCCGACATTGATCGACCGATCGACATCCGACTCATGGCGGACGACATCGCGGCGCTCATCGACCACCTCGGGCTGGACAAGCCGGACGTTGTCGGCTACTCGCTTGGCGGTGGGGTGGCGTTCTTCACCGCGGTGAAGTACCCGGAGAAGGTCGGCCGGCTCGTCATGACCTCGGCGAATATCCGGCGCGACGCGATACCGGCGGAGATGCTCGCTCAGCAGGCCCAGGTGAACGCGGCCGCCGCCGAGTTCATGAAGGACACGCCGATGTACAAGCTCTACCAGCAGGTTGCGCCGCGCCCCGAGGACTTCCCTCGACTTCTCGACAAGCTCGGCGAGTCGATGGCCCAGGACTTCGACTACACCGAGGAGGTTCGCAGCCTCCAGGTGCCAACGATGATCGTCGCAGCCGACGCCGACATGGCACCACCGAGCCACTACGTCGAGATGTTCAAGCTGCTTGACGGCGGCCTCCGAGACGGAGGCTGGATGGGCGAGGGACGGCCGAAGGGTGGTCACGCGCTCGCGATCTTGCCGGGCTTGACCCACTACAACATGGCCCATTCGCCGCTCTTCGCCGCGGCCACCCTGGCATTCCTCGACGATCAGCGGAGCTGACGCCCGCGCATGCCCATTGCCGTCACCGGTGCCACCGGCCACTTTGGACGTCTTACCGTGGAAGCGCTGCTGCTCCGTGGCGTGCCAGCCGATCAGATCATTGCCACGGGCCGTCGCATCGAGAACATCAGCGACCTCGCTGACCGCGGGGTTTCCGTACGCCGCGCTGACTACTCCGACGAGGCGTCCCTCCGTCAAGCCTTCACCGGCGCAGACCGGTTGCTCTTGGTGTCGGGCACCGAGGTAGGGCAGCGCATCAAACAGCACACCGCCGTCATCACTGCCGCGAAGGCCGTGGGCGTGCAGTTGATCGCCTACACCAGCATCCTCCACGCCCCCACCTCGACACTGCTCATCGGCCAGGAGCACCGCGCCACCGAGGCGGCCCTCGCGGACTCCGGCGTTCCGCATGTCCTGCTGCGCAACAGCTGGTACATCGACAACTACACCGCGCAGCTGCCCGCATACCTGCAGCAAGGCATCGTCAGCGCCGCCGACGCCGGACGGATCAGTGGCGCGACCCGCTCCGATTATGCCGAGGCGGCCACGGCTGTTCTCGCCGAGGACGGCCACGCCGGCGCGGTCTATGAGCTCGGCGGGCCGGCCTTCACGATGCCTCAGCTTGCCGAGGTGGTGTCGGCGGCGACCGGACGAACTGTCTCCTACTCTGACCTGCCGGTGCAGGAGTACCAGGAATTCCTCGTCAGAGCCGGGTTGCCGGAAGCCGTAGCGGCGTCACTTGCCGACGGTGACCGCGCCGTCGCCGAAGGCGAGCTCTACGTCGACACCGCTGATCTTGAGAAACTGCTTGGTCGGCCAGCCACGGCCCTGCACACCGCTGTCGAAATGGCCGCCCGAGACCTCGGAATCTAGGCGGCCGGAAAACACACGGTGCGCGCCGATCCGTACCATCGGTCCATGCAGCTGCGCCGCAAGCGCTTCGACAATCCCGACGAAGTCCGCACCGTCGAAAAGGCCCGCATCGAGCTGGTTGAACTGGGAGAGTTGGCCGTCGGACGCGCCATATTCGAGCCAGGCTGGCGCTGGTCCGACCATGTCAAGCCGATCGTCGGCACCGAGAGCTGCCAGGTGCATCACCTCGGCTACGTCGTTTCTGGGCATCTGCACATCGAGATGACCGACGGCGCCTCGCTCGAGCTCAGGGGCGGCGATGCCTTCGAGATCCCGCCCGGTCACGACGCGTGGGTCATCGGAGACGAGCCCTGGGTCTCGGTCGACTGGGCTGGTCGCCGTCTCTTCGCGAGACCGCCGAATGAAATCTCCGACCGCATCTTCACGACTCTCGTCTTCACCGATCTGTCCGGATCGACCGAGATACTGAACCGACTCGGCGACGCCAAGTGGCGACTGTTGCTGGCCGACCACAACGAGGCGGTACGCGCCGAAATCGAGCGCTTCGGCGGACGCGAGGCGAAGACCACCGGAGACGGCTTCTTTGTGCTCTTCGACAGCCCGGCCCGTGCGGTACGCGGGGCGGCAGCCATGATCGACGCCGCTGCTGCCCATGGCCTCACCGCTCGCGCGGGGGTCCACGCCGGTGAGGTCGAACTCGAGGGCGAGGAGGTGCGAGGGATCGCGGTCCATGCCGCAGCACGCATCCTCGGTGTGGCGCAGCCGGGCGAAGTCCTCGTCTCCACGACCATCCGCGACCTGCTGTCCGGCTCTGGGCTCGAGTTCGCAGACCGGGGCGAGTTCCAGCTGCGCGGCCTCGACGGGCGTCGCAGTCTGGCGGCGTTGGTCCGCTAGAGCCCTATGCCGAGGCGTCGCGGTGGGGGCTCACTCCTCGGGTGACTGCAAGCGGGCCCGCTTGGGCCAGCCGTCAAGAACCAAGGTCATTCCCGAGCCAAGCAGCCACACATCCTTCGCAAGCCCAAGTCCCTCTTGCGTGGGTCTGATGCTTCCCTCCTGCCGCATGCCTGGCGTCTTCAGGTACAGCTGAACTAGCCCAGCAGAGAATCCCACCAGCGCGGCGCCCACTAGGGCCGAGGGCACGAACGGGATCAGCAAGGCCGCACCGAGGGCGATCTCGCCAGTAGACAAGATGCGACCGAACTGCTCCGGCGGGATCTTCTTCAGTGCCGGGATCGCGTTGGACGCCATGCCGTGCAGTCCGTCGGCGGCTTCGCCCTCGAGATTCTGCTTGGACAGGCCGGAGTTCAAGATGTACGCCCCGGTGGCGACGCGCAGCGGTATGTGGGCCAGCTTCATTCAGCACTCCTTGTGGTGGGCATCGTCACGTCGGCGACAATCCGGCGGATCTCCGGAAGGACAGCAGGGTAGATCTGATGACCACCCGGATGCGGCAGTTCTACCACCTCAGCACTTCGCTCCCGCAACTGGCTGGCCAGCTGCTGCGTCACCCCTGCCGCGATCATCGGGTCCCGATCACCGTTGGAGATGATCACCAAGGTTCCGCCCAGATCGACAACTGGGGGGTCGGCGTACGGAACCATGGCGGCCAGCAGCACGGCGCCAGCCAGCAGTCCCGGCCGTTGCAGCAGCAGTGCCGAGGCGATGTTGGCCCCGTTCGAGAATCCAACGGCGACCAGCGACCGATCCTCGATCCCGTACTCCACGCTGGCAGTCACAACGAACTCGGCGAGCTCCTCGGCCCGGCGCCGCAGGTCGTCCTCATCGAAGACTCCCTCGCTGACGCGACGAAAGAACCGCGGCATGCCGTTCTCCAGTACCGTCCCGCGTACCGAGAGCACCGCTCCACCAGGCGAAAGATGATCACGTAGCGGCAGCAGGTCGTACTCGTTGCCACCGGTGCCGTGCAACAGCAGCAGCGGCGGTCCAATCCTCGCTGTGGGCCCAGTCCGGGCCGGCGCGGGATCGTCGGCGGGCAGGAAGACATGCGGCCGATCGAGACGCGTCTCGGCGTTCACGGGATGTCCATGTCGAGCTGTAGCGGCGGCAGCGCGGCGGCGATTTGTTCGCGGTTGGGTTCCAGCCAGGGCGGCAGTTTGAGGCTGCGACCGAGCTCGAGCAGCGGCTCATCGACCGCGAAGCCTGGCACGTCGGTCGCGATCTCGAACAACACGCCGCCCGGCTCGCGGAAGTAGATGGACGTGAAGTACTGCCGATCCATGATCTGGGTCACCTGCACCCCGTGCGCTCTGAGCTCCTGCTGCCACAGCGTCTGGGTCGCCAAGTCCGGCGCTCGGAAAGCGACGTGATGGACCGTGCCGCCGGCTTGCCAGCCTCGGTCACGAACACCGGCAAAGACATCGACCAAGGTGCCCGAGCTGCCGCCGGCCATCCCAAAGCGGGATCGGTCCCCCTCCTCGCCAGCCAGGCTCATGCCCAGCAGCTGAGTCAACATTGTGGCCGAAGGATCAAGTTGTCGCTCCGACAAAGTGATCGCATGCAGGCCGCGGACCGCATGCTCGGCAGGGATGTCAGCGACTCCGTCCCAACCGGATCGATGATCACCAACCGAGGCCACCAGATCGACCACCATGCCATCGGGGTCGCGGAAGGTGAGGACCTCTTCCTCATCGCGCGTACGTGGGGCGTCGCTGTCAATGCCCAGCGCCTTGAAGCGTTCATGCCACCAGCCCAGCGAGGATCCCGGAACGCTGAACGCTGTCGCCGTCGTCATCCCGGCACCCTGGCGGCCCTGCGGAACACCCGGCCAGGGAAAGAAGGTCAGCAAACTCGAGGGGCTGCCCTTCTCATCTCCGTAATACAGGTGATAGGTGTCCGGGGCGTCGAAGTTGACCGTTTGCTTGACCAGGCGGAGCCCGAGAGCTCGGGTGTAGAAGTCCACGTTGGCCTGCGGGTCGGTGGCTATCGCGGTTACGTGGTGTAACCCGTGCGGGCTGACCTGCGTCATGATGATCAGTTCCTCTCTGGCAGCGGTCTCTTACCCAGATACGCCTGCTGCACTAGGTAACGAACATCTTCCTCGGTGAAGGCTCGGGGGTTGGAGACCGGGGCTCCGGCGACGGTCTTTGCTACCGCGTTGACGGCCCCGAGTTCGAAGCCCAGATCGGCCAGGGAAGTCGGTGCCTTGAGCTGGGTGGCGAGCTCGAACAATGCGGGACCGACGGCGTCGGGCCCGCCTACGCCCAGGGCCGCAGCTGCTCGGTTGAACGGGCCCGGTGCCGAAGGCGCGTTGAACGCGGCCACCTGCGCCAGCAGGGCGCTGTGGACACCGGCGTGCGGCAACTGATATGCGCCGCCAAGCACATGGGCGAGCTTGTGGTGCAGACCCATTGTGGTGCTGCCGAGAGCCCAACCGGCGAGCCAGGCGCCTCGCAGCGTCTCAGTCCTAGCCTTCAGGTCGTCCGGCTGACTGACCGCACGAGGCAGCCCGTCCGCCAACGCGTGGATGGCTTCCTCGGCGACCTCTGACGACTGCTGGGTGCTGTCGGGCGCGTAAAGCGATTCCACCGCATGCGCCAAAGCATTCATGCCGCTAGCGGCTGTGAGTTGAGGCGGCATTGAGATCGTGAGGACCGGGTCGTAGACGACGATGCGCGGTAGCACTTGCGGATCGCGACCGGTCGTCTTCTTACCTTGATCAGATTGCCCCCAGATCGGGGTCATCTCGCTGCCGGCGTACGTGGTGGGCACGGCAAGGATCGGCAGTCCGGTATCCCGAGCGACCGCCTTCGCGAGTCCGGTTGCCGAACCGCCGCCGATCGAGACGAGTACGCCGGCCCTTGCCTCCTGCGCCGCTTCGACGGCCCGCGCGGCAACCTCGACCGGGACATGCTGCACCACCTCTGCGATCCGCCAGACAAGATCATCACCGAGCTGAGCGCTCACCGCCGCTGCGGCATCAGCTTCATGGCGACCGGAGATGATCATGATCCGAGTGCCGAGCGTACGAGCCTCGGAGGCGACTTGTGCAAGGGTTCCCGGCCCGAACACGATTCGGACCGCGCGGTTCTCGACGACGGGAGCCGAGTAGATGAACGGTTTTCCGTTCGCTCCCGGCGGCCTCACCGCAGCAGCGTAACGGCGACTACCACTGATGCGCCTCGGGCACCCTGGCGGGGTGCGTATTCACCTCGACACGGACTTGGGCGGCGACACCGACGACGCGTGCGCGTTGGCTATGTTGCTCGGCTGGCCCGATGTCGAAATCACAGGCATCACCACCGTGGCCGATCCGGGAGGCCGTCGGGCGGCGTACGTGGCGCATCTGTTGCGCCTCGCTGGTCGCGTCGACATCCCTCTGGCTGCCGGCGCGGAAATTTCGTCAACGACGCTCAGGCGGGCGGATCCCGTCGAAGATGAGCGGCATTGGCCCGTAAGCATTACTCCTCGGCCGTCGCCACCAGGTGCTGCACTGGATCTGCTCAGCAGCAGCCTTGACGCCGGGGCGATGCTCGTCGCAATCGGTCCGTACACCAACCTGGCCCTGCTCGAGATCGCCCGCGCGGGCAGCCTGGCCCGGCAGCCGGTTGTCGTCATGGGTGGCTGGGTGCAGCCGCCCGCACCAGGCCTCCCGGAATGGGGGCCGGACATGGACTTCAACGTGCAATGGGACACCCGAGCCGCTGAGGTGGTTGCGGCAACTGCTCGGCTGACACTGGTTACGCTCCCCGCGACAATGAACGCGCACCTTCGCCGTGCCGACGTGCCCCGCCTGCAGGCTGCTGGACCGCTTGGACAGCTGCTCGCTCGGCAGGGCGAGGCGCACGGACAGACGAATCAGATGGAGAAGCTAGGCCGCGAATACTCCGGGTTGCCGGACGACCTGCTGAACTTTCAGTACGACCCCGTAGCTTGCGCCGTGGCACTCGGCTGGCCGGGGGCAACGGTTGAAGAGATGCAACTCCAACCCGTGAGGAAGCAGGAAGTGCTGTCCTTCCAACTCCATCCCGAAGGCCGCTCGACATGGGTAGTTCTTGGCGTGGACGGTACCGCGTTCCGTGAGACGTGGCTCGCGGCAGTTGAGGCAGCGTCTAGCTGATCATGCAGTCAATGCACTCTCGTTGGCGAGCTCACCCGCCCGGCCACGACGTCCTCCCACGCATGCCGACCAACGGCCCGGTCCGGGGCGAGGTTGGCGCCAGCTTGGAAGACGCGGTTGGCATTGCCGGGGAGCCAGACAGGCAAGATCAACCGGTGTTTGCCGCTTGCGTGGAGGTAGGAGCGGACCAGCTCAGCCATCTCGTACACACGCTGCCCGGCCATGTCGGGCACCAGCCCGGAGGGCGTACCCAGTGCAAGCTCGACAAGGCGGTCTGCCACTTCTCCAGCGTCGATCGGCTGGAACCTCCACCCAGCCGGGACTGGTATCACCGGCAACTTGGCCATCTGCTGCACGAGCTTCACCATCGACTCATGGAACTGGGTGGCGCGCAGCGTCGTCCAGGGCAAGCCCGACTTGGCCACGACCTGCTCAGCCGCAAGCTTGGAACCGAAGTAGCCGAACATCGCACGATCGATGCCGCTGATGATCGGAATCTTGTCGGCCCCGACGACCGAGATGTAGACCAGATGCCGCGTCCCGGCCTGGGAGGCGGCCTGAACCAGGCGCCGCGTCTCGTCCTCGTTGCCCTTCTTACGGCCCGCGAGATGCAGGATGATCCCGGTTCCCGCCACAGCCGCTTCAATCCCCTGGCCTGTGGCCAGGTCACCAGTCATGAACTCGATACCATCGGCGCTCTCGTGGCTGTGCCGACTGAGCACGCGGACGTCGAACCCGGCAGCTTGCAGCCTCGGGACGACCAGCCGCCCTAACGTGCCGGTGCCGCCGGTGACCAGAACTTTCATCGCGGTTGTCTCCTTGTCACATTGGTGGTGTTTGGGGGGTCACCTTCTATGACACGGAGCAACGAGACGATGTGACGGATGGACGAAAACGAATGGCTGGCAGACCGCTTCGAGGAGTACCGGCCCCACTTGCGAGCGGTGGCCTACCGGATGCTCGGCTCATTGACCGATGCTGATGACGCCGTCCAGGACACCTGGCTCCGCGTCACCCGGGCAGACGCGAGCCAGGTCGAAAACCTCGGCGGTTGGCTGACCACGATCCTTGCCCGCATCTGTCTGAACATGTTGCGGGCACGCACCACTCGACGCGAGGAGTCTCTCGACGGCCACATCCCCGATCCCCTGATCAGTCCCGAGGGAGCGTCGCAACCTGAGGAGGAAGCGTTACTGGCCGACTCTGTCAGCCTCGCCCTCCTCGTCGTGCTCGATACCCTCTCACCGGCAGAGCGGCTCGCTTTCGTGCTCCACGACATGTTCCAGCTCCCCTTCGAGGAAATCGCTCCGATGGTCGGTCGATCTCCCCAGGCGGCACGACAGCTGGCCAGCAGGGCACGGCGCCGTGTCAAAAGTGCCGACATACCGGCTCCCGATCCTGATCTTGCTCGGCAACGGCAAGTGGTGAACGCCTTCTTCCGAGCGGCACGTGGCGGCGATTTCGACGGCCTTGTCGCACTGCTCGATCCCAACGTGGTACTGCGCTCAGACTTCGGCACCAGGCGGCCCGCCGCCACCAAGATCACTCACGGCGCGGCGGCCGTCGCCAGTCAGGCACTTCTGGGCGCGGTCCCGGGCGCCGAGCTGCACCCGGCCTCGGTGAACGGAGCAGCCGGAGTGGTGATCACCGTACGCGGACGGCCCTTTGCCGTCATGGGTTTCACCGTCGCCGACGACAAGATCATCGAGATCGACGCGATCGCCGATCCTGACCGCGTCCAAAGGATCGCCGCGGACGTACTAGGCGACGAATAGGTCGCCGACGCACATCTGTTTGATCGTTTTGGGTGCCAATCTCGGGGTAGGTGCAGCTAGACCCTTGAAAGCGCCGCGACAGAATGAAGGAGAGCGATGACCAGCAACCCGGAGTTTGGCAACGTCACCGGGACGAAGGACAAGGACTACGACATCATTTGGTTCACCGAAGCCTGCCTGAGCAATGTGTTGCGCCTGGAGACCTACATCGAGGACGCGGCCCTTGCCGGCGATGATGAACTCGCTGACTTCTTTCGCCGAGCGCAACACGAGAGCCGTAAGGGTGCCGAGGAAGGGAAGAAGTTACTGGCTAAGCGCCTAGCGAGGCAGTAGGAACGTATCAGGAAAGGATCTCTCGATGGCCGTCACCAGCTTCCAGGACTTCGGTCTGGCCGATGCCGACCGTGAGTGGGACGGCGACGCGGCCGACAAACGCGTACGCAAGTGGGCCGGCGCTGAAGATGAGCCGAACCAGAAGTACCGCGACGCATACGTCTGGTACGACGCGGACAACAAGGACAACTTCACCGCGTACAAGCTGCTGATCTGCGATCTCGTCAACGGCAAACTCGTGGCCGTGCCGCGCGCGATCATGGCGGCCGGCGGGGTTCTCCAGGGTGCTCGCGGCGGCGTCGACATTCCGGATTCGGATGTGGATCGAGTGAAGAGCCACCTTGCGAAGTACTACCGCAAGATGGATCGCACGCCTCCTTGGGAGGACTGAGACCGCCCACCCTTCTGACAACGGGGCGGATTGTGCCGCATAGTCGCGGCACAATCCGCCCCGTTGTTCGTTGTGGTCAGGCGAGGTGCAGGTCACCCTCCGAGGCAGCGCTACAGCGCCGGCAACGGAGGAACGCTTCGAGGTATCCGCGTGCTGCCAATGCGCAGTAGACCTGGAATGCCACGCCGCAGGGCCGAGCGGCGAGGTCATATGACCCGTACCGAAGCGTGAGTGCGTCCACTAATGCGTGACGGTTGTCCCGATCCATGTCCCGGAACCGACCAATACCATCATGAGCGGCACGGCCATCGAGCTCCACGATCACTCTGAACTCCTCATAGTCGACATCGGTCTGGTAGGGAAGACCTGACCTCGACTGCTGTCGGTCGCCCCTTGGCAGGCCGTGCGGACGCTCGACGTCGCGCAGATACCGCAGCTCGATTGGCGATTCGGCTCCAACGTCAACGTCGGAGAGCAGGTCGCGTAGTAACGCGCGATGCCGGTGCCGCGCCCGCTCGTCAAGCTCTCGGCGAAGCCTCCTGACCGTCGTCAGTCGTCGCTGTACCGCAGTTGTGATCAACTCCACCACCTCGCCGGCGTCGCGAGTATCGGCCAAGTCGAGCACGGCGCTCTCGACCGTCAGCCGCGGAGGATCCTTCACCGCGCGCGTCAGGCGTACTCCCGGCGTCTCACGGATGAAGCGCCATGGACCGTCAACCTCGACGCGCCGTTCCCGAGGTACTAACACGTCGAGCGGGTCCGGCGCCTCGGGAAGCAGTTGGTGCAAGAAACCCGACGACTCCGGACCGAGCCGCGCGAATTGACCACCGAGCAGGACGCCGGCCCAGGCCAGCGAGTCCCACGATGGCTCCAGTGGAACCGTCAAGAACACTCCTCGCGCGAGTCGGCGCCATGCTCCGGACTCCACTAGACGGCAGATGCTGTGGCGGCTTAGCCCGTGGCCGAGAGCCTGATCGCGCGTCACCACATGCGCCTGCATCGCTGCCAGCTGGAGCAGGCGGTCGGATACGTCATGTCGTCGATGCACGTCCTGAGCCTGTTCAGATGACCTCCAGATCGTTCGGCTCGCTCAGAATCTGTGGACTATCAGGCGCCATGACGAAGTCTGTGGACATCGACCAAAGTGCAGCGGGGCGGATTGTGCCGCGACTACGCGGCAAAAGTCTCCAGATGTCGTGATCAGCCTGGAATCTTTACCGAGAGGCCTGCGGCTGCGAGCCCGCGTAGCGCATCTTCAACAGGCAGCGGGCTCCATGGATGCCGGGCCCGGGGCAGTTGATCAAATACCTGGCCGTAGCGGCCGAGAGTGCCGATGTCATGGGGGAAGCGTTGAAGATCGAGCCCATCGAAGTGCACCGCGGCACCATGTCGACGGACCACCGCGCCAAATTCCTCCGGCGTAGCAATCCCAGGCGACTCTGTGCCGTGCTCGAACAAGAACACGTTCACGTCCCGATAGGGCTCCGCCTTGTCCAGATACTCCTCAAGCGCCTGCAATGCCGGCTGTACGGCGAAGTGGATCCAGAACGGCACCGCGGCGGCACAAAGCGTCTGCCACGGGTCGCCCAGAATGAAGCACGGTACGACGAGGCGATTTGCTGGCTCGCCGCGAGCGCGATACCAGTCGCGCATTAACGTCGCCGCCGCGCCGGCGGGCGCCTGCGGGCCGTCGTAGCCGATCTCGGTGTAGCGATGTCCCCGCTGGGCGCACCAGGCCTGCACGTCATCGCGGAAATCCGGGTCGAGTCCCCACTCGGATTCGGCCGCCTCATCGTCAGGCGCCGGCGTGTGCGGTCGCGCAAGGTACCCGTCAGGAGGCGTGCCGCCACGGCCGCCGGCCTGGAAGATGTGTCGCGGGCCGACCCGGGTAACCGGCCAAGCGGAGCGATCGTGAACCACTACCACGGTCCCGTCAGGAGCCAAATGGTTGTCGACGAAGTGTGCGTACGCCTCGGGCAGCCGGCGCCATTTGACACGGAAGTAGCTCATCCGCTCAGCCATCAAGACGTCTTGCAATTGATCATGCATATGGTGCAGCACGATGTCGGGATTGCGCTCCAGCAACGCTGGCGCTACCGAACGACCGAAGTCCATCGCCTGATCCGGGCGGTCGGTGTCGCCGACGTGCGCGACCGGCACCAGCACGGTGTCAGGCAGCCAGGGCACCTGCATCGCCGCCGCAAGGTGAGTCAGGGCACCGTTGCTGGACCCGAGCAAGACCGCCGGGTAGCGCCGCTTCCGGTAGCGATCAGCGAACGAACCCGCAACCGCGGCCAAGTCCACATCGCCCAGCCGCCCAGGATCGATGCCTTCCGCGGCGCCGATCCGGGTATAGATGCCGCGCAGCACCGACCACGGCAGACGGCCAGCGGCGCGTACGGCAAGTCCGGCCGCGGCTGAGCTACCGAGGTGCGGGAAGGGCTGGCCATTGAGGGCGGCAACTGTGGCCGCGTGCAGCACACTTGCGGAATCGAAGGACGCGACCACCTGTTTGGGATCCAGATCGCTCACGCCGCCAGCCTCGCAGATTGTCTGCGGCTCGCGCCCGGTCGGGCTCCACAGATGCTGTCTTCCTCCCGCGCTCGCACGACGACCCGATGCGCGGGCTCGCTTGTTCCCAGGGGTCGTGCTCGCTTAGTCGTCCAGACAGCATCCGTCGCCCTCCCTACCCGACGCTCGCCCGCTCGCTGCAGCTCGCGCCCGGCGCTCAGCTCAGCAACTGATCAATAAACCGCAAGAATCTGGCCGAGTCCGCCTTGGGCCAGGAATGGCTCACCCCTGGCATCAGTACCAGCCTGGCGCCGTTGATCTCGGCCAGTGAGGAGGCGTACGCGTGCGTGGTGAGTGGATCGTGCTCGGTGTGGATGATCGTCACCGCGGCCTGCACCTTGGGCAGGATGTCTTCGAGGTGCAACGCGATGGCCGAGGCAAACCCGCGAGAGATCCGCGGGATGCCGGCTCGGGACCAGTCCGGCAGCTGGCTGAAGAAGGCGGCCTTGTCGTGCGGATCGCCCCTGACAAACACCATCAACTGCTTGATCATGGAACGGTATGCCGGATCGATGGTCGGGCTGACTAGCACGACGCGTTCAACCAGGTCCGTCAAAGACGCTGCAACGGCTGCCGCCTGAGTGCCAGCCGACAGACCGATCAGCACGTTCACCGGAACGCCATCGCGATCAATATCCGCCGCCAGGTTGCGGCCGTAACGCTCAAGATCATGTTCCATACCGCGCCACGCCGGCGGTGACAGAAGTCTGGCGTCATACCCGTTGTCACGCAGGTGCCGCACGGGCAGCTCGGCATACGCGTGCACGGCCAGTCCCGGTACCACAATTACGCGGGCCACGCGTACAGTCTCCGCGCTCCAGAATGAGGTCATGGAATCCGTCGGCTCATTAACGCAATCCCCTGTATCTGAGGTACTCACGCTGGCCAGACGATTCGAGCCAGTGCTGCGCTACACCGAAGGTGAGTTGTTCCTTTCCATGCCGGTGGAACGTTACGTTGAGGCGGCCGCTTTGTTCCGCCGCGTACCGGGGCTAAAGGCGCCCGAGCTGGTTGCACCAGCTACCAAGATCAACCTGTCCACCTTGGTCAGCTACGCCGGCCACGGCGGCGGCACAGATCTGGAGCTCCACTTCGTCGACAAACCCTTGAGTCGGCGGGCGTACCGCCACTGGCGGCGTCGCCCAGATCGCCCACGGTTCCAGGGTGGAAGCCCTTTCGCAATGGTCGGCCTGTTCGGTCGCCTCGTCGATTCGATCATGCGTTTCTCCTTGATCGTGCGAGGCAAAGTTCCCGGCGGCTTCGCAGCGGCGGCCCAGGTGCGCTACCAGGAGGCGGGAAATCTGGCACCTACCTACTACGTGCGTGCTGTTCGCGACGCTGGATATCGGGTCCTGCAGTACTGGTTCTTCTACGCGATGAATGACTGGCGGTCGACGTTCAGTGGAGTTAACGATCATGAGGCCGACTGGGAGCAGATCACCCTCTTCCTGACCGAGCCCGACGATGGCCGCGACCCGGAGCTGGCCTGGGTGGCCTTCTCCGCTCACGACGAGGTGGGAGATGACCTGCGCAGGCGCGTCGACGACCCTGACCTGCAACTCGTCGAGGGAACCCACCCGGTCGTTCACGCAGGAGCTGGCTCGCACAGCGGCGCCTATCTGGCCGGGGACTACATCGTTTCGGTGTCTCCCCCGGCGGTTGAGAAGTTGACGCAGCGGTGGCGCCGCTTCACGCGTATGATCACGCCCTCAACGAGGACAACCCGGGAGCGGCCGGGGATTGGTCTCCCCTTCATCGACTACCGGCGTGGAGACGGCCCGTCTGTCGGACCGGGCACAAAGCGCACCTGGACGGCTGTCCCGATCGACGACGAGACCGCCTGGGTGCGGGACTACCGGGGCCTGTGGGGATACGACACCCGCGACCCATTCGGTGGTGAACGGGCCCCGGCCGGGCCGCGCTACGAACGCGACGGGTCCACCCGGCTGTCATGGGATCGGCCAGTGGCCTGGGCCGGCCTTGACAAGGTCCCGCCGACTCGAGCCGATGAAGTGACCGCGCTGCAACGCCGCGCGGACGGCGTCGAACTCGAGCTGGGCGCTGCGCAGGTACGGCTGGCTGACGAGATTGACCGGTTGCGGTCACTGCATGAAGGAATACGCGCGCTGGCCGCTGAGGGAGCTCCATCCGCAGCAAGCTACGTCGCTGCGCAGACAGCGGTCGCCGCCACCCGGGACGAGATCGCGAGACTGTCGGCCGAGCAGCTAGCAGTGTCAAAGGCTCTGGTGACGCCCATGCCGCCAGAACCTGTCCATGCCCATCTGCGGCATCGCGCGCTACCTGACCAAGACGTGCTACGCCCAACACGCTGGCCATTGCGTCTCTGGGCCGCCATTTCGGTGTCCGTGCTGCTGCTGGCGGTCGCCACACTCATCATGTACGGCACCTCATTGGGGGTAACCGGAGTTGTCGGGATCGTTGTCGTCGTTGCGGGCATCGAGGCTTTGATCCGCGGCCGGCTGCTGCCGTTCCTGGCCGCAGTCGTGGTGATCGTTCTGATACTCACCGGCGTCTACCTCGCGGTGACCAATATCAGAATCGCCATTGCCAGCGCACTCGTCCTGGCGGCGTTGGCCTTGTTGCTATCGAATCTGGCGGGCTTCTTACGGCGGCGATAGAAGATTTCGATCGAGGTGTGGGTATGTGCCGCCGGTCGTCCCCTGCTCGAGCCGCAAGCGACTCTCAGGTGCGGCGCGGTGGTGTCCTGCCCGCCTGCCGGCGCAAGGTTGCTCCGTAGACTGCCGCCTGTGTCCGCCGTTGCATGCCCAACTTGGTGAGCAGGCCCGATACGTAGTTCTTGACAGTCTTCTCTGCCAGGAACAGCCGTTCACCGATTTGCCGGTTCGTGCACCCGTCAGCGATGAGATCGAGGATGTCACGCTCCCGCGCGGTCAGGCTGTCGGCCAGCGGGTCAGCCACCACGGGATTCCGGAGCCGGTCGAGCAACTTCTCGGTCATTGCCGGGTCGAGCAGCGACCGCCCTGCCGCGACCTGCCGGATGCCCTCGACCAGACTGTTGCCCCCGATCTGCTTGAGCAGATATCCCGACGCCCCCGCCATCACCGCGGCGAACAGCGCCTCATCGTCGTCGTAGGAAGTGAGTATCAAGCACCGGACATGCTCGTGGGAGGAGCGGATCTCCCGGCAAACGTCGATGCCGCTGCCGTCCGGCAATCTCGCGTCCAGCAGGGCGACATCCGGCGCGGCGGCCGGGATGCGATGCAAAGCATCAGCGGCGGTCGCGGCCTCACCAACGATGATCAGATCATCGGTCGCCGTGAGGAGGTCGGTCAGCCCGCGCCGAACCAATTCATGATCATCAAGGATGAAGACGCGGATGGGCCTGTCGCTGGTTACAGGTGTAGCGGGATCGACCATTGCAGCCGGAGGCCCCCTTCTGGTGAGTTGCCGACATCGAGATAGCCGCCATGCCGCTCAGCCCGTCGGTTCAGATTGGCCAAGCCGCTGCGTCGGGTGCTTGGACCAAGACCTATCCCATTGTCGATGACGGTAAGGGCGAGTCGCTGGCTATCGGCTTGGACGTAGACCCGGATCTGCGCGGCCTGAGCATGCTTCGCAACGTTGGTCAATGATTCCCGCAGCACGGCCTCGACATCGGCGATGATCGCCTCGTCCGCGATCGTGTCGAGCGGTCCGACGAGCTGTACGTCTGGGCAGACTGGCAGCAGCGGAGCGAGTTGATCGACAACCGCTAGGGCGGTGCCGCGGAGCGATCGTGACGATTGTTCCTGGAGCGCGAAGATCGTGGTGCGGATCTGCCGAATGGTGTCGTCGAGCTCGTCAACGGTGCGCGTGAGGCGCTGATCAACGGCCTCGTCGTCCACGGTCGCGGCAATACTTTGCAAGCTGAGACCAGCGGCGAACAGCCGCTGAATCACGTGGTCGTGCAGGTCCCGCGCAATACGGTCCCGATCCTCCAGGACACCGAGCCGCTGCTGGTCGGCTCGAGCATCGCTGAGCTCCAGGGCGATGGCAGCCTGACCGGCGAAGGCCTCCGCCATGTCGAGGTCCGCGTCGGTGAAGGGCGCGTGCGGGATGATCCGGCCCGCCACGATCGCACCACGCGGACCGGTTTCGCCCCTGAGCGGAAGAGCCATCGCCTGACTCACCGGGACGTATGGACGCAGGTGCAGATAAATCTCCGGCTGCTGATCCACGGCTTCCACTCGAACGCCATGACCCTGCTGCATGGCCTGCCACGCGATGCTGCCGACCTTCGGGTAGCGAAGTCCGACGAGCTCGCGTTCGGCCGCACCGGTGGCCACTACTACCTCTAACTGGCGGGGGTCATCGTTGGTCGGTCTCAGCAAGGTGACCACATCGGCTGAGGCCAGGCGCTTCACACTCGTGGCGATGCGGTGAAGGGTTTCGGAGTAGTCGGCTTCGGGGTCGAGCAGTTGGCGGCTGATCTCGCCTGAGGCCCTCAGCCACTCCTGTCGTCGACGGGACTCCTCGTAGAGTCGTGCATTCTCGATCGCAACCCCGGCTGTCGCGGCCAGGGCCAAGACAAGCTCCTCGTCCTCAGCGGTGAAAGGGCCACCATCTATGCGGTCGGTCAGATAAAGGTTCCCAAACACGGCATCTCGGCTGCGGATGGGAACGCCGAGAAAGGTCGTCATCGGTGGATGGCCGTCCGGGAAGCCCGACGACCGCGCGTCGTCGGTGATTCGGGTCAGCCGAATGGGGTTGGGATCTTCGATGAGTGCACCCAGTACGCCGCGTCCCTTCGGGAGCTCGCCGATTGCCTGGACCGCATCGTCGTCCAGTCCCACATGCACGAACTGCTCGAGCAAGCCATCGGCGCCGATGACTCCCAGTGCCGCGTATCGGGCGCTGGCGACGTCTCGCGCCGTGTCGACAATGCGGTGCAACACCGCTGGCAACGACAGCTCTTGGACGATTGAGCGATTGGCATTCAAAAGGCGCCGCAGCCGCTCCTGAGCATTCATGACCACCGACGCTTGGTCGACGAGGTGGCGCGTCAGCTGCTCGATTGACAGCCCGAGTTCACCCATCAGCAGCTCAACGGACAGCCGTGGATCTCCGTCGGGATCCATCGAGTGCTCAGGTCCCGGGTCGCCGTCGCCGTCCTTAGCCGCCATCTCGCAAGACAGGCTACGTCGAGCGGACTATCTGTCGCGAGGCAGCTGGAGCGCCGCACGGCGTTCTCGACTGTCACGTGGGCCGGCGTACGACCCGGCCGGAGACGCGGTCAGGCCGGATGCAGATGAACAGGGTTCGATTACCCCCCGCCCATGGGACCAAAGAGTCCGCAGCCCACAGATCGGCCAAGGCGTCGGGCTCGCTCACGGCGCTGGTGCGTCCATGCAAAACGATGCTCCAGCCGCTTCGTGTTTGCTGGTCGAGCTCGTCCACTTCAAGCGCAACCCTCGTCGGCTGAGCCAGCTCCGAGAGGAGCCCGTCGGGGGTGGTGCGGAAGTAGACGGAGCCCTGGTGCATGGCGTACGTGACCGGCAAGATCTGCAGCAGGTCGGCGGCCTGCCACGCCACGCGTCCCAGATGATTGGACTCGACGAGATCGAGGCATTGGTCCCGGGCGATCGCTTCGAAGTGGCGCTCCGACCTGTCATCGGAGTCGCGTCTTCCGGCTGTGGATGGGCTGATCATTGAGCTGCGCTCCTCCCTAAATCTCTAGGACGGGTGGACCCGGCGGCCGGTCATCTTCGTCAGCGGCAGTTGCACGACCAGCGCTCGTCTGCCCTCCGGCCAAGGCTGTGGCGACTGCCCGACGTCGAGGAGCAGCAATGATTCTTCGTCGAGAGGCTGGGCATTTCCCACGACCAGAACGCTCCATCCCGTCTGAAGGAATTCGTCGACCTGGTCAACCTCGAATGCGATCGGATGATCGAACAGCTGGTGGGATGCCTCGCTGTCGATGCCCGTACGGAAGATCAAGGCTTCGCCGACCAATGTGTAGTTCATCGGCACGATGCGAGGGCCGAGGTCAGTGCAGTACCCGAGTCGGCCGACATTGGTCGAACCGAGAAGGCGGCGGCACTCCTCGCGGTCCAGGGTTTCAAGGTGTCCACCACGGTCGAGCAGTGACCATCCCGCGTTATCAATAGTCATGATCAACCTTCCCAATGGATGATCTAACTGTCTCGGTTCCCCCGGCCCGACGCACGGGCCGAAGGAGACTCCTGAGGCGGGACCAAAGTCCTCCTAGCGCTGGCCCCTCAGCCGCGTTGAATCTGGATACGGCGCGATACTGCCTCCGCCGAGGGCTTGGGCATCCGGATCTCTAGAACACCGTCCTTATAGGTCGCGGAGACCACCTCAGGAGACGTGCCTGCCGGAAGCCTCACCTGACGGACGAAACTGCCGTAGCGGAACTCACTGTGAAAGCCCTTGTCGAGCTTCTCGCGGCTGCTTTCCCGACGCTCCGCCGCGATCGTGAGAACGCCATTGTCGATCGACACATCGATGTCACGGTCGGGATCGACCCCAGGTATCTCAGCCTTGACCACCAGCTGCTCGCCATCGATGAATTCTTCGACCTTGATGTCTCGGAACGGCCAGTTCATAGCCCCGAAAGGCTGCCAGCCACCCCACAGGTCCGTGAGATCTCGCGGCCAGCGGGTCATCGTGCCCTGGCCCTTGCTCTCCTTCGATTCGCCAGCTTGAGGCTGCGTGTCGCCAGCCTGAGACTGCATGTCGTACGAGGGCTGAGGCTGCGTGTCGCTGGCTTGAGGCCGCATGTCGCCGGCCTGAGGCTGCGTAGTCATCGGATCTCCTTTCCTGTGCGAGCCTTTCTCGCCCATCTATCCACCATGACGCGACATGTTCGATACCCAAGACAGATACCCAAGACGGGCGACTCAACACATCAGCATTCCGGTGAGCTGGGACTCTAGGGGACTGCAGAGTCGCTCGACATCCGGACAGGTTTCCGGATCGGAGGTCACGGTGATCATCAAGCGATTGTCGTAGGACAGGGCGGTGAAGGAGACAGTGACATTGCCCGTCGCCACGCTCAGCGGCACGACGTCGAGCACCCGGCAACCCAGGAGGCTGAGCGGTGCGTTCGGGCCGCGGAGGTCGCTGACAAAGGTGTGCACGAACGACTGATGGTCGATGAAGTATTGGTACAGGCCAAACCGCGCAAGGAGCCGAAACACCGGGCTGAGGACCGCCGTTGAAGCTCCCCGCTCATGCTGCTTCGCAGCCCGCATGATCCCTGATACCGCGGCCAGGCGTTCGGAGAAGGCCCCGGTGACTGGCAAACTCACCGGGATCACACCACTACGGTTTCCGAGTTGGTCGGGTTCCGTACGCGCCCGTGCGGCGAACGGTACCGAGACCACGAGGGTGTCCAGCTCTTCGCCGCGCTCGGCCAACAGCTGGTGGAGCGCACCGGTCACGGCTGTCAGGACAAGATCATTTACGGTGGCGCCGTGGCTGTGGGCGAGCGCGTGAACTTGGTGCAGGTCGGCAACGATCGTACGCAGCCGCCGGTGCGGTCCGGTGGGCTTGTTCAGGGAGCACAGCTGGGCGCGCCGAGACAGCGACGGGCCAAGTTCGCCGAACGCGGCAGAGAGCCGGCCAAGCGCTGTCGGCAGCCGCCGCAGTGAGCGAATGCGGCCTCGCCAGGCATCCTTTGCCAGCGCGGCTCGGCTGGGGCGCGGTTGTGGATCGGCTGCCCGCGGAGGCGTTGATGAGCCGTCGAGGAGCCCGCCGAGAACGGCCAATCCTGCCAACCCGTCTCCCACGACGTGGTGCATGACGAGGACAACGGCCGCGCGCCCGCCAGTCAGGGCAGGAACAAGAACGGCGGCCCACAAAGGCCGGTCCTCGGGCAGCGGCTTGGTGACCAGGTCGGCGGCAATATCCAGCACGCCGGCATCGTCGATCTCTGACCGTTGTTTGGACACCCTCAGGTGATCGTCAATGTTGAAGCCAGGGTCATCGACCCAGACCGGCCGTCCGCAGCCGAGCGGGACCTTCTCCAACCGTTGTCGCAGACGCGGGACCGCCGCGACCCGCTGCTGCAGAACCGTTCGCAAAGAGCCGAGGTCCAGCCCGCCGCGTACATCCAAGATCAGCACGGCGCCGACCTGCAGAGGTGGCGGGTGCCGCCTTGAGGCGAGCGACATCAGATCGTCGGCGCTCACCCTCTCAAACATCGTTTTCATACTCCGGCGTAAAGTCGAAATCTCCCAGGGCCGAACGCCGGAAGGATTTTGGCCACTTTCCGGACTCTGCAGGACTTTAGACCCTTTGTGCGACCAACGCGGCGCGCGACCCTGAACGGCGGGGCGGGGAAGGCCGGCGACCACGCAGCCATCTTCACCGCCCCCGATGCAATGAACGGAGTCAGGCCATGACCTCACCACAAGACGAGAAACCTTCCACCGGCAATTTCGTTGAGCTGTCAGAGGCCGAGTGCAAGCAACTCTTGGCGCAGCACGCTGCCGGCCGGATCGGTTTCATGGCCGGCGACGGTCCGCAGATCTTGCCAGTGACCTATCAATACCGCAACGACAGCGTGATCTTC
>DATLPF010000034.1:0-2041 GCA_035535875.1 Propionibacteriaceae bacterium
GGCCCGCGGCGCGTACCGCGATCCGAACCTCACCAGCTCCGGGCGTGGGGTCCGGTCGGTCGAGGACCTCGAACATCTCCGGCCCGCCGGTTCGGGTGAGTACGACAGCCTTCATGATCGAAATCTACGCGCGGACCGCCGTCCTGGCTCCGCAGTCCAGCAATGAACCACTCAGCCTCCTGGGCTCTTCCCCTCAGCACACCACCCTGGAAGCATGGTCGAGCAAGGCCGCCGGAGGGATCTGGTGCTCGGACGAGGAGGGAACCAATGACTTCCACGCTGTCGCGCGACTCGGTGGACGGGCTTCGTCAGCAGTTTTCCGGGGAGGTCGTCGGGCCAGATGATGTCGGCTACGACGAGATGCGGGCTGTCCACAACGGCCTCATCGACAAGCGTCCAGCGCTCATCGCCCGGTGTATCAATACCGCCGATATCGCCGATGCGGTGCGCTTTGGCCGAACTGAGGGACTCGAGATCTCGACTCGAGGGGGAGGGCACGGCGTCGCCGGAAAGGCCGTCACCGACGGCGGCATGATGGTCGATCTGGCGAACATGCGCGGCAGTTATGTTGACCCAACTAGGCGGCGGGCCCGCGTCCAAGGCGGCGCAACGTGGAACGACTACAACCGCGCGACCCACCAGCACGGCCTGGCGACGACCGGTGGTGTGGTCTCGACGACCGGAGTCGCGGGACTGACGCTCGGCGGCGGGATCGGGTGGCTCATGGGCCAGTTCGGTATGGCCGTCGACAACCTCACCTCGGTCGAGCTCGTCACCGCCGACGGCGACGTGCTGCAGGTCAACGCGGATACTGACCCTGAGCTGTTTTGGGGTCTCCGCGGCGGGGGCGGCAATTTCGGAATCGCCGCGTCGCTCGAGTTCGATGCTCATCCGATCGACACAATCTTCGGCGGGATCGTCGCCTACCCGCTCTCCGAAACGCTGCCGGTGTTTGCGGCGTACCAGGATGTCGCCGCCGATGCCCCTGACGAGTTCACCAACTTTTTCGGCCTAGTTCACGCGCCCGACGGCTCCGGCCACAAGATCGTCGCTCTGCCGGTCTGCCACACCGGCGACATCTCAACTGGGGAAGCGCTGGTCGCGCCACTGCGAACTGTTGGGACACCAGCGGTCGACATGATCGGACCGATGCCATACCCAGTAGTGAACACAATCCTCGACGGGGCCTACCCCAAGGGAGCCCGCAACTACTGGAAGTCGGCGTTCTTCAAGGAGCTGTCCGAGGAGGTGATCGGCCTTCTCGTCGACGCGTTCGAGCGGGTGCCATCAGCGATGACAGGGATCGTCATCGAGCAATTCAACGGCGCGACTACACGAATCGACCCAACGGCGACGGCCTACCCCCATCGCGAGCCCGGCTACAACATGGTGCTCACGGGCGAGTGGCTCGACCCGGCCGAGGACGAGGAGAACATCGCCTGGGTCCGTTCGACGTTTGACGCCTTGAGGCCCCACACTGCCGACGCGGTATACGTCAATTACGTCGCCGCCGATGAGCCGGAGCGGATCCGCACCGCGTACGGGCCAAACTGGGAGCGGCTTGTCGCGCTAAAGCGGACATGGGACCCTGACAACGTCTTCCATCTCAACCAGAACATCGATCCCTCCGGTTAGGTATGGGTTCTGCGCACAGTGCGACTCACGCACATGTGCCAGGCGGCCTCGTGACCGGCGCGTCTGAGTCAACCCGGGAGGAAGCTAAGCCGAACCTTCCGGTCGGGGTTGTCGACGTTCGTGTCCACCAGCACCACGCTCTGCCAGGTACCGAGTGTGGGCTGGCCGCCAAGCACTGGCAGCGTCAGGGACGGTGACACAAAGGCCGGCAGCACGTGATCACGCCCGTGACCGCGGCTGCCGTGCCGGTGCCGATAGATGTCGTCCCGCGGAAGCAGCCGGTCAAAGGCCTCCTCCAGGTCGGATTCGGTGCCGCTGCCGGTCTCGATCAATGCGACGCCAGCGGTTGCGTGCGGAACAAAGACGTGACACAGCCCGTCGCCGCGGTCGCGACAGAACTGACGGA
>DATLPF010000035.1:0-22080 GCA_035535875.1 Propionibacteriaceae bacterium
CGTGGGGGCTCCACCTTGACCGCGTCTGCGCGCCGGCTGGCTGGCCGGGATGGAGGAACCGGCCGGTGTGAGGTGCCGGGTTGAGCAGGTAGTAGACCTCGCGGGCGATGAGGCGTTTCAGGCTTCGGGTGGCTTCTCGCCGGGTGTGTCCCTCAGCGATCTTCTTCTTCAGATACGCCTGGGTGCGGTGGTCGCAGCGTTTCCGGGTGGTGGCGATGACGTGCAGAGCCCGGTTGGCTTGCCTGTCCCCGCCGCGGTTGAGCCGGTGCCGCTGGGTTTTGCCGGAGGAGGCGGGCAGCGGCGCAACACCGCACAACATCGCGAAGGCTGGTTCGCTGTGCACCCGTTCGGGATTATCACCGGCGGTGAGCAGGAACTGGCCGGCGGTGTCGGTGCCGATCCCGGTGACAGCGATCAGCTGCGGGGCCAGATCGGTGACCAAGCCGTCCAGCAAGGTATCGGAGTCGCTGATCTCCTCGGCCAGTTGCAGGTAGCGGCGGGCCAGCTTCTTCAACGCTATCCGGGTCGCCACAGTGGGATCGGCGGCATCGTGGCTGTGGGGCCGCCAGGCGGCGCAGCAGCCGATCAGCTCCATCCGAGGTAGCTCACCGACCTGGTCAGGCAGCTGCTCGGGCGCGGTCACGATCAGCTGCTGCAACAACTGCAGCGCCTTGGTGCCAGCCTTGACCGCCGAGGCTCGGGTGAGCCGCAGCACCCGCAGCGCTTCCACCTGGCCATCACGAGACTTCGGGATGGCGAGGCGTTGCCCGCCGCACGCGGCTTCGGCGGCAGCCGCCGCATCCAAAGCGTCGGACTTGCCGCGGCGGCGCCGCTGGCTGCGGTCCGGCCGGTTCACCTCCACCACCTCCACACCGGCCGCGCTCAGCTGGCGGCAGATCCCGGCGCCGCAGCTGCCGGTGCCCTCCACCCCCACCCCGCCAAGATGCCCGGCGCTGCCCATCCAGCCCAGCAGCTGCCGGTAGCCGGCGCGGGTGGTCGGAAACTCTGCGGTGCCCAACACCATGCCGGCGCAATCCAGCAGCGCCGCCACATCGATGTCTTTGTGGGTGTCAATCCCACCGATCACCACCGGTCGGGCTGGGCTGTCGGGATCGCAGATGTCATGCTGGCCATGTCGGCTCTCCTCACTGAGAAACAGATACCAGGGTCGGCTCGAGGCTCACCAAGCCGGACCGACAAGACAGAGATGGTCTGGTGAAGCAGGCTTCCCTTAAGTCACAACCCTCTGGTGAGGACTCAGCCTCACCGAACGCCCAGGCCAGCCGACAGATCGCAGCGAAGACAGCGTCACGTCAGTGAACCTAAGAGTCAGGAAGGCCTGGGACGTTCCGCAACCGCCATCCTTGCAACCATCCACCCAAGATCATCAACAAGGGTGACCCCCACATACTCTCTGTGAACGTAGGTTGCCGCAGCAGAGGGTTGGGGTCGCGTTCCACGAGACTGTCATGGCGGCGAAACCTGTTTGAAACGCGGCCCGCCTACGGTCGGGGAAGCGCCGCCCCGCCCCAGGAGGCCGACCATGATCGAGCATGTTGATCCGTTCATCGGCAGCTCAGTAACAGATCTCCCTGTACCGCAGGGATTGGCTGAAACCTGGTGGTGGCCGAAACCGCAGGTCGGCAATACCCATCCTGGTGCGACGTATCCATTCGGCATGGTTTCGGTGTGCGCGTACTCCGGTGCCTATCCCACCGGTTACGGGCTCTATCAGCTCAACACCGAAGGGGTGCCCTCCCAGCTCTACGACACCCCGATCGCCTCAGGTTTCACCCATTTCCAGCAGTCCGGCACGGGAGCAATCCGCAAGTACTACAACTACTTCCGGGTTACGCCCATGCTGGAACCACTCGACAGCCTCGGCAACACCTGGGAGCTTCACGACGAGCGGGCCGAGCCGGGCTACTACGCCACGACACTCGCCTCCGGCATCGGATGCGAGCTCACGGTCGGCCCCAAGAGCGCCGTACACCGCTACACCTTCCCGGCGCACAAAGACGCGCGGTTAGTGATCGACTTCTCGATGGGCGGCCTGGCCATTCCGTACGGCGCGACCGTCCCGCTTCGCGCGCATATCGAATCTCTCGGACCAGGCGTCGCCCAGGCCGAGATCGTCGTGGAGGGTGCACCGCTGGCGGTGCACCTGGAGTGCGACGCTGGTGAATTGCGCCAGCTGCTGTGGTACGACCGGCGGCTGATGCCGGGCGGTACCCGGCTGGACTTCGACCGCATCCGACCGACCACGCTGCGGCCCTTCGGGTTGATGTGGCGCGGGCCGACAGAGCCGGGCCAGGTGCTGGAGCTGCGCTTCGGTTTCTCACTGCGCGGCGTCAAGCAGGCCAAACGCAATCTTGATGATGACTGCGGATCGGGAACAGTGGCGTTCGACAGTCGGCGCACGCAAACCTCGGCAGTGTGGCGGCAGCACCTCAACAAAATCAAGATCAAGACAGCCTCGGCTACTCGGCAGACGATCTTCTCCACCGCTCTCTACCATTCGCTGATCAAGCCGTGCTTCGCGCCGGAGGAAAGCCACATGTGGCCCACTGACGGGCCCTTCGTTTTCGACATTTGCACCATGTGGGACATCTATCGCACCCAGCTGCCCCTGATCACCGCGCTGTTTCCGGCACGGGCCGTGGAACTGGCCAACGCCTTGCTGGCAATTTGTGAGGAAGAGGGCAACCTCCCAATCGGCTACCGGATGGCCAAGGGCGCCGACCGGTTCTCACGGCAAGGCAGTGCACTCGCCCACACCTTTCTGGCCGATCTGTGCCAGCTCGGAATGCCTGGTATCGACTGGGACTGGGCGCTGTGCCACATGGACACCGATCTGCGCCGCAACTACGGCGAGGATTATCTCCTGCGCGGGCTCGCGGAACCGATCACGCACACCCTTGACCTCGCCCTCGGGTATCAGTGCACTGCGAAAGTGGCTCGCTACGTCGGCGACAATCACCTGGCGACACAGTTTGAAGGCCTGGCGAGCCTGTGGGTCAACGCTTTCAACCCCGTCGATGGCCTGCTTGTCGATTCGACATATTACGAGGGCGGCAAGTGGAACTACTCATTCCGAGTGCTCCACGACATGCAGGTGCGCATCAGCCTGGCTGGAGGCGAAGGCCGCTTCATCGAACTGCTCGACCGGTTCTTCGGCTACGGCGCCGATGCGGTCAAGCAGCTCGGGGAACTCCCGAGCGCCGCTGATCTCGCAGCCGGATATGCGCTGAACCGCTTTGAAGGGCTGAACAACGAGCCCGATATGGAAGCGCCCTGGGCCTACCACTATGCCGGACGGCCCGACCGTACGGCGGAAGTCGTGCACGCGGCTGTGAACAACATGTTCGGTCTCGGCCGAGGTGGACTGCCCGGCAACGACGACTCAGGGGGCCTGAGCTCGTGGTATGTCTGGGCCTCGCTAGGCCTCTTCCCCATCGCGGGCCAAAGCCTCTATCTGATCAACGCGCCATCGTTCGCCGAGTCCCGCATCGCTGTCGCCGACAAGGATCTGCTGATCGATGCAGCTGGTTTCGTCGAGCCGACGGCCGGCGGTCCTGTGCAGTACGTGCAGCAGGCGACCTTCAACGGCGAGAGGCTGAATCGGACCTGGTTGACAGCCCGTGAGCTGCACCGCGGCGGTCACCTTCAGCTGCAGCTCGGACCGAAGCCCTCGGCATGGGGCACAACTACCCGACCGCCATCCGCCTCCCAACCGGATGCGATGCAGGTACCGGCCGCTGCAACCGCACCAGCTCCAGCCAACACCACCGATCCGCACAGATGATCATCAAACAGGGGGTCCGATGATGGCAGCGTTCACGAGCAAGACACCGGGCAGCGGAGGGTTGCGGCGTCGACTTGTCATCGTCGTACGAGCCGATCCGGTGATCTGTGGACACTCGGGTGAGGCGCGGAATCTGGCGGAGGTCGCGCTACATCGCGGCTTCACCGACGTACGAATCGTCAGCTGGCCCTTGGACCTGCTCGTGACGTCCGGTCTGCCGCTGAAGCCGCTCGACGGCGTACTCCCCTACAGCAAGGGCATCGAGGTGGAACGCCCGGAACCAGTCGGCGACTACAAAGTGCCAGACAGTCGCTACCTCGCTGGAATGACGGGGCGCCTCGTCGAACTCTTTACCGACGGGGTTCCCACGGTCTGCATGTCGCTCTACCTCAGCCCGCACACACTCGCCGTGTCGGAAGCGCTTCGAGTTGCCCGCTCCACCGGTCTGCCGGTCGCGGTTGCCACCATCGCGGAAGCGGTCGGCTCCGACGTCACGAACGTGGTCCGCTCATGTGCAGCAGACGGGCGCTTCGGCGCGGGGGCCCAGGTACTGTCCGCCTATCTCGACAGCGATCTGCCGGTCGCGGTGTCGGAATACACCAAGGAGTTGATCATCTCCTCGGCTGAGGAGATCGACGCTCGGCACGGCACGTGCTTTAGCGACCGATGCAGGCAACGGGTCGCCATCTCCTACCCAGCGATCAACACCCTGGATTATCTGGACGTCCGTCCCGGAGAAACGGCCGAGGTGCTTGAGAGACGCCGGCTGCTGCGCAATCGGTATGTGCTCTACCTGTCCAGGCTGGCTCGCGCCAAGGGCGTGGACGACTTGATCGCCGGTTTTGCGACGAGCGCGGCGTGCCAGGACCTTACGCTCGTGATCGCGGGCAACGGGCCTGAGGCGTTGCACTTGCGGGAGCTCGCGGCGACTTCATCGGCCGCGGAGCGGATCAGGTTCCTCGACGATGTGGACGACGACGAGAAGCCTCATCTGATGGCAGGCTGCGCAGCCTTCGTACTGCCAAGCAAGCCGCGGCCAGAATTCGTGGAGACATTCGGGATCGCGCTCGTGGAGAAGATGCTGGCCGGCGGCGGTCCAGTGATCACCACCGACACCGGTGGGATCGGGGAGGCTGTTGGCGACACCGCGATGATCGTCCCGGTCGGCGCGCCCAGCTCGATCGCTGCCGCGCTCGATCTGGCCGTCACCATGCCCGACGACGAACAGATCATGATGGCCGAGCGGGCGCGGGAGCATGCCCTCCAGTTTGACCGGACGCACGTGTTTGACCGGCTGCTGGAGCGGCTGACCGAGGCGACCGAGCGCGAGCTCAGTCCAATTTGAACCCCACTCGCACGTGGAGCTGATCTGGCCGCTCAGCCAACTATCCAGAAGGTGGAGCCGGTTTCTGCCACACAGAAACGTGGGTCCGACTGTCGCTGCTGAACGGCTCGCGTTTCCAATCGCTCCAGCGTCCCCGCAGTGACATCCCCGCGAGCCGGGCCATCAGGTCCAGTTCTGCCGGCCACACGTAGCGAAATGGCAGCGAAGTCCCATCGAGCTTGCCGTCGACGTCCCAGTAATGATGCGAGATCAAGCCCTGGGATGCGATGTCGTACTCGTCGAATCCGAGCCTGGTGTCGGTCACGGTGAAGGCTCGGACGGTCTCACCGGGTGGCAGCCGCTGGAGATCCGGAACGGCTACCTCGATGACGAAACACCCGCCCGGCGTCAGGTGCGCGGCGACGTTCTGGAAGCAGGCGACCTGCTCATCCTGGGTCGTTAAATTCATGATCGTGTTGAAGACCAGGTATGCGACCGAGAAGCGTCCCTCGACAGTGGTCGTGGCGATGTCGCCGATCGTCACACCGATCTGCTCTGCGCCCGGTTTCACCCGCAACCTGGAAACCATGGCCTCCGACAGCTCGATGCCATGCACACGGATGCCGCGCCGCGCGAGCGGGAGGGCGATCCTGCCGGTACCGATGCCGAGCTCGAGCGCAGCCCCGTCGAAGGCAAGGTCGGCAAGAAAGTCGACAACCGGATCGACAACCTCAGGGTCGAACATGTCGGACGCCGACTCGTCGTAGCGCTCCGCAATGCGTTCCCCGAAGTAGTCCCTAGGCATGCCTGCACTCTGTCAAACGCACCGGTCGCGCGCGAACTCGAACCGGCCTCCGACGAAGGCGTCTTCCTGACTCGGTTTGACTTACCGTGTTAGCTTAATGAAAATGGTTCTCATGTCGGTTAGGCTTCGACGGCTGCGCGTCTTCACGGGCGTGCTCGCGCTTCTCGCAGCAGCAGGGTGCGCAACTGCCGGACCGGCGAGCACCGCTCCAACGCGCGGTCAGCTCACGCTCGTTGCTGCGTTCTATCCGCTGCAGTTCGTCACCCAGCGCGTCGCCGGTGACCACGCCACGGTTGCCAACCTGACCCAACCAGGTGCCGAGCCGCACGACCTGGAGCTCACTCCTCGGCAAGTCGCCAGCCTGACAACCGCGAGCCTGGTGATCTATGAGAAGGGCTTTCAGCCGGCAGTCGACGAGGCTGTGGTACAGAGCGAAAACCCGCAGGTGATCGATACGACGATCATCGTCCCCCTGCGGCCACTGGGAGCGAACGGTGATGATCTTGGTCATCGAGAGAGAACCGGGCATGATCACTCAGCACTCGATCCGCACGTATGGCTGGACCCGACGACACTCGTTCGGATCGCCGGAGTGGTAGAGAAACGACTCTCGACTATCGATCCCGACCATGCGGCTTACTACAGGCACAACGCTGACTCGCTCAACAAACAGCTGAGGAGTCTTGATCGGTCGTTCCGCTCCGGCTTGGCGCACTGTGTACGGACCGAATTCATCACGACTCACGCCGCCTTCGGATACCTGGCTGCGCGGTATCACCTGACCCAGATAGGAATCAGTGGCATCAGTCCTGACTCTGAGCCCTCGCCGGCGCGGATCGCCGAGGTCCAACGCATTGCACGGGACCACGGGCTCACCACGATCTTCTCGGAGACGCTGGTTTCGCCGGCCGTTGCCCAGGCGGTTGCTGGTGATCTTGGTCTTACAACCGACGTACTGGATCCCATCGAGGGGATCACCGGCCAGTCGCGCGGACAGGATTACCTCGCGGTGATGTCCGCTAACCTCGCAGCGCTCCGGAAGGCGGGGGAATGCTCCTAGACGCGAGTACTGTGCTGGCGGCCGAAGATCTCACGGTCGAACTTGGCGGCCTGCCCGTGTTGCGCGGCGTCAGCCTTTCGGTAAAGGTCGGAGAGGCCGTGGCTTTGATCGGGGGCAATGGCTCTGGCAAATCCACCCTGGTCCGTACGGTGCTAGGCCTCCTCCCCTACCAACGCGGCGCCGTACGCCTGTTCGGCTCACCTCTGCGGAGTTTCCGGCAGTGGTCGCGCATTGGCTACGTTCCGCAACGCTCGATGGCGCTGCTCGGCGGATCCAAGGTGAGGGAGGTTGTCGCAGCGGGCCGGTTGGCGCGCAGACGGCCTTTCCGACCGCTGGGACCAGGCGACCACGAGGCGATACGTGACGCCATCGCGCTGGTGGGCTTGTCCGAACAGCTCAACGCCGACATTGCCGCGTTGTCCGGCGGCCAGCAGCAACGGGTGCTCGTTGCGCGGGCACTTGCCGGCGAGCCAGACCTGCTCGTGTTGGATGAGCCCACCTCTGGGGTTGACCTCGAGCATCAGCGGGTGCTCGCAGAGGTGCTGGCCGAGCTGTTGTCGAAAGGCACTGCCGTGCTGGTGGTGCTGCACGATGTCGGCCCGCTCGGCGACCTGATTGACCGTGCCGTGGTGTTGAGCGACGGTCGAGTAGCCCACGACGGTCCACTCGGCGATCTTGGGCAGCACCATCGTCAGTTCGGCGGCCACGAGCATCTCGATCATGGCCGGACAGCCGCTGATGATCAGAGTGAAGAGACGGACAGCTGGCTGGGGGGTGCTGTGGAACCATGATCGAAATCTTGTCGTACCCCTTCATGCAACGCGCACTCATCGCAGCACTGCTGACCGGTCTGATCGCACCTGCCATCGGCACGTACGTCGTCCAGCGCCGGCTCAGCTTGTTGGGTGACGGTCTCGGCCACGTAGCCCTCGCAGGTGTCGGCTTGGCACTGCTGACCGGGACAGCACCTATTCCAATCGCTGTGGCCGCCTGCGTCGCGGGCGCCGTCGTCGTGGAGGTGCTCCGCCAGCGCGGCAAGGCCACCGGCGACGTCGGGCTGGCCGTGCTCTTCTACGGCGGCCTCGCAGCGGGGGTGTTCCTGTCCGGCATCTCCGGCGTCGGAGCGGGTGGGCTGGCGCAGTACCTGTTTGGCTCACTCACCACCGTGACCCGAGACGATCTGATACTGGTCGGGGTGCTCGCCATCGTGATCTTGGTGACCACCCTGGGACTGTCGCCGCAGCTGTATGCCGTGGCGACCGACGAAGAGTTTGCCCGCACCCAAGGCCTGCGAGTGCGGCTCTACCACATCGCGGTCGTCACGCTCGCCGCTGTCACGGTAGCGCTGGCGATGCGAACCGTTGGGCTACTGCTGGTCAGCGCACTGATGGTGGTTCCTGTCGCTGCGGCGCGCAACCTGGTACGCGGCTTCACTGCGGCCCTCGTCTGCGCTATTGCCATCGGCGTCATCACGGCGGTTGGCGGCGCGGTGGGGTCGTTCTACATAGACGCGGCGCCCGGTGCATTCATCGTGCTGCTGGCCATCGCGGTCTTCATGCTGAGTTGGCCGCTCCCTTACCTGCTGCGGCGGCGACGCGCCGCGGCCGTACTCCCGGAGGTGGTCGATGATGATCAGCTCGTCGCCCCACATACGATCACCGAGAACCACCCGCACCAGCACGCGCCGGGTTGCGGGCATCCGGCGGTACAGCACGGCGACCACACGGACTTCATCCATGAAGGACATCGGCATGCGGCCCACGCCGATCATTACGATGAGCACTGAGCCGCCCGGCCGAGGCTGCCGAGGAGCACGGACATGACGACCAGGCCTGTCACGAATGCGGAGGCTACGGGCAAACCGTCGGGCGCTCAGCGCAAGACCAGGCAGCGAGCCGCAGTCGGGGAGATCCTCTCGGATCGGCACGACTTCCGGACGGCGCAACAGATCCATGACGATCTGCGACGTCACGGAGAACGCATCGGCCTGACCACGGTTTACCGAACCCTGCAACTGATGACCGAAGCAGGCGATCTCGACGCCATCCGAACCAACGATGGTGAGACGGCATACCGCCGCTGCTCGACCGGGCACCATCATCACCTCGTCTGCCGCGTCTGCGGTCGTACGGTCGAGGTGTCCGGACCTGCGGTCGAGCGTTGGGCCAATGCGGTTGCCGAGCAATACGGCTTCCGGGAGATCAGCCACGACCTGGAGCTCTTCGGTACCTGCAACACCTGTTGAGGTTGGTCGGGCTTGGCCCGAGCAACAACTGCTGAAAGATCGCAATCCGCGACGCCGGATCGCGTGGATTTGCCAGCACTTTCTGATTGCGGAACCCAACCGGATCATTAGCCGTGCTATTAATTGTGAGTCTGACTGGGGCTCCACTGACGATCTTGCTCATTGCGGTTGCGGTCGCCATGCCGATCGCGCTGGCGTTGGTGTGGCGTCGGTTTCCGGGCCGAATTCCCGGCGCGGTGCTGCGGATTGGCGTGATCCTCGGCTGCCAGGCTGTCGCGGTCCTTGCCATGGGCGTTGCCGTAAACCGCGCTTTCTTGTTCTACGACTCTTGGGATGAGCTTCTGGGGCGTCGCCACGGCAGCGGTCAGGTGGCCGTTGCCGATGCGGGACAGCTAGTCCCGGCCGATGGCAGCCAGGGTCGGATCAGCATTCTCACCGTGCACGGCAAGGTCTCGGGAGCCACCGAGCAGGTGCTCGTGTGGCTCCCGCCTCAATACGTCGACCCCGCCGAGGCGAAGACCAGCTTTCCGGTCCTCATGGCGCTGCCTGGGCAGCCTGGTTCACCCGCGGGAATCTTCAAGACCCTGAACCTGGGCAGCAACGCAATTGAGGCGATCAAATCCCGCCAGGTCAAGCCCTTTGTCGCCGTGATACCGCCGCTCTCCATTGCGCAGCCGCGGGACACCGAGTGCACCGACATTCCACGAGGCCCGCAGGCCGATTCCTGGCTGGCCACCGACGTCAAGGAGACGGTGATCCGGCACTTCCGTGTTACCCCCGGACATTGGTCGACGATCGGCTGGAGCACCGGGGCGTTCTGCGCGAGCAAGATGCTCTTGCGCCACCCGACCTCGTTTGTCGGGGCGGTCAGCATAGGTGGCTACTTCGCCGCCGAAGAGGACCATTCCACGGGCAATCTGTTTAACCACAGCCGGGTGCTTCGCAACGAGAACTCGCCGCTGTGGCTGATCAGGCACACCCTGAGCTATCCAGTGCATCTGTTGATCATCACGTCCAAAGGTGACCGCGAGTCCTGGAATGGCGTTCACTATGCCGACGCTCAAAAGGCCATCGCCGCCGCGAGTGACACCCCAGGGGTGAGCACGATCGTGCTGGCGAGTGGCGGTCACAACTTCGACACGTACGCCCCGACGGTTGCTCCGGCACTCGCTTGGCTGGGCAAGAACGCTGGGCTGTAGCTGTGCCCGAAAATGCAGTGGAGCCGAGCTGCTAATCCAGATCGCTGGCCACGACATTAGGTTCAGCGCCCCCATAGCGTCGGTCACGCTGCACGTACAGCTCGATCGCCCGCCAGAGATCGCGACGATCGAAATCAGGCCACAATCGATCAAGAAAGACCAGCTCCGCGTACGCGCTCTGCCAGAGCAGGAAGTTGGATGTCCGCTGCTCCCCGGACGAGCGGACAAAGAGGTCGACGTCAGGGATGTCAGGCTCATCGAGAAAGTGCCGGAATCGCTCCTCGGTGAGCTTGCGTGGATCGAGCCGACCCTCGGCCGCCAGCTGCGCGATTCGTCGCGTGGCATCCACGATCTCGGCCCGGCCCCCGTAGTTGACGCAGAACTGCAAGGTCAACACGTCGTTGTCGATGGTGCGGCGCTCGGCATCCTCGAGTTCGGTGATCACGCTTTGCCACAGCCGCCGTGATCGGCCGGCCCAGCGCACCCGCACTCCCAACGCATCCAGTTGGTCCCGCCGCCGCCTGATCACATCGCGGTTGAAGCCCATCAGCCAGCGAACCTCGTCCGGCGATCGATTCCAGTTCTCGGTGGAGAACGCGTATGCCGAGAGGTACTTGACTCCGATCTCGATGGCACCCTCAATGACGTCGAACAACGACGCCTCACCCCGCGCATGGCCTTCAGTCCGCGGCAGATTTCGGGCCTTCGCCCAGCGCCCATTGCCATCCATCACGATCGCCACATGGGCCGGCAGCCGGTCCTGAGGTATCTGCGGCGGGCGGGCGCCGCTGCGGTGTGGGGCAGGCGCCTGAGGCTGACGAGCACCACGTTCCGGCTTCGCGTCCCGTTTGCGACGCCGAGTCGGGCGCGCCGCACTCCTCGAAAGCTTGGCCACGTCAGGGACAATATCGAGGTGCCGACCTACCGTGACGAAGCAGTGGTTCTTCGCACGCACAAACTCGGTGAAGCTGATCGCATCATCACCATGCTGAGCCGGCGTCGCGGCAAGATACGCGCAGTCGCTAAGGGGGTACGGCGCACCACCTCGAAATTCGGAGCCCGGCTCGAACCGTTTTCCCACATTGATCTCCAGCTGGCCGTCGGGCACACGCTTGACGTGATCACCCAGGTCGAATCGCTGGATGCCTTCGGTGAACCGCTGACCGATGACTATCCCGCGTATACGGCTGGGCAGGTGATGTTGGAGACGGCCGACCGCTTGGTGGTCGAGGAATCCGAGCCCACACTTCAGCAGTACCTGCTCCTCGTAGGGGCCTTACGAGCGCTCAACCACGGCACTTCCGACGGGCCCCGCCCAGCGACGTTGATCTTGGACTCCTACCTGCTACGGGCCCTGGCGGTCGCAGGTTACGCACCCTCCTTTTCAGACTGCGCGCGCTGTGGTGTCGCTGGGCCCCACCGAGCCTTCTCCCCTGCACTGGGTGGAGTCGTGTGCGAGCGATGCCGTCCAGCCGGAGCGGCGCGACCCGCTCCTGAGACGCTGGCGCTGCTCGGTGCGCTGCTCGAGGGCCGCTGGAAGGACACCCGCCAGCTGCCCGATCGTGTGGCGCGCGAGGCCAGTGGGATCACCTCCGCCTTCCTGGCCTGGCATCTGGACCGCAATCTCAGATCACTGGCGCATGTCGAGCGTTGACCCAAGGTGGCCCCCGCCGCCCGAGTCGCAGACGTTGGTTGCCGTGCAGCCTCCTGTACATCGACCACATCGGGCTGCCTACGTTCTTGCGGCGATCATGCCGGTGATCTTGCTTCTCGCACTGGCGATTCCGATTGGCGTGGCGTTGACGGTCGCCCGGCTGCGACAGGCTCCGGGCAGCGTGACAACGCCACCTCCGCTGAACCCCAACGCCACTGAAGGCGAACCCGGCCTCGGCGATCCTTACTACCCACAGGCCGGCAACAGCGGCTATGACGTGACCAAATATCAGATCATGATCAACTGGGATCCGGCGGCACAGTCCATCACCGGTACGACGACGATCAGCGCGCGGGCCACCCAGCAGCTCAACTCCTTCTACTTCGACCTAGTCCTGCACACCGACAAAGTCATCGTCAACGGTGTGCCCGCGGAATCCATTGCGAGAGGTTTCTCCGATGTCTACGTCAAGCCGGCACAACCGATCCCGACCGGCAGCGCGTTCCAGGTAGTGATCGCCTACTCAGGCAAACCCGGCGACATCCGGCAGGGCGACGTGCAACCGTGGTTGTCCACCAACGGCGAGTGGACCGTGGCCGGTGAGCCAGAAAGCGCCGCATGGTGGTACCCCTCTAACGATCACCCGTCGGATCCAGCTCTGATGGACGTCTCGATCCGGGTGCCAGCCGGTGTGGAGGCCATCAGCGTTGGCCGGCTCGAGTCGGCCGACGCTGGAAACGAAAAGGGCTTCAACACTTGGCATTGGATCGCCCGGCAACCGATGGCGACCTACCTGAACTTCCTTTCCATCGGCCAGTACCAGCTGAAGCAGGGCATTGATCATGGTCTGCCGTACGTCTACGCCGTGTCTGAGCAGCTGTCCCCAGAAGACCGAAAGAAGGCGTTTGCTGCGCTGACGAGCTCGGGTGAGCGGATCCGGACATTGGAGTCGATGTTCGGTCCCTACCCGTTCAGCGAGCTGGGAGGCATCGTCCCGGCGCACCGGCTGTGGTTCGGTGGGCTGGAGACCCAGACAAGGCCGGTCTATGACGCCAAGTCGATCTTGAACGCTGGCTTCGAGCCAGGCCTGCTCGACCACGAGCTAGCTCACATGTGGTTCGGCGACAACGTCACCGTGCGGCAGTGGAACGACATCTTCATAACCGAGGGGTACGCGTCGTGGGCCCAATGGGGAGCAACAGAGCGGAGGGGTGGCCGTAAGGCCAATGACGCTTTGAATCGCGCATACGAGCGGCTGGTCAACAACGATGCCTTCTGGAAGATCACCATGATCGACCCCGGCAAAGCGCACCTTTTCGATGCGGTCTACGTGCGGGGGCCCATGACGCTTCAGGCGCTGCGCAACGTGATCGGGGACGAAGCGTTCTTCAAACTGGCGAGGGACTGGAGTCAGGATTCAGGAAGTCGCACGCTCGAGGAGTGGATGGCCGCCGCGCAGTCGTATACAACTGTTGATCTTGGACCGTTCTTTCGGGCCTGGATCTACTCGCCGACGGCTCCGGCTAAGACAGCAGCAAACGGCTTCCGATAATCACTGTCGGTGGGGAGCAAATTTCCGACCAATGCGGGGTTCTGAAGCCTCGATACGATGCTCCAGCATCGAATAGCCCGCAATGGTCGGAAATTTGTCTTCGGGAGCGCCCGCTTAAGGCGCACCCCGCGTGGCGGAGGGACTAGGCCACTCGGTTGATAGCCGAGATGACGGCCTTGAGCGAGGCGTTGACGATGTTTGCGTCCATTCCCACTCCCCACACGACCACGCTGTTCTCGCGCTCACCGACCTCGCACTCCACATACGCTGCGGCGAGCGCATCACCACCTGCGGACAGGGCGTGCTCCGCGTAGTCGAGCACGCGTACGCGGTGGTCGAGCGTGGAAATGGCGTCGACGAACGCCGACACCGGGCCGTTGCCTTCGCCAGTGATCGTCTGGCTAGATCCGTTGGCCACGACCTCCGCAATAAGAGAGGTTTGCCCGTTCGGCGCCGAGGTCGTCGCGACACTCACCAACCGCAGTGGAGTATCAGGTTCGAGATACTCGAACTGGAAGATCTCCCAGAGCCGGCTTGCGCTGACCTCACCGCCGCCAGCGTCAGTGTGTGCCTGTACCGCCTTGGAGAACTCGATCTGCAGCCGCCGCGGCAGGTCCAGGTTGTGTTCAGACTTCATGATGTAGGCGACCCCGCCCTTGCCGGACTGGGAGTTCACCCTGATGACCGCCTCGTACGTGCGGCCCACATCGAAGGGATCAATGGGCAGGTAAGGCGCCTGCCAGGCGATCTCGCGGACGCTGATAGCTTGCGCCTCCGCCCGCTTCTCCAGGTCCTCCAGACCTTTCTTGATCGCGTCCTGGTGGCTGCCGGAGAACGCGGTGTAGACCAGGTCGCCCGCGTAAGGGTGGCGCGGGTGGACCGGCAGGTTGGTGCAGTACTCCACGGTGCGACGGATCTCGTCAATCCGGGAAAAGTCGATCTTGGGGTCTATTCCTTGTGAGAACAGGTTCATTCCCAAAGTGACCAGGTCCACATTGCCGGTGCGCTCGCCGTGGCCGAAGAGGCAGCCTTCGACCCGATCGGCACCGGCCATCATGGCCAGCTCGGTTGCCGCGGTGGCGGTGCCCCGGTCGTTGTGGGGGTGCAGCGAAATTGCGACGTGTTCCCGGTTGTGCACATGCCGGCTGAACCATTCGATCTGATCGGCGTAGACGTTCGGTGTCGCCATCTCGACGGTCGCCGGCAGGTTCAAGATGATCTCGCGGCCCTCCGACGGCTGCCAGACGTCCATCACCGCGTTGCAGACTTCGACCGCAAACTCCATCTCGGTACCGGTAAAGATCTCCGGCGAGTACTCATAGCCAAACTCGACGTCGCCGAGATACTGCTCGGCGTACTTCATCACCAGCTCGGTGCCACGCGTCGCCAAAGCGATGCACTCGGCCTTGTCGACGTGGAAGACGACGCGGCGGAATAGAGGCGCAGTGGCGTTGTACATGTGGATGGTGCCCGTCTTCGCACCCACCAGGGACTCCGCTGTGCGCTCGATAAGATCCTCACGAGCCTGGGTCAGCACCGAGACGACCACATCGTCGGGGATTTTGTCCTGCTCGATGAGCTGCCTGACGAAGTCGAAGTCGTTCTGGCTAGCCGAGGGAAACCCGATCTCGATCTCCTTGTAGCCCATCTGGACCAGCAGATCGAACATCTTGTGTTTGCGGGCAGGCGTCATCGGATCGATCAGCGCCTGGTTGCCGTCACGAAGATCGGTTGACAACCACCGGGGCGCCTTGGTGATCACACTCGAGGGCCAGGTCCGATCAGGAAGATCGATAGGGGTAAACGGCCGATAACGGTGGAACGGCATCGGGCTGGGCAGTTGGACCGGTACCGGCTGGGCCCTCGTACCGAAGGACGTTGCCGCGCTGGTGTGCCCTAACTCTTGCCGTGAGTTCGTGGAAGCGTTGGGTGTTGTGACGTCTGACATGATTCCTCGCTGCTAGATGTGGAGCGGACCGGATGCACGTCAGACTCCGCAGCGAGGGTGCCGGCCCTAAGGGGCCTCGCTGCGGCAGCCGAGGAGGAGCGCACTACGGCGCTGGGCGCTAGCCACGTCGTCACTGTAACACCGTCGATCAGGCGATGACCAAACGTCGACGCCAAAATCACGTGGCGGAACGGAGACTCAGTACGGCACCCTAGTTTGATGCCCTTTGTACGCGTCCAGCCCGAGGACATGAGCCGGGTCACCGCCGTCGCCGGCATCGAAGAGGCAGCACGGCAGGTCGACGATCCCGACGCGTTTCCCGTGATCGCCGAGATGCTCGCCGGGCAGCTGCGTTACGGCTGGGATCTCGAGCCCGAAGAGCACTATCTCTACATACCCGAAGAGACAGCAGACCCGGTCGGCGTGCTTGTGCTGGACAAGCCGACCCGGGACAACCTGTATCTGGTGTGGGTCCAGATCACTGTGCACCCCGAGCATCGCCGCCGCGGCCATGGCTCAGTGATCATGAACGAGGCCGTGAGGAGGACACGGGCGGCAGACCGCAACACGATCTGGGTAGGCACCGCTGAAGATGATCAAGGTGCGCGCAAGTTCGTCGAAGGCTTCGGCTTCAGCTATGCAAGCCATGACGCCCGCAGGCGGCAAGTGCTGGCTGACGTCAACGATTCCACGGTGCGGCGGCTCTGGGCGGAAGCGCAGGCGGCAGCGTCGGACTACTGTCTGGAGCGGCTGCAGCCACCGGTCACAGACCAACTACTGGGCGAGCTGGTCGAAGTTACTGCGGCCATCAACGATGCACCCATGGGCGATCTGACGTACGAGGACGAAAAGTTTGACACGCAGCGGCTTCGCGACTTGGAAACGGCATTGCTGGGCCGTGGAGATTGCGCGTATCGCGTCATCGCGAGACATCGCACGACAGGCGAGGTCGGCGGGCACACCATCGTGATGACCCACCCGCTGCGACCGGAGGTCGGCGGTCAAGCTGACACCGCCGTCGCGCGTCACCACCGAGGCCACCGGCTCGGCCTACTGCTCAAGATCGACATGATGCACTGGCTGGCCGATGTCGAACCGCAGCTGAAGATCATCGAGACTTGGAACAACGTCGACAACACTTTCATGATCAATGTCAACGAGGCTCTGGGCTATCGGCTGTCCAGGATCTTCAACATGTACGAACTGCGTCTCGAGCCAACCACCTCACACTGAGGCTGACTTGCAGAAACCTGGGTTAACCCAGATTGCTGTCGCTATGCACATGTTGCAAAGTGTGCAGAGCGTAAGGAACCTGGGTTAACCCAGTTTCAGACAGCTAGAACGGAGAGGCTCCGACCTAGAGGCTCAGCGCGGGTACGGTGCCATTTCGGCGTTGATCGCGTCGAAGGCGGCCAGTGTTGAGAACAGCCTCCAGGGATCTTGTGGCGTCGGCCAGCTCGATAGCTTGACCGCCACCAGACCAGTTGCGCGGTCGACGTAGATCATTTGACCATGAATGCCCAGGCACAACAGCACCTGACGGTCCGGCCAGGGAAACCAGAACTGGTTGCGATACATCCCACCGGGCATCCGCGTGTCGTTGGGGCTGGACGCGAAAGCCAGGCGAGAATCGTGCTCTCCGTCGAAGCTGTCGGCGATCCAGGCCTCGGGCACCACTTGGTGGTTACTCAGGGACGTTCCATCTTGAGCGATCATCACCCCGAAGCGAGCAAGATCACACATAGCAGCTGAAATGCTGCCGTCGAACATCCCTGTGCCCTCTGAGTCGACCCCAATATTGGCGTCAAAGTCTGCCCCCAGTTGGGACCAGACCAGCTCACTCGCGAGCTGGGGGAAACGCTGGCCGGCGGCTGCTTCACATACCCAGCCCAAAATGTCAGTCTCGCAGCTGCGGTAGTCGAACGGCCCGCCGTGTGGACTGCCCTGGCGGAGTGTCAGTAGAAATTCACGAAGCGTGTTCGGCACATGGGGTGAGCGACGGGGTGCCCATCCGACGGCCTGCTCGAGGACCCGGACCTCTGCGTCGGGGTCCAGGTAGTCCTCGGAAAAAGCAATGCCTGAGCGCATGTCGAGCAGGTGGCGGACAGTGGCCCCCCGGTAGCCACTTCCCGCGAGCTCCGGGACGTAGGCGGTGACTTGTTCCTCAACGTTGAGTACGCCCTTGCCCGCCAGCGCACCAACAAGGATGCCGACGATGGACTTACTGACCGACATGAGCAGGTGCAGTGTGGCGGGCTCCATCTCACCTGCGTAGTGCTCGGCGAGGATGTGATCACCATGTACGACCATCCACCCATCGGTATCGGTGGCGGCCATGGTCTCTCTGACAGTGCGTGAGTTTCCGCCCGCATCCCGGCAGGCCAGCTCGGCAACAGGCTCAATGCGCCGCTGCAGCAAGGCCGCTGGCTCGGATCCGCGCGAGATGAGCGCAGTCGGGAAGATCTCCGCGATGTGGCAAAACGTCCAGCCGATTTGGGCCGCCGTTTGCCAGTTGTCGAGCGTGACCGGAAACGGCGGGCGGCTCGCTGTCGAGCCGATCACCGCAGCGTCACTCACTTCGCCATTGAAGGAGCCATCGCCACGGGTGCTGTGCGCGCCCCGGCGCCGGCCAGAGGTAGCGCTGCGTACTGGCTGCGAATCGAGTCGATGAGATGTTTCGCACGGATGGTCAGCGTATCTGCCCCACCATCCGCCCGGCGCTGCAAACGTCCCTTGGTCACCAGTACGCCCAGATCGGCGCCCTTCCAGCGGTAGTCCCCGGCGCCGTAGATGCGCAGGAAGAACGCTTCGGACTCATTCTGGAGCTGATGCCAGTCCAGTGCGGCTCGCCGGTAGACCAGGGCTCCGGACGGGTCATAGGAGTACTGCCCAGTAGGCGCGGCTGCAGTGATCAACTGCACCACGGGCGAGGTTTCCTTGATCACCATCTGACTCCACTGGTCGGCCGCCGCCAACTCCCGCCAGCGCGCGTTGATCTCTTCAACGTCGAGTTCGAAGGCCACATCAAAGAACTCCAGCAGGTGGAAGGCGAACAGCGGGATGTCCGCGTAGGCGCCGGCGGTGACGTTGGTGATCGAGGAGGCTCCGCTGATCCGGGGGTTGAGCTCCCCGAGGTAGACCTCGTCGGTGTCGGCGTCCACCAGTACATCGACCTCGAAGAAGCCTCGATAGCCCTCGGCACCTAGCCGGTCGCCCAGCCGCCCGACAAGATCACCAGCCTTGCGCCGCAGCTCCTCGGTCAGCACCTCTGGGTACATCTCGTTGCCGCACCAGCCGCCGCGGTACGGGGTGAGCTCTGAGTGCCCGGTCAGCTCGGACATGAACGGACCAACGATCGTGCCGTTGCTGGTGAGAACCGCTTCGACCGCGACCGGCCGATTGTTGATCCGCTTCATCACCTTGATCTCGTTGCCGATGATGTCGCTTTGGTGGCGCTTCCAGCCGGTCTCGTCCTCGATGAAGAAGGTGGTCTTACCGGAGTCGCCGTATGCCGTCTGTACCACCAGGTCCGTCCCGAGGTGCCCAGCCGCGGCCGCCGCGAGCAACCCCTCGTACTCCTCGACGGCGACCAGGACGTTCGGCACACTAACCGCTCCAACCTCGTCACCGAGCCGCGTAGTAACGAGCTTGGAGTCCAGGTGCGCGCGCAACTCCGCGGACGGCAGGATGAGGTCGTAGCCGAGCTCTTCGCAGATCCGTTCAGTCTCAGCATCGAAGAACACCATCGCGACCTTCGGTCGTTGGCCGTGCGGCGCTGGACGGGACATGTAGGCCCGCACCTCCGGGTTGATCAACAGCCAGTTGTTGATCTCCTCCCCGGACTCGAATTCGATGTACGGCTTGTGCTTGGGCGTAAACACCCGTGGATGGGCACCGTCCCAGCCGTCGTAGTAGGTGACGTAGGAGAAGTTCCTTACCCAACGGTCGAGTCCGAGCAGGTTGAACGGCGTTGCGCCGACGAAATAGATCGGCACTTCATTGGTACGGAAAAAATGCCGCACCTCTGAGATGTTCCGCAGCGGCCGTCGGTTGTGATCGAACACCGGCGGCGCATACGCGGCATCGGTTCCGACAGTGATCTCGGCAGCGGACGACATGCCCAACGATTCATCTGCTGGTGTGGTATCGGTGTGAATCTCTGCTGGCGACGTGTCGCTCATAGTGGTCCTGTCACTTCTCCTGATCATGGCCAAGGTGAGTGTGATGATGTGGTTGCATCGCGCCCTCAGGGATCGGTGCTGCCCGTTCACTGAGCAGCGGCAGCAACGGATCCCATCGCGTACCTTCGCGGAGATCCTTGCGCTTGCGGGCGATGGCACACAAGGCCTCCAGGACCACGCGATTGGCCAATGCCGCGGTGATGTCGGCATGGTCGTACGGCGGGCTGACCTCGACGACGTCCATGCCGACGACCGGCAGCTCAAGACAGATCCTCCGCACCGCGTCCAGCAACTCGCGCGCAGACAGGCCACCCGGCTCCGGTGTGCCGGTGCCAGGTGCATGTCCTGGATCGCAGACATCAATGTCGACGGAGAGGAACACTCCATCGCAGTCGTCGGTGGCGATCGTGAACGCCTCGGTCAGGCACTCGCGCAGCCCACGCTGCACGATCTCGGTCATCTCATACGAGCGCATCTGCTGCGCCGCCATCCAGTCGAGGGTTTCCGGAGGCGGCCAGTAGCCGCGGAGCCCGATTTGTAAGAACCGGTCGCCACGCACGGCACCCGACTCGATCAGCCGGCGCATGGGTTGCCCGTGCCCCCACAGTGATCCGAACTCGATGTCGCCGGTGTCGGCGTGAGCGTCGAAGTGGATCATCGACACCCGACCCGCGCCGATCACATTGGCACAACCCTTCGCATCCGGATACGCAATGGAATGATCCCCGCCCAGGCTGACCGGTATCGCCCCTGCCTGGACCACTTTTTGCACCGACTGCTCGAGCGCCGGAAGCGCGACCTCGATGTCGCCGGAGTACATCTCCACATCACCTGCGTCGTAGACCTTGAGATCCTGCAAGCCGTCGGCCCGCAGCGCCAGCGAGGGCCGCGACCCGTCGTGTGGCAGGTAGTCGGTCATCCTGATGGCCTGCGGCCCGAAGCGGGCGCCGGCGCGGTAGGACGTCCCGCCGTCGAACGGCGCCCCCAAGATCACGACATCGGCATCGGCATAGCTAGTTTCGTCGTCTAGATCGCATTCCGGCACGCCGAGGAAAGTGAAGTCCGGACCGAACTGAGGACCGTAACGAGCCATCAGGACACCAGATGCTCGTGCGGGCGCATGGCATGTGCCGACTCGTGCTTGATCGTCTCGCCACGGAAGAACGCCGGTTGTCGCGCCCGCATGATGAACATGAAGACCAGACCGACCAGGATCAGCCCGAGGCCCAAGATGAGTCCCTTGTCAGCCATCCCGCCGCCCCTTCTCGATTTGAGTCGTGAGTGTGAAGCAGCTCAGCCTTCGAAGCCGTGGTATTGCATGACGTGCTTGATCCGGGTGTAGTCCTCCAGCCCGTAGACGGATAGGTCTTTGCCATAGCCGGAATGCTTAAAACCACCGTGTGGCATCTCAGCCTGCAAGGGGATATGGCAGTTGATCCACACACAACCGAAGTCCAGGCGCGCAGCCATCCGCACCGCTGTGCCGGCGTCGGTTGTCCAAACCGAGGATGCGAGTGCATACTCCGAGTCGTTGGAGAGGGCGACCGCTTCATCCTCGTCGCGGAACTTTTGGACGGTCATCACCGGTCCGAAGATCTCGGTCCGGATCAGTTCGTCGCCCTGAGCAAGATCAGCGATCACCGTTGGCTCGTAAAAGTATCCGCGGTCGCCGGCCTGCTTGCCGCCGGTGACCACCTTGGCATGATCAGGAGCGCGGTCTACCAAGCCGGCGATGTGACGCAGCTGATTGGCGTTGTTGATCGGTCCGTAGAAAAGATCCTCGTCATCTGGGTCATAGCCGGTCCGTGTCTCCGCCGCGGCCCTAGCCAGCTCTGCCACGAATTCGTCGTAGATCCCCGACTCGCAGAGCACTCGAGTTGCCGCCGTACAGTCCTGACCGGCGTTGAAGAGACCGCCCACTTTGATGCCCTCCACAGTGGAAGGTAGATCGACGTCGTTGAACACGACCACTGGCGCCTTGCCGCCCAGCTCGAGATGGGCGACTTTGACGTCGGCTGCCGCGGCTGTTGCCACCGCGATGCCGGCTCGGGTTGAGCCGGTGATCGACACCATCCGGGGGATCTTGTGGGAGACCATAGTGGCACCAGCGTCCCGATCCCCGCAGATCAAGTTGGCTACGCCCCTGGGGAAGATCTCTTGCATCTTCTTCACCATCCACACCGCCGAGGCCGGCGTGGTATCCGAGGGCTTGAGCACGACGGTGTTGCCTGCAGCAAGCGCGGGGGCGAACTTCCAGACCGCCATCATCATCGGGTAGTTCCAGGGTGCTACCTGGGCAACTGGGCC
>DATLPF010000036.1:0-6900 GCA_035535875.1 Propionibacteriaceae bacterium
CTGGCACCTGCAGCGGGGCCGCTCTGTGATTCCGAAGTCGACCAAGCCGCAGCGGATCGCTGAGAACATCGACGTGTTCGACTTCGAACTCTCTACTGAGGAGCTCGCGGCGATCGACGCCCTCGACACCGGCCAGCGGGGTGGGCCCGAGCCGGAGTTGATCACGTTGGAGAACTTCGGGCGCCCAATCCCCGAAGGCTAGCTAACGTGCAGCCGTAGCGAACTCGGACACCAGAGTCGCGTAGTGGGTCCCGCTGGATCCACTAGTTCGCTGATTAGGGCTTTCGCTGTGGAGCGGGTGACGAGAATCGAACTCGCATGGCCAACAAACGCGCAAGGCTTCGTCACCCTCAGAAGCGAGGATCGTGACTCCACCTGCCGCCCGCCGGCCGTATGGGACGCTCGGTTCGGATGCGTTCGGGCTGCACGCGTACAGGTTGAGACCGTCGACCCGTCACGCGAGAGAGGATGGCGGTGCTATGCCGCGGAAGCAACGATTGACTTGGACCGTGGTGCTTCGGCTCGCCGTGGTGGTCACAGGCTTCGCCAGCCTTGTCGTTTTCGGAGGCGGCACCGCGCTGTGGCTGGTCGAGGGTGAGAGGCCCGAAAGCACCATCCGCTCCTGGGGTGACGCGCTGTGGTGGTCGCTCACCACCCTGACGACGGTCGGCTATGGCGACCACGTTCCCGTAACGACGACGGGTCGTCTGATTGCCGCCGGTGTAATGGTGGCGGGAGTGGCTGTCATCGGTGCCGTGGCGGCAGTTGTCGCTCTTGCGGTGGCCCTTCGAGTCGCTCGCGAGGAGGAGCTGGCATTCGAAGCAGCAGCGGAAATCCTGGAGCACCGCCTCGACGTGCGCCTCGCTCGGATCGAGGCACAGCTGGCTGGTTTGGATGCGCGCCTGCAAGCGTGGTCGACGGTCTCAGTCGATGACGCTGTTCGCAGCGGACGAGACGATCAGTAGCGGCTTTGCGCAGAATCCACCTCTATATAGCACCGCACCATGACGCGGGATCGGCATCATCGGGATCCCACGACCCGAGCTGCAAGATGCGTCCGGGGAGTTGCCGTGAATGACCGGGTTTCGCCGTGTCCAATGGCCAGCTAATGGCGCCTGGATGTCGGTCCTTTCAGTACGAGAGCAGCGCAGCCCGGGCGCGATCCAGCAGGGACTCGAACGGCAGCGCCTCGACGACCGGCAGGCCGTGCGCGCGCGCCTCGCCGGCCAGCCAGGCGCCGTACTGGAAGATCCGTCGGTTCATCAGCCGATGGCGGTCCTCGAGCGGGAGCCCTGCCCGACGCGGGATGAGCGCCGCCTCGACGTCAGCCTCGGTGCGCTGGACGACGTACACCGCACGCACCCCCGTGTCGGGCAGCTCGAGCTTCGTCACGAATGACGGCAGCACCCACGCCCCGTCCACCACCAGCCGCTCGTGAGCCTGGAGCTCGAGCCCCAGCACCGTCGGCAACGCGCGACACACTTCGCCCGACGCGGCGACGTGGGCGGCCAGTACGTCGTCGTCTGCCTCGTCCTCCCGGCGCATCCGGCGGTCGATGTCGAGGACGTCCCGCGCCGCCGTGCCCTCACCGGCGGCGACCTTCATCGCCAGCCAGATTGAGTCCAGCTGCAACCAGCCAGCGTCGAGCTCGTGCGCCAGGGCCTTGGCCAACGTGGACTTGCCGGACCCCGCGGAGCCGGCGACCAGGAACAGCCGACGCGTCACGCGGGTCGGATCGCGCGGTCGACCGCCGAGAGCACGCCCCGTCGCCAGCGCCGATCCTGGCCGAGCGACAGCACGTCGTTCGTTAGGTCGTAGCGGTCGGCGACCTGGTCGAACATCGCGGCCACGTCGTGCGGCTGCTTGCCCAGGCTGGCGCGGGTCACCCGGACAGCGTTCCATGCGAGACGTCGCACGCGCAGGCAACCCAGGCGATCTCTAGCATTCACACAGCCCGCAGCCGGACGAATGTGACGCACACCGCCTCGGTCAAGACATCGTTGGTCGCATGGAGCAAGTCGAAGACCTTCGCCATGCCGACATAGGGCACCGCCTCGTAGACGATTTCCTTCACCTCAATCGGAGAGACGCCGACGGTCAACGCGGCACCCAACATCACGCCATACTCCCCAGGGCCTGTGAGGCGATCATGGAGGCGAGCTGCACCATGAGCTTGGTGCGAATATCGAGCTTGCTGTGGCCAGCACTTCGTCGATGGTGCAGGACGTCGTCGGCGTCCGCGGGGTATGTAGCCCGGCGCACCGCCAGTGGTCTCTCGCAAGAAGCCGGCAGCCATCGGTGTCCCGAACTGACGATGATCATGTGAGGGCGTTTTCCACGGATCAGGGGTGTGGCGGGGGCCGACCGTGAGGTAGCCGATCGGCCCCGACGCCAGGGTTGGGTTCGTGAAGGTCAGGCGGTCTTGATCGCGGAGACCTCGAACTCGAGAGTGATTTTGTCGCTGACCAGGACGCCGCCGGTCTCGAGCGCGGCGTTCCAGGTGATGCCATAGTCCTTGCGGTTGATGACCGCGGAGCCTTCGAACCCGACCCGCAGGTTGCCGAACGGGTCAGTGGCCGCGCCCTCGAACTCGAACGGGATCGTGACCGAGTTGGTGACGCCCCTAATGCTCAGGTCACCGGTGAGCTCCAGGCTGGACGGGCCGGACTGGCGAACGTCGGTGGCGACGAAGGTGATCTGCGGATACTCCTCCATGGCGAGGAAGTCGTTGCTGCGCAGGTGGGCATCGCGCTGCTCGTTGCGGGTGTCGATGCTGGCCGCCTGGATGGTCAGCTGGCCGGTCGACTTGGTCAAGTCGGTGCCATCGACGACCGCGGTGCCCTCGAACTCGTTGAACGCGCCGCGGACCTTGGTGACCATCGCGTGCCGGGCGACGAACCCGATGCGGGTGTGGGCCGGGTCAATGACGTAGGTGCCGGACAGCTCGGACAGTGTGGCGGGGATGCTGTTGGTCGTGGTCATGTCTTACTCCTAAGGTCTTGGGGATCACGCCTCATTGGTGACGTGTCACGTACATTCAACTGCAACTTTGGTGACATGTCAACTATTCCGGCGTAGGATCGATAGCATGAGCTCGGATGTCCGGTGGCTGACCGCGGAGGAGGAACGCGTATGGCGCCGATGGCTCACGCTGAACGCGCGGCTGTCAGCCACGCTGCAAAGAGAGCTACAAGACGATGCCGGCTTGTCGATGCCGGACTTCGAAGTCCTGGTCCACCTCACCGATAGCCCGGAGGGCCGGATGCGGGTTACCGATTTGGCCCGGCTCCTGCGGTGGGAGCGCAGCCGAGTCTCCCATCACGTGACACGCATGGAATCGCGGCGCCTGGTGCAGCGCGTGGAATGTGCCGAGGACGGCCGCGGTGCCTTCATTGTGATTACACCGCAGGGCCGCGCTGGCATCGAACAGGCAGCACCGGGTCATGTCAACACCGTTCGCCGCCTGGTCTTCGACGCATTGAGCCCCGACGAAATCGACGCCTTTGCAACGATCATCGACAAGGCGCTGGCCCAACTGGACAACCAGCCAGGAAGGCCTCCCCCAATCACTGAATTGACTTAGCCAGGGGGATCAAATGCGTGGCCGTCGGCGCACTCGAACCAGCTTCGGCTCGGCGGTGCGGGTGTAGAAGTCCGCGAAAAGGAGCTCGTGGGACGCACCACCTTGCGCTGCGGAGCTGGTGGCTCTCCGCCTGCGAGATGTTGATCTTGATACCGGGAGTGGTGCACGTTGTGCGAAAGTTCGCTGAACTGCAGAACGGCGAACGACAACTTCCATCGATCGGTGCGTTGGTCCGAGTGCGTGGCCGAGGCCGGACTGCCTGAGGGCTTCCGGTTCCAGGATCTGCCCACAAAGGAAACATGTTGGCGGCCCCGTCGGGGGCGAGCACACGGGAGCTGATGCATCGGATGGGGCACGCGAGTATGCGCGCTGCATTGATCTATCAGCACGCCACCGGTTCGCAAAGGGTGCTGCAAAAGGGCTTTTAGTCATGTGTGGCTGCGCAGACGCATGTCTTCGGTCGTATGACGCTCGGGCGCTCTGGCCTCGCGCGGAGAGCTGAAGGGCTTGGGTGTAAGTGAAGAGAGCGTGAACGCGCTAGTCGGTGGCGAGCCCCATGAGCCGGTAGACGCGGCGTGCGCCCGCCAGCCCCTTGAGCTCGTGCTCGCCAGCGTCCTCTAACCGGAGGCCGGCGCCTTCGAGCAAGCTCGCCGTCGGCGCTGAAACGAGCACTTCACTGGGGTTGGCCAAAGCTGCGATACGAGTGACAGCGTGTACCGCGACGCCGCGGAGGTTTCCGGCGTCGCGCTCGACTTCGCCCGAATGGATGCCCGCGCGGATCTGGAGACCATCACGGAGCGCGCCATCGCGGACCGCTGCCGCACACCGCACGGCTCGTGCCGCGCCGTCGAAGAATGCAAGGATGCCGTCGCCGGTCGTGTTGACCTCCACGCCGCGGAACCGGTCCAGCTGGATCCGTGCTCCCTCGTTGTGTCTGGCCAGCAACTCTTTCCAGGTCGCATCTCCCAGCCGAACGGCCACTTTGGTGGAGTCGACGATGTCGGTGACGAGCAGGGTCGCAACGAAGCGTTCGCCCGCCTCGGCCGGCTTGGCCCAGCCGTGCACGCCGCCGAACTCGATCGTCACAAACGGTTCCTCGCCGATCACCCGCGCGTTGTGCCCAGGCGGGATCTCGAACGCCTCGCCGGCGCGAAGAATCCGCCGCGCGCCCGTGTCGGTTTCGATCTCTACTTGGCCTTCGAGAACAACGCCTTGGTGATGGTGCTGGCAGCTGGGCGTCCCGGCCACCGGCTTCACGTGTTCGGCCCAGCTCCACCCCGGTTGGTGGACGAGGCGGGCGACATGCGCCTCACCCAGTAGCACGACCTGAACGGTTACGAGAGGGAGCGTGACGAGCTCATCCGGTTCGTCGAATCGCTTCGACTGGAGCCTCGCCATGTGTTCAGGCTACGGCTCGGTGACCCGGGCCGCCGGGCACCAGCAGGTATACCGGCAACGCCACAGCAGACACATCCGCAACAGATGAGATCCGCCGTCGCTGAGGAAGTGCATGGCCCTGCCGAACGAGGCTGAGCTGCCTGTCCGCTTCCGACCCTGATTAACCCTGCGGGGCGTCCCAAGTAGCACGTTTGGGAGCACGGAGAAGTCTGGTGACCGCCCGCTAGAAATCTCCACCCGATGGCCGATGGCCGCTGGCAGATCGCCCGGTGAGGGATTGGCACGCGCGACGGTCGTGTCGCTTGCTGGTTCGCTGTTGGGGCTGGGTTCGTCGACGAGAACATCGGCGTCGACGGCGGTGTCGCGTTCGTCCGCGACTACATCCGCGAACTGCTTGCCCGACGTGCTGAACGGCACGATCCAGCCCGGCAAGGTGTTCGACCTCGAGCTCCGGCTCTCGGAGGTCGCCGACGCCTACCAGGGCCATGGACGAGCGCCACGCGATCAAGGTCCTGCTCCGTCCCTGACCCCAAGGCCGAGAGGCTCCCAGCCGCTGTCGATGTCTTGACGTCTCGTCGGCCCCGCCGAGCGGCGGCGGCGAAGAACACCACGCCGGCACAAACGATGATGACCGCGACGGCCGTGGCCGGATAACGCGGCTGAGGACCTGGCGGATTGACCCCACCCCAAATTTTCGACGCCTATCCGCTGATCTACTCGTTGCGGGTGAGGGCGGTCCAGGCGCCGACCCGGCGCTCGGCAGCCGACGAAGAGGGGCCTGTCACGACTGGGGAAGGGCTCCCGAGGTCGAGGTCGCCGCAAGCCGCTGGAGCCCGTCGTACGCGGCGTACTTGTAGGCCTCCGCGTACGTCGGCACGTTGAACGTCGTGTCGAGGAAGTACTCGATCGTGTCGCGGTGGTGGATCGCCGACTGCCCGATGTGGATCAGTTCGCTGGCGACCTCGCCCAGGATGTGTGCGCCGATCACGGTCCGGTCGTCCCGGCGGAAGACGAGCTTGACGAGCCCCTCGGTCGCCCCGGAGATGTTCGCGCGCGCGTTGGAGGAGAAGCCTCCGCGCCCGATCTCGTAGTCGATGCCCTGCCGCGCCGCTTCCTGCTCAGTGAGCCCGACGCCGGCGATCTCGGGGATCGAGTAGACGCCGGTCGGGATGACCGCGTCGACGGCTTCGCTGCCCGGGACGCCGAACGCGTCGCACACCGCGATACGTCCCTGCTCCATCGCAGCGGAGGCCAGCGCGGGAGGGCCGATGACATCTCCGGCGGCGTAGATGCTCGCAGCAGTCGTCCGGTAGCGGTCGTCGACGACGATGCGGCCGCGGGAGTCCACCTCGACGCCCGCCTGCTCGAGCCCGAGTCCTTCGGTGTTGCCCGAGCGTCCGGATGCGAACAACAGCCTCTCCGGGCGGACCTCGCTGCCGTCGTCGAGGGCAACGACCAGCCCGTCCGAGTCACGCGTGACCCGGTCGATCTGTACGCCAAGACGGACATCCATGCCCATCGACTCGAAGATCCGGCACAGGTCGCGGGAGAGCTCGGCGTCGACGTAGCCGAGCAAGCGGTCGGCGCCGTCGATCAAGGTGACTCTCGCGCCGAGTGCGGTGAAGATCGACGCGTGCTCGCAGCCGATCGCGCCGCCGCCGACGATCACGACACTCGCAGGCGTGGACCCTATCTCAAGCACGCGCTCGCAGTCGAAGACGTCCGGGTCATCGAACGGGATTCCGGGCGGGTGGAATGGCCGGGACCCGGTCGCAATTAGCACGGCTTCGCCACGGAGCACCCTCCTAAAGCCGCGCGGTGTCTCGACGACCACGTGGCGGTCTGGCCGTAGCGTGGCGGTTCCCGCAACGAGCTCGATCTGGTGGCGGGCGACGTTATCCCTGACCGCCCGGCTCATG
>DATLPF010000037.1:0-11098 GCA_035535875.1 Propionibacteriaceae bacterium
AGCAGATGGCGGCCGGTTCGTCCGGGTGAGGTTCCGATCAGCGAGCGCCAACGGCGCCCATACTTGGCGCGCAGCAAGGCATTGTCGGCATTGCCCGCCTGCGCCCTCAGGCTGCTGCGCCAACCAGCGGAGGAGGCGAGCGGGTGGGTCGTTACCCGCTCGCCCCAGACAATGGCGTACCCGAGGCGCACGGTACGCAAAGCCAGGTCGGCGTCCTCGCGGAAGGCCCGCGGGAAGCGCTCATCGAAGCCGCCCGACGCTAGCAGAGCGGATCGCCGGTAGGCCATGTCGGCGGTGATCCACAAGGCTCCGGTGAGGTTCGTGGTGCCCCGCTCGGCGTCGGTCGGTAGCCGACCCTCCGGCCCTGGCACGAAGATCCAGGCCTGCGAAGCGGCAACCTTGTCGGGCAAGCCGACCAGATCCTTGGCCAGTCGTCGGCACCAGTCAGCCGGGATCGCAACGTCGTCATCGAGGAAGGCGATCCAGTCGGCCTCCGCTGCGCGCCAGCCGGCGTTACGCGCTGCCGCCGGTCCGCGGCCGTGGGTGCGCACGACGATCAGCGGCGCTGCCGTCGCAGGGAGATCAAGCTCAGCTGCGGCAGCGCGCCGGTCGTCAGCGACCACGATGCACGACGGCGCTGGGTTACCGTCGACGTTCGCTACCAGCTGGGAGAGCCCGGGGCGTCCGATGGTGGGAATGACAACGGCGTAGCTGATCATGGCCGACGTACCAAGAAGGGGCCGATGGCGAGCGCGTCGACCGGCGCCGAGCCGAAGAGCTCGAGCACATCGCGCGGACTGTCGACCATCGGCCGACCTGCGGTGTTGAGGCTAGTGTTCACCACGACCGGGATGTTGGTGAGCTGCTCGAACGCGGTCAGCAGGCCCGCCGTCAGGGGGTCGTCGGCTGCGTCGACCGTCTGGATCCGGGCCGTGCCGTCCACATGGGTGACTGCTTGCAGGCGGTCCTGCCAAGCGGGATCGACATCGTGCACGAAGAGCATGTACGGGCTGGGGACTGGTCCGCGGCTGAAGATCTCGCCTGCCCGCTCGGTCAGCACCATGGGTGCGACGGGCCGGAATTGCTCGCGTCCCTTGATGTCATTGAGCCGCTCGACGTTGTCACCGCGGGCCGGGTGGGCAAGCAGCGAGCGGTGCCCGAGCGCCCGCGGCCCGTACTCGGCGCGACCCTGGAACCAGGCGACGATTCCGTTCTCGGCGATGATCTTGGCCGCGGCGGCGGCAATGTCGGGTGGCCGCTCATAGCGGATCCGGGCGGTATTCAGGGCCGACTCAATCTGCTCCTCGCTCCAGCCGCGTCCCAGGGCGGCGGTGGTCATCGGTGCCAGATCGTCACCGGCCTCCGCAGCCACGGTGAGCGCAGCGCCCAGGGCGGTGCCGGAGTCGCCGGCTGCCGGCTGTACCCAGATCTCGGCAAAGGGGCCCTCGGCTAGCAAGCGCGTGTTCGCCACACAGTTCAAGGCGACGCCGCCCGCCAGGGCCATCCGGCTGCTCCCTGTGCGGCCGTACAACCAGCCGCACAGGTCTAACAGGACCTCCTCGAGCACTGCCTGCACGCTGGCGGCCAGGTCGGCGTGGCGCTCGTCAAACCCCTCCTCCGACCGGCGTTGGGGGGCGAAACTGGTCCAATTCACCGGCTCGGTCTGGAAGCCGCCGTCATGCGTCGCGTACACCAGCTTGCGGAATTGATCAACGTATCGCGGCTCCCCGTACGAGGCCATCGCCATCACCTTGTACTCATCGCTCGACCGTTCGAAGCCAAGGTGAGCCGTCAAATCCTCGTACAAGAGGCCGAGCGAATGCGGCAATGACTGGGCCCGGAGGATGTCCAGCTTGCGGTCGCGATACTCCCCCGCCAGCATCGAGGTGGCTTCGCCACGGCCATCGGCAACCAGTACGGCGCAGTCGGCGAGCGAGCCGTCCGGACCCCAAGGTGCCGCCAGCGCGGCAGAGGCGGCGTGGGCGACATGGTGCCGAATGAAGTGGAAGTCCTCACCTGCGTAGCCAGGCAAGGCGGTCTGGAGAAACTGGGGTGCCCGGGCGGCGTACGTGGTGCGCAACTTTTCCCAGGCCGGGTCGAGGCCGCCTGAAGTCGGGTCAACTAGAGCGGGATCGTAGGAGTAGGCGACCGCGTCGAGATCCTCCGGCGTCAATCCGGCCTCGGCCAGGCACCACGCGATCGCATGCTCAGGCAGTTCCCAGGCAGAGAACGGGACCGGGCGCTTGCCGTGCTTGCGACGGCTGAAGCGTTCCTCCTCGGCAGCGGCGACCGTACGCCCGTCGACTACCAGGGCGGCAGCCGAGTCGTGGAAAACCGCATTGATGCCGAGGATCCGCATGCCTTTGTCCACCCCGCTTCGCTCCTCTTGCCCCACCCCATTACCCCCGGCGGATACCCGGACTACTTCTCGCCAAACGACCTATAGGTAATTTGCCTGCGTATCACCCCGCTTACGTGTCGAAGGCTCCGTCAGCCGAGCGGTGCGCTCAATGCGTGTCCCGCGCCCCGGCGCCCGGCGGCTTGCTCGTACACCGCCGCAGTGTCGGCAGCGACCCGATCCCAGGAGTAGCGGCTGCGTACGCGCTCCAGCCCGGCGCTGGCGAGCTCAGCGCGGCGACTTGGTGAATCAAGCAGTGGGCCGATCACCTCCGCGAGAGCGACCGGATCGCGTGGTGGCACCAGCGCGCCCGTGACAGAGTCGACGACCGTGTCCAACATGCCGCCGACGGCACTGGCCACGACCGGCACACCGCAGGCCATGGCCTCCAGCGGCACGATGCCGAACGGCTCGTACCACGGCGAGCACACAACCAGATCCGCCGAGCGCAGCAGGTCGGGCATGTCTGCACGCGCGACCTGCCCGATCAGCCGTACCCGATCCGCCACCTCCAGCCGTTCGGCGACGGCTACCAGCCGATCATGCTCCGGGTCCGGAGTCGCATCGCCACTGCCAGCCCCTCCAGCGATCAGCAACTCAGCCTGCGGCAGTCGGGTGAGAGCTCCGATGATGGTGTCGTAGCCCTTACGCGGTACCAACCGGCCGACGCTCAGCAGTCGGTAGCAACACCTGCGCTCCGGGACGGCCGGCGAAGGATTCGTCGCCCGCACTGGCGTGAAGTGCTCAAGATCGACACCACAGGGCACCACCGACACTTTCCCGCTCGAGATCCCGAGCCGCTCGAGCTCCCGCACCTCATCAGTTGCAGTGGCCACAATGCGGTCCGCCGTCCCGGCCACCGCCACCTCCACTCGGATCCGGTTGAGTGGACTCGTGTCCGCTGGACCCTGATAGCGACGCTTGACCGATCCGAGCGCATGGAAGGTCACCAGCAACGGAAGGTTGAGCCTCATGGCGGCGCGGGCGGATGCCCAGGCGGACATCCAGAAGTGTGCGTGCACGACGTCTGGCTGCTGGAACTTCAGCATCTCGGTCAGGTGATCGGCAAAGGCGGCCATGTGGGGCCACAGGTCATCTTTGGGCACAGGCGCCGCCGGCCCGGCGGGCACGTGTACCACCTCGTAGCCCGCGGATGGAGTCACCCGCTCGGCCAGATCCGCGTCGTCACGCCTGGTATAGACCGAGACTGAGTGCCCGTTTCGGACTAGCCCGGCCGCGAGCTCGGCGACGTGTACGTTCTGACCGCCGGCATCGACGCCACCAATGGCAGCCAACGGGCTCGCGTGTTCAGAAACCAGGGCTATCCGCACAGCAGGTCCCATCCTTCGGCAGTATCTTGAGGCACCTACCCGGCTCTTCTTTGACTAAACCCTTAGGTGCCTCCGGTCGACGTCTGCCGCAGCTGCGGCAGGACCTTCTCCCCGAAGATTTCGATCCAGTCATCCTGGCTTTGCCCAACGTGGTGCAGCGCGATCTCGTCGAAACCCAGCTCCGCGTACGCGGCGAGTTGGGCGGTGTGCCAGCCGAGGTCGGAGGAGATCTGCACGACCTTTCGCACCTGCTCGATCGAGACGTCCTGCGAGACGGCGTCGAAGGTCTCGACACTGTCGATGTCCCAGCAGGCCGGCGGTGGGAACACGTTACTGCGCCACTGCTCATGCGCGATCGCCTTGGCCTGCGCCTCATCGGGCGCCCAGCTCAAATGGACCTGCAGGTGCAGCCGTCCCCGGCCGCCCGCCGTCCGGTAGGCGTCGATCAGACGGCGCAGCTGCTCGTGGTCGGCGTTGACCGTGATCAGCCCGTCCGCCCAGTCTGCGCACCAGCTGGCCGTCTCAACGCTGACGGCTGCGCCGAGCAGCGGCGGCGGGTCGGGCGGCCGGGTCCACACCCGCGCCCGGTCGACGCGGACCAGCCCGTCGTGGCTGACTTCCTCGCCGCGCAGCAGCGCCCGAATGATGTCGACGCACTCCCGCAGCCGGTCCTGGCGTACCTGCTTGGGCGGCCAGCCCGTGCCGGTGATGTGCTCGTTGCTGGCTTCGCCGGTGCCGAGTGCCGCCCAGAACCGGCCGGGATACATGGCGCCGAGCGTGCCGATGGCCTGGGCGATCACGGCAGGGTGGTAGCGCTGGCCTGGCGCGTTCACCACCCCGAATGGCAGCGCGGTCGCCTGTAGGGCGGCACCGAGCCACGACCAGGCAAACCCGGAGTGGCCCTGCCGCTTGCTCCACGGCGAGAAGTGGTCGGAGGACATCGCCGCATCGAAGCCGGCCTCCTCGGCGCGCTGCACCGCGGCCAGCAGTTTGCTGGGATGGACCTGCTCGTGCGAGGCATGGAAGCCGAAACCGGGCATGCCCGACATGTACCCGTTCACCCGATTCCGAAGCCGTCGCGACCTGTCAGGATGTCCGCCATGGCGCAGACTGCTCTCATTACCGGCGTCGGACGGCGGAGGGGAATCGGCGCCGGTATCGCGGCTGGCCTGGCTGCCGACGGCTGGGATCTGGCTCTCTCATTCTGGCGGCCCTATGACGAGCGGCTCGGCCTAGCCGGCGATCCTGAGGATCCCGAGCGGCTCGCAGGCGAGCTGCGACGTCATGGCCGAACAGTCGAACTTATCCCAGCCGATCTCGAGGATCCGAGCGCAGCTTCGGCCTTGGTCGACGCTGCCGCCGAACGGCTTGGTCCGCTAAATGCACTGGTGATGTCTCATTGCGAGAGCGTGAGCTCCGGTGTGCTCGACACCTCGACAGAGAGTTTCGACCGGCACAACGCCGTCAACGTACGCGCTACCTGGCTGCTCATTGCAGAGTTCGCCGGCCAGCTCGGTCCAGACGGCGGGGCCGTGATCGCGCTGACCAGCGACCACACCGTTGGCAACCTCCCCTACGGTGTCACAAAAGGCGCCTCGACCGACTGGTACTCGCCTCGGCACACGAACTGAGCGGACTCGGACTGCGGGCGAACGTGATCAACCCCGGGCCTGTTGACACCGGATGGATGGACGATGCAACTCGCGCCAGATGCCTCGCCTCACAACCGACTGGACGCCTCGGAACGCCAACAGACGCCGCCAATCTCGTTCGTTTCCTACTCTCCGCGCAAGGCGCCTGGATCAACGGCCAGCTGCTCTATAGCAACGGCGGCTACCCGAAGGGTCATCTCCCACTCTGAAAGCGTCGCTGAGATCTGCGAATGGAGGATCAGATGGCTTTCGCCGCTAATGCGGCCTGGATGGTTTGTGCGAGTAGGACGGCGATGGTCATTGGACCGACACCGCCGGGGACTGGTGTGATCAATCGCGCACGGCTTGCGGCTGCGTCGTAGTCGACATCGCCGATGTTGCCGGGGTTGTAGCCGGCGTCGATAACTATGGCGCCGGGCTTGATCCACTCGCCTTGAATGAGTCTGGGCCGTCCGGCTGCAGCCACCACAATGTCGGCGCGTCGAACTGCCTCAGCAAGGTCAGCAGTTTTGGAGTGGCAGAACGTCACAGTCGCGTCCCGTGCGAGCAGCAACATGCCGACGGGCTTGCCGAGGATGGGGCTTCGGCCGATGACGACGGCTTGCTGGCCGGCGAGCTTCACGTCGTAGGCATCAAGCAGCCGCATGATGCCGGCGGGAGTGCAGGAGGCGAAGCCCGGTTCGCCCAACGACATCGCTCCGAACGATGCTGTGGTCACGCCATCGACATCTTTGCCTGCAGCGATCGAGTCGAACACGTGTCGCTCGTTGATGTGCGACGGCATGGGGTGCTGAACGAGGATCCCGTCGACCTGAGTGTCCTTGGACAGGTCTCGGACGAGCCGGGCGACGTCCTCGGTATTGGCCTGGGCGGGAAGTTGGCGACTTTGCGAGTCCAGTCCGGCCGCTCGGCACCGATTGGCCTGGTTAGAGATCGTCGAGGTGCTGGCCGATCCAGCGGGCGTCGGCAAGGTAGGGCTGGACGTGACCGGCAACGTGGTCGGCTCCGGCGGCAGCACGTCGTGCCGTGAAAGCCGCTAGGTCCTCCAGACGCGTAATGATGGTGTGCAGCACATCCCGAGCCGAGACGTCGGTCTGGTTGCCGGCACTCGCGTAGGACCGGCAGAGCTGTCGAAGCCGGTGGCGCCGAGCGGCCATGCTCAGCACGCCGGCACCGGTGTCCTCCAGCTGGGTGAGTGGCACCAGCCGATAGGCCATGTAGCCCAGGTCCCAGACTCGTGGGCCGGGGGAAGCGGTGTCGATGTCGATAAGTCCGCGGAGCTGGTGATCGTCGTCGAAGACCATGTTGTAGGGGGCTACGTCGTTAAGGCAGATCACCTCGGCTGGCTTGTGCACGGGAATCTGCCAAATGGCTCCGGTGGTGTCGAAATTCGTGCTGGCCTGGTGGAGTTGCGCCAGGCGATCGCCCGCGTCGACCAGCCGTGCTCCGACCACACCCACGGAGGCATCGGGTAGCTTGGCACGGTTCCGGGTAGGTAGGTCAGCACCTCGCGACCCTGCTTGTCGAGACCGCGTGGGCGGGGTAGCCAGGTGATGCCGTGGGAGTGGAGGTGCTCCAGCAGCCGGTGAATCGTTGGGGTCCAGGGACCGGCGCCGCGGTGCACGGTCTGCCCGCGGCGGACGACCGTGCTCATACTTCCACCGGTCAGCGCGAACTCCTGCTCGCCGCCACCTTGATCAACCTGCATTGGGCCATCATTCCGTGAGTGGTCAGCGCGCACGCCGCCCCGGGCATCGACCACAACCCAGCAACTTGTCGAGCTTCAGCGCCACCCCACATAGGTTCGGCCGAACATATGGCTTTGCTGAACGCCAGTCGCGATGGCGACGAAGGCGTGTTATTCAGTTCGGTGATGATCTGTCGAAGCTCGACCGATAGATCGAATGTTTGTTCTATTTTTGTCGGTGGGTTTCCGTAGAGTCATTGGCATGTCAGCACTCCAGGATGTCGAGGGCAGCGAGCCGCCAACGGCGGATGCCGTGGTGGTGCGGCTGGATCAGATCTTGGAGGAACTGGCCGCGATTGTCCCCGACAGCACAGCGGTTTCGGATGCGGCTCGGATTGATCGGATTGCCTGGTTGGAGAAGCTGCGGGCTGTCACCGCGGCATTGCAGGCTGCCGAGTCGGTGCGGTTCGCCCAATCCCAAGTCGCTGAGCAGCTTGCTGCTGAGGTGCACCCGGAGGCGATCGGTCGTGGTATCGCCGAACAAATCGGGTTGGCCTGCCGGATCTCCCCTGTCACCGCGGCCCGCCGATTGAACACCGCCCGGGCGTGGTGGTTCGAACTACCGAACACCTACAACCAACTCAGTGCTGGGGAGTTGAGTGAGCGGGTCGCCGAAACCATCGTCACTGAAACCCGCCACCTCGACGCTGAGAAGCGACGCCAAGTCGATGAACAGCTGATAGCGGCTGGGGTCAGCAAGTTGGGGTTCAAGGCGGCAACCCTGTGTGTCCGCAAGATCACCTATGAGGCTGACCGTCAGGGTTATGTGCAGCGGGGCCGCACCGAACGCAAACACCGCCGGGTTGGGATGCGGCCAGCACCAGACACCATGGCCATCCTCACCGGCTACCTGCCGGTGGAACAAGGAGTCGCCTGCTACACCGCACTCCAACAACACGCCGACACCACCGTCGCCACCGGGGATAGTCGAACCCGGGATCAGATCATGGCCGACACCCTCGTCGAACGACTCACCGGACAAACCACCGCAGCCGATGTCAACATTGAACTACAACTGCTGATGCCGCTGGACACCCTGACCAACCCGGACAAGGACACTGCTGCGGTGATCCCGGGGCAAGGCCCGCTGCCCGCCGAACTGGCCCGAGAAATCCTGACCACCAGTCAGGGACGCAAATGGTGGCGCCGGCTCTTCACCGCACCAAAAGGATCAACCGGCTCGGGGCCGATTGTGGGTGGGGATCCGACCCGGCGACACTTCGACGGCTGGCTAGGCCAACTCATCCGACTCCGCGACCAAACCTGCACCGACCCCTACTGTGATGCACCGATCCGACACCTTGATCACATCATCCGCCAATGCGACGGCGGCCCCACCGTTCTGGAGAACGGCCGCGGCACCTGTGAACGCGGCAACTACGTCCGGGAGATGCCCGGCTGGCACATCAGCCTCATCGATTGCGGCTTCCACGACGGACCGCACACCATCCACATCACCACACCCACCGGACACCACTACCTCAGCCGCACCCCCGACCCACCATGAGCGTGGGAGCATGTGGCGTTATGCGCGTCCTGTTCTCGACGACAGCCGAGACCGGACACTTCGGACCGCTCATTCCCTTCGCGAAGGCCTGCGTGGCTGCAGGCCAGACGGTCGCCGTGGCCGCCCCCGGCAGGTTTGCTGAAGCCGTGACCGGAGCGGGTTTCACCCACCTGCCTTTCGACGAGCCGCCGCGTGAACTGATCCGTGAGGTATTCGGCCGCATCGCGCAGCCAACCTTCGAGGAAATGAATCGTGTGATGGTGGTCGAGGTCTTTGGTCGCCTCTATGCGCAGGCAGCGTTACCGGCACTGACCAAAATCATGACCGATTGGCGACCAGACATTGCGCTCCGTGAGACCTACGAGTTCGGGTCACTGGTTGCCGCCGAACGCGCTGGCATCTCGCAGCTAGAGGTTGCGATTGGCATGGGCCAAATCGGTCCGGCACTCGTCGGCCTCCTTGAGAAGTCGCTGACCCACTTGAGCACTATGGCCGATCTGGCGCCGGAACGCGGCGCCGAACTTTTGCTTCATGGTGACAGCCTGACCTCGGTTCCGGCCGCGCTCGATTCGGGCGAGTTGATGCTGGGTGAATCGGAGGGCGAACAGGCGGTGAGCCACCGTGGTCGGATATGGCGGTTGCGCACGGAGGCACCGGCCGAGACCAGGCTGCCAGCGGCGTGGGGAAATCCGGCTGAGCCGCTCGTCTACGTCAGCTACGGCTCGGTCACTGCGCGCCAGGCGCGGTTTGCCCCGCTGTACGACGCGACTCTTCGTGCCCTGGCCGACCTGCCGGTCCGGGTTCTGATGACGACTGGACGCGATCTTGATCCGGCCGACCTCGAGCCAATCCCACCAAACAGCCATGTCGAGCAGTGGTGGCCGCAAGAGGCCGTCATGGGTGAGGCGACCGCTGTGATCGGACACGGCGGATTTGGTACGACGATGGCAGCACTGTCCGCAGGCGTACCTCAAGTCGTCCTCCCTCTCTTCTCCTTTGACCAGGTCGTACACGCCAAACGGGTTGCGGAAGTCAAGGCTGGCCTCGAGCTGCCCGGCGGCTTGGGAGCGGTCGCCGACCTTCCAGCGGCACTGAGCAAGATCTTGGATGAACCGGCCTTCACGGAAGGAGCCCGCGTCATGGCAGCAGAGATTGCCGCCCTTCCTGATGTTTCCGAGTGCACACCGATCTTGGAACAACTCGCCAGTCAGCACTCAAAGGAAGATCCCGACGATGACTGACGCCCCGTCCATGCGGGAGCGGATGCTGGCTGGCGAGCTGTACATCGCTGATGACCCAGAACTTGGCCAGGAGTCGGCCCGGGCCCGCAAGCTGATCCATCAGCTCAACATCTCTGATCCCACGGACGCCACGAGACATCGCGAGATCCTGACCGAGCTGTTAGCCGCGTTCGGTGACGGCAGCGAGATCCGGCCGCCGTTCTATTGCGACTACGGGTACCAGACCTCGATCGGAGCGCGCTGCTTCCTGAACTGGGGTGTGGTCTCGCTGGATGTAGCGACGGTAACGATTGGCGACGATGTCCAGATCGGTCCGAACGTTCAGCTGCTGACCGCCACTCACCCGATCAATCCAGGCTTGCGCCTGGACAAGTGGGAGGCGGCCGAGCCGATCGTGCTCATGGACAACGTCTGGCTGGGCGGCGGCGTGATCGTCGGCCCGGGTGTCACGATCGGAAGGAACACCGTCGTAGGCGCCGGCGCGGTTGTGGTCCGCGATCTGCCCGCGAACGTGGTGGCTGTGGGAAACCCGGCTGGGGTGATCCGCATCTTCGAAGACTGATCAAGACGACGCGTGTCCAGCAGGTCAGGACCGCCGTCTGGCCGCTGCGCGACGAGTGACGTAGCGGCGAATCTTCTCGTGAGTGCCGCAGTCGTTCATGGCACACCAGCGGCGGCTGAGGTTCTTGGATTGATCAAGAAACAGCCATGGACAGCCGCCGCACTTCTTGAGCCGAGATAGCTGCGGACTGGTGAGTAGCGCAAGGGCCGCCAGGCCGATCGGCCGAAGCATCGCGTCCAGCCGCGTAGTCTCCGGCCAGGTCAGCTGATACGTCGAATCGCCCGGCGTCAGCTCGGCATGAGCCATCGCGTCCGTCACGAAGGGGCGCAGGTCGGCCCAATGCGCCGTTGGCGTCTCTCGTTCAGTGCCTTCCGGCTTGTCGCTGTTGATCAAGGCGATTTCGGTAAAGATGTCGATCAAGATGCGGCGCAGGGCTTGCGCTCGTCTCAGCGCAGCAGTGGCAGCACGCGGGTGCTGGTCAGCTGCAACAAGCAGCGCAGCCGCCTGATCGGGCGTCAGAACGCCGATGCGAGCGGACCACCCGACGAGCTCGGCGTACGTCCCGGCATGGTCGTAGCGCTCTCGTCCCTCGGGATCGTCGACCGTGTTGGCGAAGTCCAGCGCGAGATGCCCGCCCACAATGGGCAGCTCACGTGGGGT
>DATLPF010000038.1:0-10884 GCA_035535875.1 Propionibacteriaceae bacterium
CGAAAGTCGCCATCTGCGTGTCGTCAAGGACGTAGCGGCTGAAATAGAACCCGATGCAGGTTGCCAGGCTCACCCGAGCAGAGCGTTTGACAGCAACAAGGCCCGGATCTTTCGCCTTGAGCCACTCAGCTAAGCCGGCTGCCCGCATAGTGCTCCCAGTATCGCGGGCGCCTCGAGGTTCCGCCAGCACTTCAAGATCAACTAAGTCGTACGGGTGTGGTCTGTGCGACAGCTGTCAGGCTGGCTCCGCAGCGGCGTATCGCTGTGGTCACAACACGGGCGGAATTGCCACCTCAGGCAGCCTTTCGAGCTACGTTACTCCTGGGTAGGAGGCGAGAATTGACCGTACCGCCGGAGGCTGGCGCTGAAGCCGAAGCCGCCATCCCGGAGGCTGTGCTCGCAGGCGCCGGGCCGACCGAGGGCCGCTCCCTCGGACAGATCGCCTGGATGCGGCTCAAACGGGACAAGGTTGCCCTTGGCGGTGGCATCTTCCTGATCTTTCTCATCCTGGTAGCCATCTTCGCGCCGCTGATCGTGAAGTACCTCGGCAGTCCGCCGAACGAGTTCCATCAGGAGTTGATCGACACTGCGGGCGGCACGCTGACGCCGATCGGTCGCTTCGGGGGAATGAGCTGGGATCACCTGATGGGCGTTGAGCCATTGAACGGCCGGGACATCTACAGCCGGGTCGTGTACGGCAGCCGGATATCGCTGTTGATCGCGTTCCTGGCCACCCTGCTGTCAGTAGCTATCGGGACCACGCTCGGCATCATCTCCGGTTTCATCGGCGGCTGGACGGACACCTTCACCAGCCGGCTGATGGACGTCTTCCTCGCCTTTCCGCTGCTGGTCTTGGCCATAGCCCTGGCAGGCGTCTTTCCGGATCAGGCGTTCGGCCTCCAGGGCAATCAGCTGCGGATCGCGTTGCTGATCTTCATCATCGGTTTCTTCAACTGGCCATACATCGGGCGCATCATCCGCGGGCAGACGCTCTCGCTGCGAGAACGGGAGTTCGTCGAGTCGGCCAAAAGTCTGGGAGCGCGCCGCGGCTACATCTTGCGGACCGAGCTACTGCCAAATCTCATTGCGCCGATCCTGGTCTATTCCACACTGTTGATCCCCACCAACATCCTTTTCGAGGCGGCACTGTCCTTCCTCGGCGTTGGTATCCGTCCGCCCACTCCGAGTTGGGGCGGGATGTTGTCCGACGCCGTCGTCTACTACACGCAGCCGCACTTCATGTTCTGGCCGGGCATGGCAATTTTTGTCACGGTCTTGGCCTTCAATCTCTTCGGGGACGGGCTGCGTGACGCCCTCGATCCACGGGCCAATCGATAGGAATCACATCGGGGTGACCCCCCGACACATCAGAAGGGAAGCATGAATGAAGCATCCACGATCCTGGCGAGTCAGGGGCCTGGCCGCCGTGGGCGTATCGGCCACACTGCTGGTCGCGGCCTGTGGCGGTGGCGGCGGAGCCGGGAACCAAGAGGGATCGAGCAGCCAGGGCGCACAGGCCGCCTTCAACGCTGCATCCACCAGCGTTGTCAACCCCTCGGACAAGAAGGGCGGCACGCTGAAGTTCGCGAACCCTGGTGACTGGGACACCCTCGACCCCGGCGAGACCTATTACGCCTGGTCGTGGAATTTCGCGCGGCTTTATGGTCGCTCACTCATGATGTTCAATGCCGCGCCAGGCAAGGAGGGAAACCAGCTGGTGCCAGACCTCGCCGAAGGCCCCGGCAAGGCGAGCGGCGACGCCAAAACATGGACCTACAAGCTGCGTAAAGGCGTGAAGTTCGACGACGGTACCGAGGTCACCTCGGCCGACGTCAAGTACGCGGTGCTGCGCTCGACCGACAAGCAAACCTTCCCCAACGGGCCGGCGTACTGGGAGGGTCTTCTCGACCTGCCGAAGGGCTACAAGGGTCCCTACAAGACACCGAACATGAACACCGACTCGGCTATTGAGACGCCCGACAAGTACACAATCGTCTTCCACGCCAAGGCGCCGTTCGCAGCTTTCGACTACCTCGCCCAGCAACCTGACACCATGCCGGTCCCCAAGGACAAGGACACCGGCGCCAAATACCGGAACTCGATTGTCTCCACTGGTCCATACAAGTTCGAGGGCCTGCAGCCCGGCAAGAGCTTCAACCTGGTACGCAACGATCAGTGGGATCCCGCGACCGACCCCAATCGCAAGGCACTCCCTGATCGCATCGAAGTCACTCTCAATGTCAACGCGGATGACATCGACAACCGGCTGATCAGCGGCGACCTCGACGTCGACGTCGCGGCCCTTGGCGTCCAACCGGCCGCGCAGAGCCGGGTTCTGCAGGATCCGGCCTTGAAGGACACCGCGGACAATCCGCTCAGCGCTCGGAACTGGTACACCTCGATCAATCCGACAGTTCCGCCGCTGGACAACATTGAGTGCCGCAAGGCGATCATGTATGCCATGGACCATACGGGATACCAAACCGCCTACGGCGGACCGTTTGCGGGTGGGGATATGGCAACCACACTCCTGCCGCCCAACATTCCAGGCCACGCAGATTTCGATCTCTACCCGAACGGTCCAGATCACAAAGGCGACCTTGACGCGGCCAAGAAATCACTCGAAGCCTGCGGGCAACCGAACGGCTTCGCGACCAACATCGCCTACCGCGCAGAGCGGCCGAAGGAGAAAGCCACCGCCGAGGCGTTCCAGCAGGCGCTGGGTCGAGTTGGCATCAAGCTCACCCTGAAGCCGTACCCACAAGGCGATTACTTCGCGCAGTACGCCGGCCTGCCGCCGTACGTGGTGAAGAACAAGTTGGGCCTGGCGACCAACGGATGGGCGGCCGACTGGCCGGATGGCTTCGGCTTCCTGTCCCAGATCGTCGACTCGCGGGTCATTCGGGTGACCGGCGGTTCCTCCAACACCAGTGTCCGCATCCCCGAGGTCGATCAGATGCTCGACAAGGCGCTGACCGAACTCGACACCGATACGCGCAACCAGATGTGGGGTGAGATCGATAAGCGGGTTATGGAGGAGGCCGTCATCTACCCAGGCGTGTACTCGAAGGCCCTGTTGCTGCGGTCGAAGAATGCCACCAACATCATGGTGACCGATGCTTTCGGCGAGTACGACTACCTGGGGATGGGTGCCCAGAAGTAGCGAGCAAACGATCATGTGCGCCCTGAGCCTGCCAGGCCTTCGACAGGCTCAGCGCGCATGATCGCCTGAGGAGGTGACGTGTTCGCCTATATTGTGCGGCGGCTGCTGTGGTCGGTGCTGCTGCTGGTTGTGCTCAGCATGGTCACCTTCTCCATCTTTTATCTGGTGCCGCGATTCGGCGGGGCGACGCCGGAAACGCTTGCAACGCGTTACGTCGGGCGGGCCGCTACCGCGGAAACCGTCCATCTGACTGCGGAGAAGCTCGGGCTTCTCGACCCGGTACCCGTCCAATACTGGCACTGGCTCAAGGGCATCTTCGTCGGTGCCAGTTACGACTATGGCGCTGGCGTGGAGCATTGTCCTGCGCCTTGCCTCGGCTACTCCTTCGTCACGAAGCAACCGGTGTGGCCCGAGCTGCTGGACCGCGCGCCGGTAACCATCTCGCTGGTGGTCGGGGCGTCGATCATCTGGTTGATCGCAGGTGTCAGCGTGGGGGTGATTTCAGCCCTGCGTCGCGGCACGATCTTCGACCGGGGCGCCATGGGCATTGCGCTGGCCGGGGTATCGCTGCCGATTTTCTTTACCGGCCTTATCGCGTTGGCTTTTTTCAGCTATCAGCTTCGGATCACCGCGCCCGGCGGGACGTTTGTTCCCTTCAGTCAGAACCCGGCGCTGTGGGCGTACTCGCTGCTGCTGCCCTGGATTACGCTCGCGTTCCTGTTCTCCGCTCAGTACGCTCGGCTGACGCGAGCCGGGATGCTGGAGACGATGAGCGAGGACTACATCCGCACCGCGAGGGCCAAGGGTCTTCCGGAACGCATGGTCATCCTCAAGCATGCGCTGCGAGGAGCCCTGACGCCCGTCCTGACCATCTTCGGCCTCGACGTCGGCCTACTGCTCGGTGGAGCGATCCTGACCGAGAAGACGTTCTCCCTCAATGGTCTCGGCAAGTACGCCTATGACGGCATCGTCAGTGGTGACTTGCCGAAGATCCTGGGCGTCACCCTCGTCGCCGGCTTCTTTGTGATCATGGCCAACCTGATCGTTGATCTTCTGTACGGCGTTATTGATCCTCGGGTACGGCTCGAATGACGACGCCTGCGCTGCGCGACCTGGTTATCCGTCACCCAGGCCAGCTCGATAAGCAGCCCTTTTTAGAGGTTGTGGATCTCAAGGTGCACTTTCCGACCGATGACGGGCTGGTGAAGTCGGTCGATGGGCTGAGCTTCGCTCTCGACCGCGGCCGCACCCTCGGCATCGTGGGTGAGTCCGGATCGGGCAAGAGCGTCACCAGCTTGGCGGTCATGGGCCTGCACACGCGGCCGTCTTCAGAGCGGACGCGGCCGGGGGCGCAGCTAAGCGGCGAGATCTATCTCGACGGCGACGAGCTGCTCAGCAAGACTCCGGAATACGTCCGAAGCCTGCGCGGAAAGCGGATGGCCATGATCTTTCAGGACCCGCTGTCGGCGATGAACCCCTACCACACGGTGGGTCAGCAGATCATCGAGGCCTACCGAATCCACAATCCGGTGAATAAGAAGGTGGCGCGTAAGCATGCCATTGACATGCTCGGCAGGGTAGGGATTCCGGAGCCGAGCCGCCGAATCGAGTCCTACCCGCACCAGTTCTCGGGCGGAATGCGGCAGCGGGCCATGATCGCCATGTCGCTCTCCTGTGATCCCGATCTGCTCATCGCCGACGAACCCACCACGGCTCTCGACGTGACTGTTCAGGCACAAATCCTGGACCTGATCCGTGATCTGCAATCGGAATTCAACTCCTCCGTCGTGTTGATCACTCACGACCTGGGCGTCGTTGCCGAGCTGGCCGACGACGTGCTCGTGATGTATGCGGGCCGCGCGATGGAATATGGCAGCGCTGAGCAGCTGTTCAACCGGCCCGCCCACCCCTACACCTGGGGGCTGCTCGGATCGATCCCGCGTTTCGATCGGGAAGGAGCTGAGCGGCTGCTCGCGATCCAAGGCACGCCGCCCAGCCTGATCAATGTGCCCTCCGGCTGCCCGTTTCACCCTCGCTGTGGGTACGCCGCGCGGAACGGCGGTCTTAGCGAGGACGTACGCCCCGAGCTCGCTCCCGTCGAACCCGGCCACACCGTGGCCTGCCACCTTTCCCCGACCGAGCGCGAGCAGATCTGGGAGCACGAGATTGCGCCGAAACTGTGACCTCGCCGAGGCATAAGCCTGTCGCCCCGACCCCCGACCAGGACTCGGACCTGATCATCGTCGAGGGATTGGTCAAGCACTTTCCGATCCGGGGCGGGCTGCTGCGCCGGCAGGTAGGGGCGGTGCAGGCAGTGGATGGCGTGAACTTCGCGGTCAAACGCGGTGAGACGTTCTCTATCGTCGGCGAATCGGGATGTGGCAAGTCGACGACGGCTCGCCTGCTGACCCGTCTCCTCGAGCCGACCGCAGGGAAAGTCACCTTAGAGGGCCGCGACATCACTCACCTGAAGGACAGCCAGCTGCGGCCGCTGCGACGCGACATGCAGATGATCTTTCAAGATCCCTACTCGTCGTTGAATCCACGGCACACGGTCGGCAAGATCGTCGGCGCCCCGTACCGCATCCAAGGCGTGTCGCCGGAGGGCGGGGTCAAGAAAGCGGTCCAAGATCTGCTTGCCGCGGTAGGGCTCAATCCCGAGCACTACAACCGTTACCCGCACGAGTTCTCCGGGGGCCAACGACAGCGCATCGGGATCGCCCGCACCCTCGCGCTGAAGCCGCGGCTGATTGTGGCCGACGAGCCGGTCTCGGCTCTGGACGTTTCGATTCAGGCGCAGATCCTCAACCTGCTGGAGGACCTACAGGAGGACTTCGCCCTGACGTATGTGATCATCGCCCATGACCTGTCGGTGGTGCGCTATGTCTCGGATCGAGTAGCGGTGATGTATCTCGGGAAGATCGTCGAGCTGGCCGACGCGGAAGCGTTGTACGGCGGGCCGATGCATCCCTACACCGTGGCGTTGATGTCAGCCGTGCCTGTCCCGGACACCAGGCGCCGCCAAGAGCGTGAGCGGATCTTGCTGACCGGGGACGTGCCCAGCCCCATCTCACCCCCGCCGGCGTGCCGGTTTCACACCCGGTGCTGGAAGGCGCAAGAAATCTGCCGAACCCAGGAGCCTCCGCTGGTCGAGCTGCTACCGCGTCATCGAGTGGCGTGCCACTTTCCGGAGAACTATCCGGATGAGGCCGTACGCGAATCCGCTACTGAGGCAAGCACGGGCGAGGATTATCGATGAGTGGCGAGGGGGACGTGCGAGATGGCGTCTCGCTGACCCACCTTGATGAGGAGCTCTTCGACGGCGCTGGTGCAACCAAGCGCGACTTGATCGACTACTTTGACGCGGTCTCGGCCTGCATCCTGCCCTGTTTAGCCGACCGGCCGCTGTCGGTCATCCGAATTCGACCTGGTCAGCCGCCCTTCATGCAGAAGAACCTGCCCAAGTACACCCCCGACTGGGTGCTCAGAGTGCCGATCTGGGCCGAAGCGTCGCGCCGAGAAGTGACCTACGCGCTGTGCAACGACCCCCGTACGCTGCTCTGGTTCGGCAACCAGCGGGCCGTGGAATATCACGTGACCCTCTTCACTATGACCGATCCGGCCCATCCGGACTATCTGGTCCTTGATCTGGATCCCCCGGAAGGAGCAGCCTTCCCCGTAGTCGTGCAGGCTGCCTACTTGATCCGCCAAACGCTGAATGATGCGGGTATGGCCGGTGCCGTGAAGACCAGCGGTGCCAAGGGCTTGCATGTGTTCGTGCCTCTCGCGGCCGGGACGGCACCTGAAGACGTGGCCGCGGCGACGCGCGCTGTGGCCGTACGGGCCGAGCGGATCGACCCAGATCTGGCGACGACGGCTTTCGTCAAGGATGAGCGCCACGGCAAGGTTTTCCTCGACTCGACACGTGTCGGTGGCGCGACCGTAGTATCCGCGTACAGCCCGCGGATCCGGCCCGGCGTACCCGTCTCATTTCCGATTGCCTGGGAGGATCTCGATCAGGTTGCCCCGGCCGACTTCACGGTTCGCAACGCGGCCGGACTGCTGGCTGGGACCGATCCGTGGGCGGATCAGATGCCGACGGCCCAGCCGTTGGATGTCGACCTGGTAGCCGAGGGGCACACCATCCCTGTCGCACGTGTCCAAGCCATGCACGAAGGCAAACGACGGGCTCGTTCGCGTCGCGATTCACATTAGATTGCTTCGCTCGCTTCGCTCGTTCCGCGCGGATCGCGCCTTCGAGCCCGCCTACTTCGTCCTCACTCGCAGACGATAAAGCGTGTCTGCTCGCTCCTCCTCAGCACGGCGAGGGCGCGATCCGATCACCTGAACCGCCCTCCTCTCGTCTCGCTCCGCACAAGGCCACATAACACGGCCGAACCGGCAACTTTTGCTTGCAGACGCGGCTTTGTGCGAAGAAACGCTTCCTGGGGAAGGATGTGCGCATGATTCAGATTGACGTCATCCTGCTGGTGGGTGCCGTCGTCTTGATCGCCGCCATCATCGCCGCGCGGATCGGCGCTCGGGTCGGCCTCCCCTCCCTGCTGCTGTTCCTCGGTCTTGGCATGGTGATGGGCGAATCCGTCATCGGAATCTCCTTCGACAATGCCGATCTTGCGCAGGCACTTGGCTTCGCTGCGCTGGTGGTGATCCTGGCCGAGGGTGGTCTCACCACCAAGTGGAGCGACATCCGGTCCTCAACCGTCCTGGCCGCCCTGCTGGCCACAGTCGCCGTCGGGATCAGCGTCGGACTGATGACCCTCTTCGGTCACTATGTCCTTGGACTACCGCTCTGGATTGCGATGCTGCTGGGCGCAGTCGCCTCCCCCACCGATGCTGCGGCGATCTTCTCGGTGCTCCGCAACTTTCCTATTCCGAACTCACTGCGCGGCACGCTGGAGGCCGAATCCGGCCTCAACGATGCGCCGACGGTGCTACTCGTCATGTTGGCGAGCTCGCTGGCCATTGGCGAGCCGATGGAGGTCGGCATTCCCGGGCTCATCGGCCTCATCGTGCTCGAGCTGGTCGGCGGCTTGCTGATCGGCGGCGGTCTTGGCTGGATCGGTGCGCAGATTCTGCGTCGCGTCGCGCTGCCATCGTCGGGGCTTTATCCACTCGCGATCTTGGTCTGGACCGTGTTCGCGTACGGCATCACCGCGCTGGTCCATGCCAGCGGGTTCGCCGCGGTGTACGTCTGCGCGCTGATCTTGGGCAACGCCCAGCTGCCGCACCGAGCGGCGACCCGCTCGTTCGTCGAAGGGATTGGTTGGATCGCGCAGATCGGGCTCTTCGTCATGCTCGGCTTGCTCGCCTTCCCGGGCCGTGTCACCCCACGTGCCGCGTTGATCGCAATCGCAGCCGGGCTCTTCCTCACCCTCATTGCGCGACCTGCCTCGGTCGCTGCGTGCGCCGTGTGGTTCAAGATTCCCGTGCGACATCAGGTTTTTCTGTCCTGGGCCGGCCTCCGCGGCGCCGTGCCGATCGTGCTGACCACGATTCCGCTGGCTCGGGGTGTCGCCGGTGCGGAATTTCTTTTCGATGTCGTGCTGGTCTTTGTCATCGTCTTCACCTGCCTTCAGGGTCCGACTTTGCCAATCGTCGCCCGGTTGCTCGGGCTGGTGGAGGACGGCACCGCAGAAGATGTCGAAGTCGAGGTTGCGCCGCTGGACAAGATCTCCGCCGATCTGTTGCAGGTGAGGATCCCGGCCAAGTCGCGCCTGGCGGGTGTCGAGGTTGGGGAGTTGCGATTGCCCAAGGACACGGTGGTGTCCTTGATCATTCGAGACGAGCGGCCGTTCTATCCCGACGGCCGGGAGCGAATCAAGGTCGGCGACGAGCTGTTGATTGTCACGCCTGAGCACGAGCGTCTGAACACCGAACAACGGCTGCGTGCGGTGGGGCAGGGAGGCCGACTGGCTCGCTGGCGGACCCGGGAGCAGGAGTAAGAAAGCGGCCTAGCGAGGCGCGTCAGGCGGCTGCGTGAACAGCTCGCGTACGGCCGCGTCGATATCTTCTGCTGCTGGGTCAACGGGCTCCATGTAGAGCCGAGCCTCCGCTACCCGGTCGTCGCGGACGACCATGATCGTGACGCCCCTCATGGCGAAGAGCGAGCCGTCCGGCTGACGCCCGTGCCAGTAAAACTCGCCCCACTCCGTATCGCCGTCGATCGCGAAAGACACCAGCTCCGAAACGAAATCCGAAACTCCCTCGAAGGCAGCGGTCCAGTTCTGCAGAACCTGCGCGGGGCCGACGAAGGCGCGACCAGGATGGACCGGCTGAGAGCTGGCGTAATCATCGGCGAACAACGCTGCCATTTGCTTGGCGTCGTGTGCGTTCTGGGCGTCCCGTAGCCGCTCCAACATTGTCGGCATGCTCACCATCCTCGAAGATCAGTTACCGAGCGCCGGGGACGGGCTGGGTGTCTGGGAGGGCAGGCAGACGGTATCTGCCTCAACCCGATAGGTGGCCTTGGCGCTCTTGTCGAAGCCGCCGTATCTGTTGCCTACCAGCACGTCAACCGAGCGATCGACCCGCTTGTCGGTGCGTACGATCGACTCATTGAAGAACGTCTTGACGAACTTCACTTCTGGATTGCTCGCATCTGCACCGACGATGACGGTCTTTTGAATCTTCTCAACGGTGTTGGTGGTCAGGGTGACTCGGAAGCCTTTGCCGCGTAACGACCGGCCGACATCGGCCGCCAATCCCTTTCGGTCGCCCCCGTTGTACACCCTGACGATGATCTGGCTGCTCTTCAGCTGGCCCCCGGGAACGCTCTGGTTGACACACGGCTCGGGAGGCAATGCAGGGATGGGCTTGATGATGTTGTGGTAACCCCACCAGGCCCCGTACAAGAGGACACCGAACAAGATCAGGAGCGTGACCGGGGTCCGTATCACACGGAAGATCCGACCGATCAACGTCGAACTCCTTTACCTCCGCAGCCGCCCCGATGCGTGAGTTCCCGAGCTCCTTCCGTGCCCGACTACCCCCCGTGCGGTGAGAGCCTACCTGGAGTTCGGCGCTACTTCAGGTCAAGCACTCGGGCATGCATGGTCTGCCGTTGCTGGAGGGCCGCGCGTAACGCCCGATGCAGTCCGTCCTCGAGGTAGAGCTCTCCACGCCAGGCGACGACATGGGCAAACAAGTCGCCGTAAAAGGTGGAGTCTTCCTCCAACAGGGCTTCCAAATCCAACGTCCGCTTTGTCGTGACAAGCTGGTCCAAGCGCACCTGGTGCGGGGCGATCGCCGCCCACTGCTTCTGGACGTAACCATGATCTGGGTACGGGCGTACGTCCCCGACACGCTTGAAAATCACTGTGACACTCTAATCAAGTTTCTCCAGGCAACTCCATGGCGCCTCGTTACGATTTGGCCATGACCGAGTCAGGCGCTGATCAGCTGTCCGACGACGTGCAACGGATCGCTGCCGGCTACACCTTCGACGAACCGGCGATCGAGCTCGGCGTGCTGATGGAGAACGACCTACCGGTTCAATCGGCCATCGTCCGCATCCCCTTGAGCATGCTGAACCGGCATGGGCTGGTGGCAGGCGCGACGGGCACCGGCAAGACCAAGACGCTGCAACTGATGGCCGAGCAGGTCTCCGCTGCCGGCGTGCCGGTCTTTGCCGCGGATATCAAGGGCGATCTGTCCGGCATAGCCTCGCCCGGGCAGCCGAACGACAAACTGCTGGCGCGTAC
>DATLPF010000039.1:0-29011 GCA_035535875.1 Propionibacteriaceae bacterium
ACGGCGCAGGCCGGCGGCGCCGACCAGCCGTCGGAACTCCCGATAGTCATTGCGCGGGGACGAGGAAAGGTGTTCAGCCGGGCCTGCGCTCCCGTTTCCGCCGCCGTCGAGCCGCCTGACCGCGTCCTCCGCGCGGCGGTCATCCGGTTGCCCGCTGGCTCGAGCATGTATCAGCCCTCCATCCGAACCATCTGTCAACTGTCAGATGATCGACCGAGGGGACCGAGATACCTTCGGTAGTACTCAGACTCGAGCGCAAGAACCTGTTCGTGGGCTCGTACACACCGATGCAGATCGAGATTGATCCCGGCAGCGGATTGACCATCGACGATCTTGACTTCAAGATCAACACCGGGCTTGCAGGCGGCGTTGTGTCGCTCTCCCGCGGCCCAGGCTTCGACCCGAAGCGGCCGGAGTTGATGCCAGTTGGACCGCCCAATAGTTAAAGGAATTCCCCACAATATCCCGATAGGAGATACGGCCATGACCCACCAGCAAGCATCAGCGACTGCTGTTCCGCTTCTTGATGCAAGCCTGTTCGACATCGTCGGACCGATCCACGTTAACTACACGACTTCCAGCATCACCGGAACGCCGCGGTTCAACTACCAGGACGCGGAGCTCGATCTCAACTTCGAGGACGAGGAGATTACACGCACCAAAACCCCGTTGGGTGAGCTGGTCACCGTCACCTTGGAGACCGTTGTCGACGCCTTCACCCGTACCTTCACTCTGATTGTGCCAACGATCAGATTGCCTCACGGTGGAGAGACAGAGTTCGACACGCTCGGAATCGAGACTACGAACACCACAAGCGCGTTCGTCGGGCCATCAAGGGCGGCTGGAGTGAAGCAGACCTATCGAGTCCATCAGCTCCACGGAAATGCACAGCAGGTCGAGTTCTGAACCGCCTCGTTCCGCTCTCAAACGCCAATTCGAGAAATCAAGGGCTTCTGCTTGTGCTTGAGGTCTCTCAGTCCAGATGATCTGGCGGTCCGCAGCAAACATTGTCGTCTCAGCGGCATGAATGTCCTGGGGGTCCTTTTCGAGGAAATCGAGAACTAGGCGATTCACCAGATCGGGCTTTTCAGTCGCCGCCGACGAGCACAACGGTGCGAGGCCGCCCCGAACCGGTTCCCTGACAAGTCAGCGGTCGGCATGCGCGACCTTCTCGTTTGGCATCGTGGCTCCCCCCCGCAATCGCACCGATCGTTCGGCAGCTCCTGCTGCAGGTACCAGAACGCCTTAACTGCGCCCGCAGGAAGTCGCATCTCTATGCGCAGCAGGTCGTGGGCATCACGAGCAAAGTCGCGAGACCGGTTCGCGTGGTCGGTCAGCGCCTCAATCTGCTTTTCTGGCCGTGCAGCCGAGTTAGTGCCGGTCGCATCACCCGCGGATCCTCGGCCACGATGTCGTGCGCGGACCACACAGTCACCAGGAACGGCAGCCCCAAAAGTGTCCTAGCTTGTGCAGGTGCCAGTAGCCGAGGCCAGCCCGCTGGCAGATAAGGGAGAACCCAGTGTGGGAGTGGGAGGTCTTGAGCTCGCCGATCACTAGACGCGTGCGCCGCTCGGAGGGTGCCGTACGGCCTCGAACTCGCTTCACTGCATGCGTCACCTTCAGCGCATCTCAGAAGAGCTTTGGGTGTGTCAATGGTTCGGCCGACTCGGCTCTCTGGTTCTGGCTGAGGTGTCGAACTCGATGAACATGCGGCAGAAGTAGTCAGGGTTCTCCTCGGCGGCCCAATGGCCGGCGTCGGGCACCAGGTGTCCGGTGACGTCGATGGCGATCTCCTCACACATCGGCGCGTAATTGGCGGCGAGGTCTGGGTGCCGCCGCCGGAGGCGAGGACGGGGACGGTGAGTTTGCCGTGGGCCGCGATGTCGACGCGGTGTGAATCTTGAACAGCTTGGCGGCTTGGAAGATGTGGAAGGTGGACACAAGGTTGTTGTCGAACGTGGCGACGTTGGGCGCGAAGGTCGCACCCGGAATGGCGGCCAGATGGACGACGGCGTCGACGCCGCTGTGAACCTCGTCGATGCCGGAGAGTGCCTCGACAACCTGGTCGTAGTCGGTGAGGTCCGTGCGGATGAAATGTGCTCGGCTCTCCGGCGAGGGGACGCGGTCGAAGTTCACCACGGTCTATCCCTCATCGATGAGCGCTGCCACGACGGAACGGCCGAGCTTGCCGCTGCCGCCGGTCACTGCCACTGTTCGATCCATCGGTGCCTCCTCGGGTTTGCTGCTGTTGGTTGCGTGATCGGTCATGTCTTCGGACCGGGTCAGAAGCCAACCGGGTGGTGCGGTTCGTACGCGGTCTCCAGCTGCTGCAGCTCGGCGTTGGTCAAGACGAGGTCGAGCGCGGCGACTGCGTCGTCGATGTGGTGCGGTTTGGTCGCACCGATGATCGGCGCGGTGATGCCCGGCCGGCTGGCCACCCAAGCGAGCGCGACCTGCGCTTGGGGCACCTGCCGCTCGGTGGCGATGCGGGCGACCCGCTCGACGATCACCCGATCACCGGGTCGGTAAAGGTTGCTGCCGAACTCGTCTGTCTGGCTGCGGGTGGTCTCCTCGTCCCAGTCGCGGGTGAGTCTTCCTCGGGCGAGGGGACTCCAGGGGATGACGCCGACCCCGAGATCGGCGCACAGCGGCAGCATCTCCCGCTCCTCCTCCCGGTTGAGCAGGTTGTAGTGGTTCTGCATGGATATGAACGGGGTAAGGCCGGCTATCCGGGCGAGGTAGTGGGCTTTGGAGAACTGCCAGGCGTTCATCGACGAGGCGCCGATGTAGCGCGCCTTGCCGGCCTTTACCACGTCGTGCAGTGCCTCCAGCGTTTCCTCGATTGGGCTCAGCGGGTCCCACCGGTGGATCTGGTAGAGGTCGATGTAGTCCGTACCTAGTCGCGCCAGGCTGGCGTCCACCTAGGCCATGATCGCCTTCCGCGACAGGCCTGCCCCGTTCGGGCCGTCGTGCATGCGGCCTTGGACCTTGGTCGCAATCACTAACTCGTCGCGATGGCCAAAGTCCTTCAGGGCCCGGCCGACGATCTCCTCGCTGCTGCCGGCGGAGTACACGTTTGCTGTGTCGAAGAAGTTGATCCCCGCCTCGACTGCCTGACGGATCAGCGGTCTGCTGCTCTCTTCGTCCAGGGTCCAGGGGTGGGAGCCACGCTTCGGGTCGCCGAAGCTCATACAGCCCAGCACGAGCCGGGATATCTCCAGCCCCGTGCTGCCTAAACGTACGTATTCCATCGCTCCTCATCTCCGTGGCCGAGGCGCAGCTCGGCAGCCGTCACAAGCTCATCAATGGTCTTTGCTCGCTTCAGATCGGAAAGCTCCTGCATCGCGGGACGGCGGCGAACCTGGCCGGTTTCAGGCATCGGCGAACCTGCTTCCGAGGTCGAGGATGCTTACGCAGACGAGGTCCCAGTCGCCTTCGGCCGCCAGGTCCCCGGTCTGGCATGCGGCGAGCTCAGTCGGACGTGGGATGAATGCGGTGCCGAGTCCCGCCCGTTGGGCAAACGTGAGATCGCGGTTGTGGGCCGCCGCGAGCATGACCTCGCCTGGATCCAGCCGTAGGATCCACGCCATGTTTCGATACGCCTCCATGGTCGGCTTGTAGGCCCGGGTCGCGTCAGAACCGACGATCACGGTCCACGGCAGTTTCGCCCGCAGCGCCATCCGCAGCAGCAGGGCGAGGTTGGCGTTCGACAGCGGTCCGACGATCACGTGTTTACCGAGTTCGATCAGGCCAGCGGTGCTGTCCTCCCACGGGTCCAGCCGCTCCCATGCCGCGTTGAGGTCGGCGAGGTCACGATCGTCGAACTCGGCCGCGTTCAGGTCGAATTCGGCAAGGGTTGCGTGGAGATTCTCAAGGTGCAGCTGGTCCAGCGGCACGAACTCGCGGCTCCCGTTGCGGATCGGCTCCATTGACGGCTCATACTTTGCCCGCCACGCGTCGGCGAATCCTGCGGCGTCCAGGCCGATCCGGTGATGTGTGGCGAAGGCGGCGACGTCGCGGGCGACACCTGAGCGCCAGTCCACGACGCTTCCGAACGTGTCGAAGAGAACGGCTTTGATCTCACGCCCAGTGGATGGTGAGACGTACATCATCGTGCCCTTTCCGCGGCGTTGATGGTTCGGACGGCGGGATCGACCAGAAATCCGGGAAAGGCCATGAAGATGGAGCAGCCGGTCACGGTGGCCGGAGTGCTGATGCCAACGACGCCGCGAACGACCACAGCTAAGTATTGAGGGCTATTCGTCAACCTGTCACCGGTTGACCAATTTGGCGTAATCTGAGAATTCGTGACAGGCCCGGTTCTGTCCCTTGAGGCTACGCGGCCGACGTGTCCAGGAATCCGAGTAGGCGGCGGCCGGCGGTGTCCATGTGGGTACTCATGGCGGAGGCCGCGGCGTCGGCGTCGTGGCTGCGGAGCGCTTCCAAGACAGCGCGGTGCTCGGCACACGCGAGGCGAGCATGGTCGGATTCGTTGAGCGCTCGTTCGACCCAGACGCGGATCAGCGAGCGAACACTCTGTAGGAGATCCTCAAGCAGGGCGTTGTCGGTCGCGGCGGCGATCCTCTGGTGGAAGTGCATGTCGGCGGCCACGAATGCACCGTAGTCGTCATCAACGTGCGACTCCATTGTGGCGAGCTGGTCCTCTAGCTCAGCAATGTCATTGGGGTTTGAGGTTGCGGCGGCGAGCCGTGCCGCCTGAACCTCGAGTGCGTGGCGGACGTCGATGAGCTCGCGGGTCTTCGGCGCGCCGATCAACATCCCCCACGACAGCGTTTGCGGCAGCAGTTCCGATGCCCGGCCTCGCAGGTAGGTGCCGGATCCTGGGCGGACATCCACAACGCCGAGTAGTTCAAGCGCGGCCAGTGCCTCTCGGATGGCAGAGCGGCCGACGCCCATCGAGGCGGCCAGCTGCCGCTCGGGAGTGAGTCGATCTCCGGGCTGGAGCGTACCCGTGGTGAAGTAATTCAGTAGGCGTCGCGTCACCTCCGCGACGGCGGTAGTGCTGGTGATGTTGCCACCGAGGGCAGCCGTTAGTTCGTCAGCAGACAGCTGCGGTTCGTCGGCGCTGCGCCGGGGCATGGCCACAGGCTAACAGGCATGCGGTTAACCGGTCGACCAAAATTGGTCAACCGGTTGATAGGTAACGCTGCGGAAAGCAGAGTAGCTATACGCGAGCATCCGACCGGCGCACGAACCAGAGCCGCGAAGGTATGCGGTGACCGAGGGGCAGGTCACGACCGAGCAGTTTGGAGAAGCCGCGGCGGCGGCGGCTCCCTAGAATCAGGGTCGACCCATCAGATCTCGCAGGGGAGGAAACCTGCAATGAAGGACACGCAGAAGTCCGCCAAGAGCACAGCGGCGACCGACAAGAAATTCGAGGGATTCACCGAGGAAGAACGCGGCGCGATGAAGGAGCGCGCCAAAGAGCTGAAGGCGGCCGCGCGCCGCGGCCAGGGCGGGAAGAAGGCGGACGAGGAAAGCGCCGTGCTTGCGAAGATCGCCGAGATGCCGGAACCGGATCGCGTCATGGCGGAACGCCTCCATGCCGTCATCAAAGCCAGCGCGCCATCCCTCTCGCCGAAACTCTGGTACGGGATGCCCGGGTATGCCAAGGACGGCAAGGTCGTTTGCTTCTTCCAAGCCGCGCAGAAGTTCAACTCGAGGTACGCGACGTTCGGCTTCAACGACACGGCGAACCTCGACGAAGGCGCCATGTGGCCAACCGCCTTCGCTCTGACCGAGTTGACCGCCGCCGACGAGGCAAGGATCGGCGCACTCGTGAAGAAAGCGTTGAGCTGAGGACTCCCACACCAGACGCTGTACTGAGCCCGTACGGACGATGTGCGGGGCAAGGGCAGCTTGCTCAGATGGCTGGTAATCCTCACCCGTAGGGGTGGTCCTTTCGGCTGACCAAAGTGGGATCATTAACCTCGGCCCCAGCGAGACGCAAACAACGCCACCCGCGCCCGCTGGGGCTAACCAACCCCACTGAGACCCAGTACAGAGTCGCCTAGGGCCCGACCTGCCGGTGACCACACGAGGACCAGCCAGGGAATTTAGTGTCCGGCACTCATCAGCAGCGTCCAACACAGAAATCCCTAATCAGGACAGATTTGCAGGGCTCAGGGCAGGTTCGGGACGACAGCCAAGTCGATCAGCCGGAAGATCGCGTCGCCGCCCTGGTCGGGGCCGACAACGTACGATGAGGCGACCACGATGAGCCGGCGGTCCGGCGCGACCAGAATGACTTGGCCGCCACTGCCGATCGCTGCGTACCCGTGCTGGCCTTGAACTGGGTGGATCCACCAGAGGTATCCATAGCCGCTAGGCGCATCGGCCGCCGTCGACTGCTGGATCCAGTCCGCTGGCACGAGTTGCTTTCCTTGCCATCTCCCCTCGTCCAAATACAGCTGACCGAGCTTGAGCATGTCCGTCGGCCGCAACTTCATAGCGAACGACCCGGCATGTACGCCGTCCGGCGCACGGAGCCAGGCGAAATCGGCAGCGAGGAACTCGGGCTCGACCCAGTAGGGGACCTCCTCCCCAAACCGTGCTTCGTAGACCGGACGGGTCGGAATCTCGAGCGGATCAAACAGCTTCTGCCGCGCGTAGTCGAGCAGCGACATGCCAGTTGCTCGTCTCAAGACGTGCGCCACGATGTGCGGACCTATGTTGGTGTACCGGAACTGCTCGCCGGGCTGAAGTTCGGGGCCTTCACGAAACCAGGCCCGCAATAGATCCCGGTTAGCCGGTGGCGTGCTATCCGTCCAGCCGGCCGTCATGGTCAACAACTGGCGTAGCGTGGTCCTTTTCGTACGGCCATCCATGTCCTTGCGATATTCCGGCAGGAGATCCTCCAGCGTTGCATCAACGCCGCTGATCTTGCCTTCGCCGATGGCGATGCCGGCCAGGATCGACACGATGCTCTTGGTGACCGACTGAAGGTCGGCGTACTCAGCCGGATCACTGCCGTAATACCGCTCGGCGACGACCTCGCCATCGACGCTGACAAGGACAGCACGAAGTTCGTGGAGCCCTGAAACATTGTCGGTGTGCACTCCGTCAATGGCAGGGCCTATCTTGGCCACGCCGGTTGAGGCAGTCTCGGCTGTGTCTAGTCGTCCGGGTGTGCAGTTCACAAGCCCGATGAGCAGGATTCCCACCAGGAGGACTCGAGGCCATACCTCTCGGCCAGATCGACTCACCCGATCACCAGCGCGCGCCCCCGGTTCCGGTCCCGATCACTCATCAGGCTCGCGATTGAGAACAATAAGCATGCCGGTGGCAACCCCATAGATCATTCCCGCAACGCCTACGATCGCGGCCAAGGTGGTGATCAGATCGGGGGCCACGCCCGTCAAGCTGGCCAGGACCGCACCACCCACGAGGCCGAGACCGCCGAGAAATGCTATCCAGCTTCGTTGGCTCGCTCGCCGCAACTCGTCCCCGGCTGACCGCCGCACCTCTCAACGATAGCCAGTCCACCCCTGGTACGCAGCGGTCCTGGCGAGAGCTGTGGCCGGGACACAGAGCTGACTACCGCCTCATCGAGATACCAGACGCCTCCGCCTGCTTCGCAGATCAAGGCAGCCGTCTTTCAGACCGTCAGGCGTGCAGCTCTTGTTCCCACAAGATGTCGGTGACGCTTGGATCCCGGCGGACAGGTGCCGCCGGTAGGTGCTGGACGGCAGGCCGAGGACTTCGGCGGCGACTCCGGTGTAGGTCAGGGGCCCCAGCCAGGTGTCTGGATCGGCTCTAGGGACGAATGAGACCGCAAGTCCCGGGGTAGTCAGGTAGTGACGGGGCCAGGGGCACGGTGAAGACCCGGATCCGCGACGAGCTGATCGGGCTACGCGACGCGTTGGGGCAGCCGGATCACTGTCCTCCACTGAACACCCTAATCAGAAGCCCGCATGTCTCCTGCCGGTGCGACCGGTGGTCTTGGCCATAGCCTTGGTCGGGTGGACGATGTCGTCATCGTCGGTGCTGGTCCCGCAGGGCTGGCGGCTGCGGCGACTTTGAAGGCGCGGGGCATAGACGCACCATCCTCGAGAGCGAACAGCGTCTCGGTGAGCCATGGCGGCGCCGCTATGACCGCCTGCACTTACACACAATCCGCTGGTTGTCGGATCTGCCGGGCTACCCAATTCCCCGGCAGTTCGGCCGTTGGGTGGCACGAGACCAGTTCGTGCAATACCTGGAGCAGTACGCGGGGCACCACAACCTCAAGCCACGGTTCAGGGTGGAGGCAACGCGGATCGATCACGATGACGGTCACTGGCGGGTCCGGACTTCCGTTGACACGATTCCGACCCGGGTGGTCGTTGTGGCCAGCGGCTATACCCGCGTTCCACATCGGCCGCGATGGCCCGGCGCTTTCGATGGGCCGCTGGTGCACTCCGCGGAATACCGCAATACGCGGCCCTACCTCGGCCAGGATGTGCTGGTTGTCGGCGCAGGAAACAGCGGCACCGAGATCGCCGTCGATCTCGCGGAGGGCGGTGCCGGACGGGTCCGGATCGCGGTCCGTACGCCGCCGAACATCCTGCGGCGCGATACGAAGGGTTTTCCCACGCAGCTGGTCGGGCTCGCGTTCCAGCGGATGCCGGCCCAGCTGTTGGACCCGATGTTTCGTGTGCTGCGAAAAGCGACCATCCCCGACCTGAGCGCCCGCGGCCTGCCAACGCCCAGCGCGCCGTTCTCACAGTTCCGGCGCACCGCCACCGTGCCCATCATCGACGTTGGCTTCATCGACGCGGTACGCAGCGGAGTCATCGAAGTCGTGCCGGGCGTTGAAGCGCTCGACGGCCGGGCTGTCGTACTGGCCGACGGGTCACGCGTGCATCCGGACGCTATCGTGGCGGCCACCGGCTATCACCCGGGTCTCGAGTCGCTTGTCGGCCACGTCACAGCAATTGGCGGGCACGGCATTCCAAGCCCGCAGCCCGGGCTGCATTTCCTCGGAATCGGCATACCGCTCGCCGGGCTGCTGCACCAGGTCGGCAAGGATGCCCGGGAAATGGCAGGCGACGTTGCCCGCGAGCGGCGCAGATAAGTACCTGGCCGTGCGCGCCTTCAGTTATCGGTGTAGCTGACTTCGATCACCTTGGCCTTAAGCACCGTGCCAGACGACCGTGTGCCAGCGAACTCCTCCTTGTCGAACTTCGCCTGACCGTCCACGATCTCCAACGTGTTTTGCCGCGGTCCCGACTCGTCGCCCGTCACCCGATAGCTCACCTCGATCGTCCCCTCATCGGGCAGTTCCTGCGTGCCCACGTACTTCGGCTGGATGCGGTAGGTGATGCTGCAGCCTCCGGAGCGGAAGCACTTCTTCTCAAGGATCTTGACCCCGACCTCGAAGTCAGATTTCGTCGGGGTGAATCCGGTGGGCTCGGTCGGCTCGGCAGCAGCCTCAGCGGTTGATTCGTCATTCGGCGCTGTCTTAGTCATTGTGGTAGTAGCCGCCGGTCTTCCGATGATGTCCGTGCTGCCCAGCGCCACAACGGCGGCACCCATCCCAAACGCCCCGACGACCGCGATGATCATGGCCGGCCATCCGAACTGCTTCCGCCTCGGCACCCGCTGGATCGGCGGCGGCAACGGCTCAGGCTGCGGCTGCGGCTGCGGGACCGGCTGTGTGAGTGCCCCCGTAGGCGTTGGCGGCTGGGACATGAACGCTCCCTTGGCGTAGGAAGTCTCGACAAAGGATTACGTAGAGCAGGCCTCTCGGGTGGGAACCTTGCAGGCATCGTGGCCGGATCGTTACGCCTGTGATGCTTCGGAGTTCGAATAAACCACTGATTGATCATCTCCGTGAAGCTGGGCAGGGCTCACGGCGCATTCCTTCCGGTGATCGATGATCGGTGGGCTAGATGATGTGGACTTCTCTGAGCGCTTCAGCATCGCGAAACCGGTCTGCCCTGAACGGGTGCGGGTCCATGAACGAGTCGCGTTCCAGGAACAAGTCGGTGACTAGTTCGCCTACGGCGGGGGCCTGCAGAAAACCGTGTCCGGAGAATCCAGTCGCGTACAGGAAGTTCCTGGGAGCCCGGGCTCTGCCGATCAAGGCATTGTGATCGGGGGTGTTCTCATAGAGACCGGCCCAGCCCCCCTGGAGCTTTACGCCTACGAGAGACGGGGCGACCACCGCTGCGGCCTTATCGAAGGCCTCCACCCACTCATAGGAGAACTCCCGTCCGAAGCCAGGACTCTGGCCGGCATCGGAGATCCCCAGCAACAGACCGTCTCCGGCGTTGTGGAAGTACAAGGTGCTTCCCAGGTCGAGGGTGAACGGCACCGTTGGCATAGGTTGCGTCGGCGGTGCGGTGAAGCCGATCTGCCTGCGGACCGGAACGACGGGCAGGAAGACCCCTGCCATCTCACCGATGCGCTGCGACCAGGCCCCGGCGGCACAGATCACAGTGTCCGTCCTCACCTGACCACGGCTTGTCGAGACGGCCGCCACCCGCCCGTTGTGCGTGTCGATCTCCGTAACTTCGGTCTGTTCGCTGAAGACGACGCCCAGGCTGCGAGCCGCGTCGGCATAGCCATGGACGACCTGCCGCGGCTGGGCGTAGCCGTCTCGCGGCGAGAACGACGCGCCGAGAAGAACCGATGGGTCGATGAAAGGGTTGAGTTGAGCGGCTCGGTCCGGGCTCACCATCTCCGACGAGCCACCGAGGTGGTTCTGCAGTTCCGTTGACGATTCGACGGCGGCCAGCTCGTTCTCGGTCCGGCAGAGGAAGAGGTATCCGACCTGCCGAAGGCCGATGTCGACCCCGAACTCAGCCCCGAATCGCTCGTAAGCTTCGAGGCTGCGTTGCGCCAACAAGATGTTGCCAGGATCGGAGAACGTTGCCCTGACCCCACCCAAGGGTTTCGCCGAGGATCCAGATCCGAGCAGGTTTCGTTCAATGACCACGATGCTGCCAACCCCGGCTCGTGCCAGGTGCAACGCCGTGCTGACACCCATGGCGCCGCCGCCGATGATCGTGACCGAGGCGTACGGGGGGAGCGGCTCGGCTGGCACGTGCACGTTCTCACCTCGCTTGACGAGGGTCACTTACCGCATGAATGGGTACCGGTAGTCGCTTGCCGGCACGAATGTTTCTTTGATCGTCCGGGGCGATACCCAGCGGAGAAGATTGAGTACCGAACCTGCCTTGTCGTTGGTGCCACTCGCTCGCGCGCCGCCGAACGGCTGCTGACCCACGACTGCGCCGGTGGGCTTGTCGTTGATGTAGAAGTTCCCCGCGGCGAAACGCAGTACGTCCATCGCCTCGACGATGGCAGATCGATCGGCGGCGATGATCGAACCCGTCAGCCCGTACGCCCCGATCGCTGCGGACTCGCGTAGCACCTTGTCGTATTCGGCGTCGTCATAGACAAACACCCCGAGAATCGGACCGAAGTACTCGGTGGTGAACACCTCGTGGTCCGGGTCGTCAGCCACCACGATGGTCGGCCGGACGAAGTAGCCGTCGCTATCGTCGGCGGTGCCGCCGGCCACAATTTCGACGCCATCCTCGCCCCGGACTCGATCGAGGACGCCGCTCAGCTTGGCGAAGGACCGGTCGTCGATCACCGCGCCCATGAAGTTGCGGAAGTCGGTGACATCACCCATGGTGATGCCCTCGACCTCTTCTACGAGCTGATCACGGAGTCGCGACCACACGGACCGAGGGATGTATGCCCGAGACGCTGCAGAGCACTTCTGCCCTTGATACTCGAAGGCACCTCTGATCAGAGCCACCCGCAGGACGTCGAGGTCTGCCGACGGATGGGCCACCACGAAGTCCTTGCCACCGGTTTCCCCGACCAGTCGCGGGTAGGCCCGGTAGTCCCGCAAATTGCGGGCGACGGAGTCCCACAAGTGACCGAAGACTGCGGTTGAGCCAGTGAAGTGAATGCCGGCGAGCCCGGGGTCTGGGACGGCGACCTCACTGATTGCCTCACCGCGTCCGGTGACCATGTTGATCACTCCGGGAGGCAGCCCAGCGGCTTCGAGCAGCTGCATCGTGAAGTGCGCCGACAGCTGCTGGGTCGGTGCTGGCTTCCAGACAACGGTGTTGCCCATCAAGGCTGGCGCCGTCGGCAGGTTCCCGGCAATGGCTGTGAAGTTGAAGGGCGTGATTGCCACAACGAAGCCCTCGAGGGGGCGGTGGTCGAGGCGGTTCCACACACCGGGTCCGCTGATCGGCTGCTCTTCGAGGATCTGCCGCGCGAAGGCCACGTTGAACCGCCAAAAGTCAGCCATCTCACACGCCGAGTCGATCTCGGCCTGGTAGGCGGTCTTGCTCTGGCCGAGCATCGTGGCCGCGTTGAGTGTCGCTCGCCATGGCCCGGAAAGCAGGTCCGCCGCCTTAAGGAAGATTGCCGCACGGTCGTCAAAGGACATGCGCTGCCAAGAAGCCGCGGCGGCTGCCGCAGCATCGATTGCCTGCCGTACGTCGTCGGCGGTCGCGTTGGCCAAGGTGCCGAGCTTTGCTTCTCGCCGGTGAGGCTGAACGACCTCGGTTGGCTCGCCACCGCCCATCCGGTGCTCGCCGCCGACTGCCATGGTTAGCTCGACGTCGTCGGCGGCCATCTGCTTCAGCCGGGCCTCGAGCTCGGTTCGTTCGGAGCTGCCTGGCGCGTAATCCAGGACCGGTTCATTGACTGGAGGCGGCACGTTCGTCACGGCATCCATCGCGCTCCACATCCCTTCGTTCGAAGTGAATTCCCTGTTCCCGGCGGGATTCAGCGACCGACGGCGGCCCGCAGGAAGAACAGCAGGTTGGCTGGCCGCTCCGCCATGCGCCGCGTGAGATAGGGATACCAGGCCGAGCCGAACGGTATGTACACGCCGACGCGATAGCCCTTGTCTGCAAGGTCGTGCTGCAGGTCCCGCCGAATGCCGTACAGCAGCTGGATCTCGAAGTCGCGCTGGCCCAAACCAAGCCGGTTCGCTGCCTTGATCGCGAAGTCAATGCACGCGTCGTCATGGGTTCCGAAGGCGGGACGTTTGCCGTGTTTCAGCAGCCACTCGCTCAGGTGTTGGTATTCGGCGGTGATTTCCTTCTTAGACCGCAGCGCCCGGTCGATCGGCTCCGCGTACGCGCCCTTGACCAGCCGAATCCTCGGCTGCAGCGCCGCCAACGAGTCGAGGTCCTCGGGCGTGCGGCGCAGGCAGGCCTGCATGGCCAGCCGGGTGTCCGGATGTGTGACCGCCGCGTCCCGGTACACCTCGATCGTGTCCCCGACAACATCGCTTTGTTCCATGTCGATCTCGACGCCGACGCCGACGTCCCGGCCACGATCCAGCACGGTGGCGAGATTGGCTACGCACGCTTCGCGATCGATGGAGAGCCCAAGTTGAGTCAGCTTCAAGGACACGGTCGCGTCGATCCCACGATCGGCGATGGTCTGGACTGCCTCGAGGTATTGCTGGGTCGCCTGGTTGGCGCCGGTGAGGTCGGTGACAGCCTCGCCGAGCAGGTCGAGAATCCCGCGGATCCCTTGGCCGTTCAGCTGAACCGCTGCCGCGACGCCATCCTCGAGGGCGGGACCCGCGACGTAGCGGTGCACCACCTTCCCGACCAAGGAGTTGGTGTTGGCCACCTGTTCCAGTCGGCTGTTCTCTCCAGCCCAGACAAGCAGACGGTTTACCATTGGCCCTCCTTGATCAGCAGTGATTTGATCAAGATCGACGTGGCCGGCGGTCAGACCTCGACCAGCCCACAAAGCTGACGCTATCGCACCTCATCGACCGGTCATGACGGCGCTACACCCGGTTGTTCCCGGTATTGATTGCGACGCTCCGCGTCGCGGCGGATCGCGCTTGGGAATCCGCTGCTGTCGTCCTCGCTCGGAGACGAACAGCGTGACTCCTCGCTCGTCCTCCGATCAGCGGCGCGCGATCCGGTATTGATTGCGACGCTCCGCGTCGCGGCGGATCGCGCTTGGGAATCCGCTGCCGTCGTCCTCGCTCGGAGACGAACGGCGTGTCTCCTCGCTCGTCCTCCGATCAGCGGCGCGCGATCCGGTGCCGACACGCACTTTGCAGCGCTCTAAAGATAGTCAATCCATCCCGAGTAGCGTGTCGAGCAGACGCAACCCCATACGACGTCGCTCCCCACCAGGAGGAAGCAATGGCCCATGGTTCGGACGGTCAACTCGGGAAGGGTCTCAGGCAACGGCACCTGGCCATGATCGCCATCGGGGGCGTGATCGGAGCCGGGCTGTTCGTCGGATCCGGCGCAGTCATCGCTGAGGTCGGTCCGGCCGCCTTCATCACCTATGCACTCACGGGTGTGCTGATCATCATGGTCATGCGCATGCTCGGGGAGATGGCCGCGTCAAATCCAGCGACCGGGTCGTTCGCCGATTACGCCCGCCAGTCACTCGGCGGGTGGGCTGGCTTCTCGGTCGGCTGGCTCTATTGGTACTTCTGGGTGATCGTCGTGGGCTTTGAGGCGGTCGCCGGTGCGGGCATCCTGCAGCGTTGGATAAACCTGCCGCTGTGGCTGCTCTCCTTGATCTTGATGGCGTTGATGACCGCCACGAACTTGTACTCGGTTCGCTCTTATGGGGAGTTCGAGTACTGGTTCGCTGGGGTCAAGGTGGTCACCATTGTGCTCTTCATCGTCCTCGGCACGTTGTTCGTCCTTGGCCTATGGCCGGGCAAGGATATGGACTTCTCCAACCTCACCGCGCATGGTGGGTTGTTCCCGAACGGGGTAGGTGCCCTGTTCTCCGGCATCGTGGTCGTGATCTTCTCGATGGTCGGAGCCGAAATCGCCACGATCGCGGCAGCAGAATCGGATGAGCCGGAGAAGGCGATCGTCAGGGCCACGAACTCGGTGGTGCTGCGGGTCATTGTCTTCTTCGTCGGCTCGATCTTCTTGCTCGCGACGATCTTGCCCTGGAACTCCGCCGAGCTCGGGGAGTCCCCCTACGTCGCAGCGTTCGAGCAGATGAACATCGGCTTTGCTGCCGAAGTCATGAACTTCGTCGTTTTGACGGCGGTTCTGTCCTGCCTTAACTCAGGGCTCTATACGGCCTCACGCATGTTGTTCGTGCTTGCGGCCCGCAACGAAGCACCGGAGCGGCTGCTCAAGCTCAACCGGAAGGGCGTGCCAGCCTGGGCGATCCTTAGCTCGAGCGTGGTGGGTTTCCTCTGTGTCATCGCGGCGGCCATCTCACCTGACCGCGTCTTCCTCTTCCTCCTCAACTCCTCTGGCGCGATCATCTTGTTCGTCTACCTGCTCATCTGCCTGTCTCAGCTCCGGATGCGCCGCATGGTTCCGCCGGAAAAGCTCATCGTGAAGATGTGGCTCTACCCGGTGTTGACCATTCTGACTGCCGTCGCCATCGTGGCCGTGCTGATTGCCATGGCTTTCGGCGCGGAAACCCGTTCGCAGCTGTTGCTCAGCCTGCTCGCCTGGGCGATCGTCCTGGTCGTGTACGCGCTGCGCCGGCGCGCCATCGGGGACGCGCATACCTCGACCCACGGTGTCGAGGCGGAGCACGAGGCCGATTCGTGGATGCATGAGCACATCTCGGGTGCCGAGGTTGAGGTGGACGCGGCGGTCGGCGAGGGTCCGTTGGATCCGGAGCTCATCCGCCGAGCTCGTGAGGAAGGCTACGCAAACGAAGCTCCCTGACCACTAGACAGTGCTTCCTAAAGCGACGCCGGAGCGGCTGAGCGCGTTCTCCGACGGGGTGTTCGCTGTTCTGATAACAGTGCTGGTTTTGGAGCTGCGGCCACCGGAGCTTCCAACCTATAAGGCGCTCCTGTTGCTTTGGCCCACATGGCTAAGTTACGCAGTTAGCTATCTATTCATCGCCATTGTCTGGACCAATCACCATTATCTGATGCGCTATGCGACGGAGGCGACCCCTCGTCTATTGTGGTTCAGTTTCGCGCACCTGTTTCCATGTCGCTGCTTCCGTTCTCTACCGCTTGGATGGCCGTGAGCGTCTTGGCGCCCCAACCTGTTGCCTTCTATGCGGCCGTTTCTTCCTCGTCAACGCGACTTACATATGCTTGATTTGGGAGCTTATCGATCGAGCTCGAGCTGACGAGGTCGCACCGACTGTGCGCAGGATTATGCACTTCCGATCGATTACGACTTTATGCCTTTTCGGCGCGGCCGCGGTTGTAGCGCTGAAATATCCGCTCGTTGGACTCGGAATTTGTGTTTGTTGCCTGATCGTTTATCTGAGGCCTGATCCGCCGAGAGCAAGGACGCAGATATCTCGCGGATAGCACGGCCGCTATAATCGCTCGGCGGGTATTGCCAGGCGCCTCACCGGAAAGTCAGGTCAGCGGCTACGGCACCAATGCCGCTTCCAGGGTTTGAAGTGCCTGCAGGAACGCTGTGCGCTGCTGACCCAAGGCCGCGAAGTAGTCCTGGTCCGCGGCCTCGACATCGGCAAGTGCTCAGCTGACCACGGCGCTCCCAGCAGCGGTCAGATGCAGCCGGCGGACCCTGCTGTCGGTCGGATCCAGCGCTCGCTCAAGCAGGCCGCGGGTCTCGAGCTTGCGCGTCACCTGGCTGGTCATCATCGGATCGGTCCCAGCTTGCTGAGCAAGCCGGGCCTGGGTCGGCGGGCGATCGTCGTGGTCGGCCAGCCACCACAACGACGCGAGCAGCACGAACTGCACGTGGGTCAACTGGTGCGAGTCCAGCACAGCGCGGATCCGTCGCTGCCATGACAGGGTGACGCGCCACAGCAGGAGGCCCGGGCTCTGCTCCGGCGCATCGAACTGGGAGCTGGGGCGCCCCGCCGCTATGACGAGCGCTCCCTAGTTGTACTCGGCCATGACGTTGGTGACACTCCGGCTTGGTCGTTGACGTTGCGAAGACCTCCGGGTGCGGTGGAGGGCTCTGCCCTTTACCATCGCTCCGGCGATCGCACCGGCCATCCTGGCGATCGGCAGCTACGGCCTGCTGTACGCGTTCGCCGGGACCTGCGCGATCATCGGAGCCGTCGCCATCCTGTCCGTGAAGCGTGTCTGATAAGGACCTGCCCTGAGGCCACCTTCAGGCGGGCGTGCGAACTAATGCTGGAGTGGATGACGCGATCGTTGAGGCCGTCATCGCGCAAGTTGATCTTGGTGGCGTACGTGAAGTTAGCGTCGCCACTGCCGACTGGCTGCTACGGGACCGCGTCGAGGCGGGCCGGCGCCAAGAGCGTAAGCCCCTCCTGGCTTCTTGATCAACTGTGACGCGAGGATAGCTATGGCGGAACAGCGTTCCCTCGAGCCGAGTCTCAATGTCGAGCAGGGCGCCGGCACTGCCGCCCAGAAGCGGGGCGGACGTCATCGCGATGACTTTCAGGAAGCCGAATAACGGAACGTGCCGGTGTGCAGCTGTTGATCAATGAGGCCTGCCAAACGGCCGGGTAGTTCATCGCGCTCGGCGATCACGTGCCGGGCAGCGATGTGGGCATTGGCGAATTGGAAGAACAAGTAGCGAGTGACTGATAAGTCGGCGGAACCATGATCGACTCGACTCCTGACCCGCTCGATGCAGACCTCGAGCGGTGGCAGCAGCACGACGTAGTGCAGATCAGGCAGACCTGTGGCCTGGGCGAATGTCGGCAAGAACCAAGGACCAACGATGCCGTCATGAACCACAGGGCGTTTTACTCATTTGTCTTAACGTCGCAAACAACGCCCGACACCGTATCCGACGGTTGGGGCTTTGGAGGCTACGCCCAGACGAAGACCCGGATTCCGACGGCGATCGCGCCGCGAAACGCTTTTGCCCGCGAGGTCGCAACTGGGTCTAATTAGCCGGTGAGCACAGCGGATGAGGCGTTCGAGGCGACCGCCGCGCTCGACTTGGCGGCGGACGCCGACCAGCGAAAAGGCGCGGGCGGCGGTGGCCGGCGGATCCATCCGGCATGGTGGGTGGCGTTGGTCGCGTTCGTAGCCCTGCTCGGTGCCGCCGGATTCCGGGCTGCGCCCGGTGTGCTGATGGTGCCTTTGGAGCAGGAGTTCGGTTGGCCGCGGACTCTGATCTCGAGCGCCGTCAGCCTCAACCTAGTGCTGTACGGGTTGATGGCGCCGTTCGCCGCAGCGCTGATGGATCGGTTCGGGATCCGCTTGGTGACCAGCCTCGCCTTGATCCTGGTGGCGGCCGGCAGCGGGCTGACCATCGTGATCACCCAGGGTTGGCAGTTGATGATCACCTGGGGGCTGCTGATCGGTCTGGGTACCGGCTCGATGGCCTTGGTGTTCGCGGCCACCATCGCCAACCGCTGGTTTGTGCGCCGGCGCGGCCTGGTGATGGGCGTCCTGACGGCCGCCGGCGCCACTGGTCAGCTGATCTTCCTCCCGGTGATGGCCGCGCTGACTGAGCGGCAGTCCTGGCGGACAGCCTCGCTGGTCGTCACCTTCGCCGCGCTGGCCGTCATCCCGTTCGTGCTGGTGGTGCTCCGCGACTATCCCGAGGACCGGGGCGTTACCGCGTACGGCGCTCCGCCGGGCCGGCCGCAACCGCCGGCGATCGACTCGACCGGAGCCGCGAGCCGAGCGGTACGCGCTCTAGCAGACGCGGCACGGACCAAGACCTTCTGGGCCCTGGCCGGTGGCTTCGCGATCTGCGGCGCCACCACCAACGGCCTGATCGGCACCCACTTCGTGCCCTCTGCCCACGATCACGGCATGCCTCAGACCACCGCCGCCGGGTTATTGGCGCTGGTCGGGATCTTCGATATCGCCGGGACCATCCTCTCCGGCGTGCTGACCGACCGGATCGACCCGCGGCTGCTGCTGGTCTGCTACTACTTCTTCCGCGGCGTCGGCCTGCTGGTGTTGCCCTGGCTGCTCTCGGACGCCGTGCACCCCAGCATGCTCGTGTTCATCATCGTCTATGGCCTGGACTGGGTGGCCACCGTGCCGCCTACGGCGGCGCTGTGCCGAGAAGCGTTCGGAAGCTCCGGAACGATCGTGTTCGGCTGGGTGTTCGCCTCACACCAGTTCGGGGCGGCCCTCGCCTCGGCCGCGGCGGGGGTCGTCCGTGACACGACGGGCCAATACACCCTCGCCTGGTTCGGCGGTGCTGGCCTCTGCCTGGTGGCGGCCATCGTGTCGGTCACGATCCGGGGTCGTCAGCGCTCCAGCGTGTAGCCCGCCTTTTGTGCCGACCTATCGGGACGGGATCAAATTCCGCGCAGGGCCGCGGCCTGTTGTCACGCGTCGCTCGGTGTAGGTGCTGATCAGGCGGAGCGGCGTGCCATCTTTGGAACGAGCGGCCTGCCAGAAACACTGGGACGCCCGAGCAGAAGCGCGCCAATGCTGTTGAGCTGCGGGGACCGATGATTAACAGCCATCTTCGTGGGCCGCACTTTCTCCAAATCGTGTTTTAGATCGAGCGGCAGCGTCCTAACCCTCCTGCAGCATGATGACCCTTTCGAATCGGCATTGTCGCGAACACTGGAGAGTTAGGCACTATTGCCGATGTGTCCCGTTCCCCCGCCGAGCGATTCTGATGGCGTACTCGCAGAAACAAGTCCGTTTCCGCGGCACGAAAGGAGGAAGGGGCCATGACAAGCGCGAACACGGCCAAACAATCAGGGACTCGACGGGTGAGGAGCCGCGCCCTGCGCGTTGGCGCCGCGGCATCCGGTCTCGCTGTCGTCCTGGTGTTCGGAGCGGCCGGCACCGCACTGGGCGTGCCCAATGAACCACGTCAGGTCCATGTGGAAGGTCGACTCCTTCCAATCGATGGGAGCCCGGCGGTTTACCGGGTCACCGGCGGGCTGATCGGCACCTACAAGCTTCGGAGCGAGCGGGTGATCAACGCCTGGACCTATTGGACTACCCAGATCAGGTACATCGAAGGGACCGAATCAATCACTGGCTGTGTAGACCAGAACCAAAACCAGAGCTGTGACGGGGGAGAGCCGTCCGGGGAGTTGAGGCTCAACTTCAACCGGGTGGCCAGCTTCGATACTGGATATCCGGCCTATGGAGGTGTCGAGCCGACCCGGTTGCCGCCCAGGGTCTGCTGCAGCACGGACTTATCCTCTTCCAAGAGATCGGCGACCAGGCCGGCGTCGCGAACTGCATCCTGACCCATGGCGCCGCCAGCCTTCTCGTCGGCGACTCCGAGCGAGGCCGGCGCGAGATAGCCGAGAGCTTGGTCCTCTGCCAAGCCTGTCGTGACGCACTGGGTGTGGCGTGGTGCTACGACTTGCTGGGAATTGCGGCCTTCGTCCTCGGTGAATACACCGAGGCGTCGTCATATTTACTTCAGAGCGCCACCCAGTTCGAGAGCCTGGATGCCCCGCTCGGGGCGTGCCACGCGTTGGTTGATCTGGGCTTGACGCTTCGCCTCGAGGGCAAGCTGCCCGCTGCGCTGAATGCGTACCGGAACGCCGTGCGGTACCAGCGGGACTATCGGTTCACGACCGAGAGTGCCGACACCCTTGACGGCATCGCGGCGATCGCGGCCGCGCTGAATCGCTTGGATCTGGCCGCCAAGCTGTCCGGGACGGCCGCGGGATGGCGGGAGACCTATCAGCAGGAACAGTGGTTCCCAATGCCCAACGACTTCCACGAGTCGGCCGCCAGCGTCCGCCGCCGCCTCGGCGAGCGAGCGTGGTCCGAGACGTACGCGGGCGGGAGGAAGCTGAACTCCGAGCAGGCTTTGCGTGTTGCCGAAGAAGCTGTATCTGCCCTGGAAGAAGAGCTCCAGCGCAGGTCGTCTGGCTTGACTGCCCGGGAGATCGAGGTCCTGCATTTGGTTGCCGATGGGCTGAGCAACGCCGAGATTGCCCATCGGCTTCTGCTGAGTGAACGTACCGTGCACGCGCATCTGCGATCGATCTTCGACAAGCTCAACGTGAATACCCGGACAGCAGCAGTACACGCGGCCTCCTCGCTGTTCGCCAGTCGGTGACGAGTGGAACTCAGGAGGTGGCTTCATGAGTGTGGATGCCGAGCCGTTCGCCGACCGGCCGCCGTCGTATCTGACCCGGTTCGTCGGTCGAGAACAAGAGATCGCTGAGCTCGAGGCCATGGTAGAGCCGATGTGCCGGTGCTGCTGCGCCGTTCTCGGTGCCGTTGCCAGCCGGCCCGTGGAGCGTGTCCGATGAGCACTTGCGCGAACAGCGCTCAGGCCGGCGTGCGGACCAATGCCGGAGTGGTCGCTGGCCGGTCGGGGTCCACGTCCGCGGGCTCGTACTGGCCCTGATCGAGACGGAATGGCGGGTATTCGTCGCGCATCAAGGCGACGTAGGTGAGGACGCGGTAGAGCCAGCGGTTGATGCCGATGAGCAGGTCGAAGAGGGCGTGGGGATACTGCCCCGTGATCAACAGGAAGAAGCCCGCTATGACGACGAGCAGGTTGAGGACTGAGTATCCGCCGGCGAGCTGGAACCCGGAGCTCCAGCCGGTGCTGGTGGTCCACGGGTACAAAAGGAGGTCGCCGGCGATGAGGATGACGATGATCAGGTGCGGGATAGCGAGCAGCCACTTGGCGAGAACTAGGCCGCGGGAGAGGTGTTCGGGGTAGGCGATGTCGAAGTCGGCTGGGTAGTCAGTCCGGGCCAAGGTGAACGGTGGGTAGCGGTCCGTGCCCAGGGCGGCGTACACGTAGAACCCCACCCGCCAGTTCCACCGCAGCACACCGACGTTGAAGTCGAACAATGAGCGCGGATAGCGGCCGGTGAACAAGATGGCGAAGGCTGCGATCACGGTGGTGATCAGGAACGCGACCCACAGGAACGCCAAGACGACGTAGTGGGGAATAGCCAGGAACATCTTCACCAGCCACAGCCAGCGCGAGAGATTCGGGTCCAGCTCGCCGGTCAGCTGGACCGGATAGCCGGCTTGCGATGTTGTCGATGTCATTTTCGTGGATCCTTTTCGTGGAGGTATGCAGGTGGTCTTCGTGGACAGCGGCCGGGCCCTTTGTGCGGGCCCGGCCCTGTCCGGCGGTTTAGACGGCGCCGTCCTGGTAGGCGGGCCGGGTGCTGGAAGCGGTCATCCCCGCGGTGATCGGGGAGGGCTTGAAGCCCTTGACGACCAGCCACACGCCGAGCGAGACCTCCCACAGCGCGATCGGGACTGTTGCGATCCCCGCGGGCAGGGAGACCTGCTCCCAGATCCCAAACATGACCGCGAGATCGGAAGCGAAAAGCAGGGGCGCTCCCATCAGGCCCACCAGCGGGATGATCCGGGGTACCAGGCCGGACCGGTACAGCAGCGAGCCGAGCAGCAGGGCGTTCACACAAGCCATGAAGCCGGGTCCGAACAGGAACGTCCAGTCATAGACGGCGACCAGCGTCTGGCTGGCGACCAGCGCATCGGCTCCGGCTCCGGCCTGCCGCAGCGTGACCACGGACAGCAGGGCGATAACGCCGGTCACGATGATGGCGGCTTCCAGGGTCCGGGAGCCGACGAAGCCGAGCGCGACCCCCTTGTTCTGCCGCTCGACCACCGGATACAGCGCGACCGCGGTGCCGATGCAGGCGAGGGCCAGCATCACATCGAGGAAGCCCGCGAAGAGCACCTGCGTGTCCGCCGCCCCCGGCCCGAGGATGTAGTTCGGATCCTTCACCGGGCCGAACAGGACCCGGGCCGGTATCGAGGTGGCGAAGGTGATCAGGTACAGCGCGCCGGCGACCAGCGCGGTCTTCCTCAGCGAGCCGACCGGAGCTCGTTTCGTTGCTGTGGTTTGACTGGTGGTGGTCATGTCGTTCTCCTTATGTGGATCGGTGAGCATCTATCGAGGTGCGATGGCGAGTACGTCGGGCTCGATCTCCGCCGCGACAGATGACTTGGGCCCGGCCGTGTTGTCGACGGTTAGACGGCGGCACCCTAGTGGGTGGACTGGTTGTTGATAGCCGTCATGTCAGCTGTGATCGGAGAGGGCTTGAAGCCCTTGACGATCAGGTAGACACCTAGGGAGAACTCCCACACCGCGATCGGAATGGTGAGGATTGCGGCCAGTGGGGACAGCCGGTCCAAGAGCCCGAACACCACGGCGGCGTCGGTAGCAATCAGCAGGGCCGCCCCGATCAATCCCAGCATGGGAAGAGCCCGCGGCACCAGCCGTGACTGGTAGAGCAAGGTGCCGAGGAGCAGGGCGTTTACGGCCGGAATGAGGCCTTGTCCGAGGGCGAAGATGCGGTCATAGAAGGCGACAAGCGCCTGCCCGGCGACCAACCCATCTGCTCCGGCTCCGGCCTGCCGCAGGGTTACCACGGTCAGCAGGCTCGCGACGCCGACGAAGATGGTGGCGGCTTCCAGTACCCGCGCGCCGACGAAGCCCAGCGCGCGCGCTTCGCCCTGTCTCTTTACCACGGGGTAGAGGACGACGGCGGTGCCGATACCGGCGAGGGCCACGATGATCTCCAGCACGCCGCCGAGGACGACGGGTGTGTCCGGACCAAGGCCGACCATGTAGTTCGGATCGTGCACCGCACCGTAGAGGGCGAGAGTCGGGATCGAGACAAAGGTGATCACGTAGAACACGCCCGCGATCAGCGCGGTCTTCCTCAATGAGTCCATTGGGACTCCTTTCGTTGCTGTGGTTCGGTCGGTGATGGTCATATCGTTCTCCTCTTGCAGATTGCTGAGCACATATCGAGGTGCGGTGGCGGGCAGTTTGATTAATGGGGGTCGACCTGAGTGACGGAGACCAGCGGCAGACCTGTATCGCGCACCTTCTGGAGCAGGCCATGGAGTGCTGCCTGGTCGGCAACAAGGCCAGAGATGATGGTGGTGCCGTCGCTCTCGTGGGTCAGGCCAAGTCCGTCAAACCAGGTGGCCCATCGAGAATCGAGGTGCCCCTTGAGGCGGATTTCGTACCGTCCGGCCTCGCGATGATCGCCGGTCGCTGTCTCGCTCATGGTCGAAAAGGTATGAGGGGATGTGGTGAGCGAGCATCACCACATGTGGTGATGGATGTGGTGATTTAGCGATCGCGACTTCCTGGACACTTAGGCATGCACTTCGCCAACAGCGTGACCATTTGGCGGCCGCCAAACGAGGTCTTCGCCTTTCTCGTCGACCCGGCCAATATCCCGAAGTGGAATTACGCCATCGATTCGGCCCGCCAGGTCAGCGCAGGTCCGCTCGGCGTTGGGACACGGATCCAACAGACGCGGTCAGTTCCGCGGCCGACCACCGAGGAGCTCGTGATCACCGAGTTAGTGCCGGAGCGCCGCATGGTCCTTGAGGGCGACATCGGTCCCCTCTCCGGAACGCTCATCTATCAGATCGAAGAGGTGCCGGAAGGAACCAGGCTGACCAATACCGCCGATCTGTCCGGTCGCGGGCCATTGCGACTGCTCGTCCCCTTGGCCTCCAGTCGGGTACGCGATGCGGTGGCCGCCAACCTCGACAAGCTCCGCGGCCTCCTCGAGTCATCGGCCTAAGGACGGTGGGCGACGCGAACGACGATGAGTCGGGTCAGTGGTCGCGGGTACGCGACAGCAGGCCGAGCTCCCGGGCCCGGCGCACCGCCGCTCGACGGTTGTTGACGCCGAGCTTGGCGTAGACGTGGTTGGTGTGGGTCCGCACGGTATTCAACGAGACGATGAGCTGGCGGGCGATGTCCGGTCCGTCCAGGTCGGTGCCGAGCAGTCGAAGCACGTCTAGCTCGCGCTCGCTCAGTGGCTCGATCAGGCCCGGTTGGCCGGGCTGGCTGCTTCTCTCAGTCTCGTTGATGGCGGCCAGCAGCCGACCGACATAGTTCCGGCGGATGCCCTGCTTCGCGGCCGCTCGCAGCAGCGAGGCCATCGGCGGCCCCTCATCGACGAAGAGTCGGACATAGCCCTCCGGCTCGGCGAGCGTCAGCGCCTCTTGCAGCGATGCCAGCGCCGCCGGGAGGTCGCCCCGCGCCTGGTGGGCCAAGGACTGCAGGACCAGGATCTCGAGCAGGTTCCCGGTCCGCTTCCCCTCCTCGGCCGCTCGCCGGAGGCGCTCGAGGAGTCGCGTGGCGTCGTCGAGGGAGTCGTCGGCGCGCCCGGCTGCATACTGGGTCAGGAGCACCCTGGCGAGGGTGATGTGCTCGAACTCGCGCAGGTAGCTGAGGTCGTCTGTCGCGGAGAGTCCTTTCTGACGCGCCCAGTCGAGCGCGTCATCCCGGCGGCCGAGGGCGACCCATAGCCGGGCCCGCAACGCGGGGACCGGCCGGACGTTCGGAGAGAAGTCACCCGCGTAAAGCCGCTCCGCCTCGTTGAGCAGGTCCAGCGTGCCGCCCAGATCTCCTTGAGCCTGCCGAATCCGCGCCAGCGCGACGCGCCAGCGGTACTCGTTCTGCGGAAAGCCGGCATGCTGGCCCAGATCCCGGCTCATCTGCACGTGCTGCAGCGCGGCATCAAGATCGTTCCGCTCGTACAGGAGCTGGCCCAGCCCTGAGTGCATGTCGGCCGCCCCCCTCAGCGCGGGGACGCCGTGCTCGATCGCACGCTGCAATCCCTGCTCGTAAAGGCTCATTGCCTCCCTGAGACGACCTTGGGCAATCCGGAGGTCCGCCAGGGTGACGGCGCCAGCCACCACGTCGGCAACATGCCCCGCCTTGGCGAGACTGGCCATGCCCTCGGCGTACCAACGGTGCGCGGCATCCAGGTCCGCACTCGTCCAGTAGGCGAGGCCCAGAAGGGCCGCCGCCGCGCCGCGCCCGACGTGGTCGTCCTGTTCGGTAAGCTCGAGCGCCCGCCGGGCATGGGTCATGGTGCCGGCCACATCGCCGCGGAGCTGGGCTAGTCCGGCGCGATACATGGCGATCGCGCCGGGTAGGCGGCGGAAGGCCACATCGTCCACCACCACCATCGACGCCGCTGCAACCTCATGGCCCTGATCGTTCTCTGTCGCTCCGTCCAGCCAGCGTTCGGCGTCCCGCAGCCGCGCCTCCACGCCCTCGAACTCGCCCCCACTCATGAGCGCCCCGACAAACTCAACACTCAGCACCGGCCTGACGCGGATTACCTCGTCGGGAAGCGCCTCAAGCCAGTGGAGCAGGGTGGCATCCTGTCTGCCCTGGCGCAGCGCCGGGATCGCCAGCTCGATCAGCTCCGCGGCTCGCTCGAAGTGCTTGCCGGCCAGCGCGTGGCGGACCGCCTCGGACCGCTCGCCGTTCTGTTCGTACCAGTCGCTTGCCCGCCGGTGCAGGGTGGAAACGTCCTCAGGCTGCTCGTCGAGCAGGCGCGCATGCAGCACGTCGGCAAAGAGCTGGTGATAGCGATACCACCGGCGATGATCATCAAGCGGGACCAGGAAGAGGTTTTTTCGCTCGAGCGCCGCCAACCTGGCCTTTCCGCCATTCTGGCCGGTGACGGCATCACAGAGGGACCCACTCAGTCGGTACAGGATAGAGGTCTGCAGCAGGAAGTGCTGGACATCTTCGGGCTGGCGCTGCAAGACCTCCTCGGCCAAATAGTCGACGATGTACCGGTCATCCCCGGCGAAGCCGGCGATGAACCCGGCGACGTCGTCTCGGCCCTGCATCGAGAGCGCCGCCATCTGAAGCGCGGCGATCCACCCTTCGGTACGCCCCTCCAGCGCTACGACATCCTGTGCCGTCAGCGCCAATCCCATCGCCCCAGTGAGGTAGGCCGCGGCCTCCTCGGGCGTGAAGCGCAGATCGGCGGCGCGGATCTCGACGAGCTCGCCCCGCCCTCGCAAGCGCGCCAGCGGCAGCGCGGGGTCGGCGCGGCCGGCGATCACCAGATGTATCTGTTGGGGCAGGTGCTCCAGCAGGAAGGCCATCCCGTCCTGCACTTCGCGCGCATCGATGAGGTGGTAGTCGTCGAGCACCAGCACGATCTCCTGCGAGATGGCGCTGAGGTCGTTCAGCAGAGTGGCGACGACAGCTTCGATCGGCGGCTGGGGCGACTGCAAGATCGAGATAGAACCTGCGCCAACTCCGGGCGCCGCCTTCTGCAGCGCGGCGAGCAGGTACGTCCAGAACAACGCCGGATCGTTGTCGCGTTGGTCGAGCGAAAGCCACGCCCCGGACCGCCCATTGGCTGCAGGAGCTGCCAACCAGTCCGCCAGCAGCGTCGTCTTACCGAACCCGGCCGGAGCTGATACCAGCGTCAGCGCCGACTCGGCCCCCCGTGTTAGGCGCTCACTCAGTCTCGGACGGGCTATCAGATCACGTCGCCGCCTGGGAACTTGGAGCTTGGTCTCCAGCAGTGGACCTGCCATGACCACCTCCCTCAGGAGCAGTCTTGCGTGCCGTCGACAAGCGTTCCACCGTACGCGCTCATCCTTGTTGCGGGACGCAGGGATCGGCACGACGACACTGAGCCTGTTCTCCGTCCAACGTGTCGACCCCGAACACTAGGGTCGAGTCATGATCAGGGTTTGCTTCGCCGGCATCACCGGCTGGACAGCGCCGCCGATCGTGGCTGCGATCGAGGCGGCGGATGACCTCAGCTTGACCTGTGGGGTGGCCCGGTCCGCCGCGGGGCTGACACTGGCCGACGCGACAGCCTCCCGAAGCGGCGGGTTCATCTACGCCTCGGTGTCAGAGGCGTTGCAGTCCGCGGAGGTCGATGTGCTTGTCGACTACACCAGCGCCGCCGCAGTCAAGGAGAACGTCATGACCGCCATACGCGCGGGGGTGCATGCAGTCGTCGGCTCGAGTGGGCTGGCCGCCGACGACTACGCCGAGCTCGACCGTCTCGCCCGCGACGGGGGTGTGGGTGTGGTTGCCGCGGGCAACTTCTCGATCATGGCCGCGATCTTGAAGCGGGCCGCCGCGCTGGCCGCCCAGTATCTGAACCACTGGGAGATCATGGACTTCGCCAGCGCCGACAAGGCGGATGTGCCCAGCGGCACCTCGCGAGAGCTGGCCGAGACCCTGGCCCAGGTCCGCACGCCACTCTCCGCGGTGCCTCTGCCGCAGTTGGCCGGCCCGGTCGAGGCGCGGGGTGCCGAGGTGGCAGGCACCCGCATCCACTCCGTGCGGCTGCCCAGCTTCGTGGTGACCACGGAGATCGTCTTCGGTGGCGCCGGCGAGCGGCTGGTGATGCGCCATGATCCGGGCGAAACCCCAGATCCGTATGTAGGCGGCACGCTTCTTGCCATCCGGAAGGTCGCGGACGTCCCGGGCGTGCGCCGAGGATTGGACTCACTACTGATCGATGCAGCCACCGGTCCCTGATGGGTCTGCGCGACTTGCTTGCCCCGTCCGCAGTGATCAACTTGTCTCTGGGGTAATGACCTCGACATCGTTCTCGGCCAGCGCATCGAGAAGCTCAGACGGTGGGCTCGAGTCTGTGACCAGGTAGGTGGCACTCCCAAGCTCGGATATCTGAGCGAAAAGCCGGCGACCGAACTTGGATGAGTCTGCCAAGATCGCGACGCGTGCTGAGCGAGACATCATCTCCCGCATCATGGCTGCCTCTCCCGCGTTGCTCGTTGAGTAGCCTGCGTCAACTGAAACAGCGCCGACGCCAACCAATGCCAGATCGCACCGGATGTCGAGCTCGGTACCGCCTGCGACCCGGAGGCTAACGGGGCCGATGGTGGCGAGCGTGATCGAGCGGACCGCTCCCCCGAAGACGTACAAATCTCGGATGACTGAGGGCGACAACGCCGGAGGTACGAGCAGATTGTTCGTGGCCACGGTGAGGTCCCGGTGATGATGTAGGTGGCGGGCAAGCGCGAGTGTGGTCGTCCCGCCATTGATCATGATGGTTGACCCGTCCTCGACCAAGGACGCGGCAAGTGCCGCAATCTTCTCCTTCTCGGCTTCCTGCAGGCTGAGTCGTACGTCCACCGCCCGGTCGACTCGGGATACCGTCGACAGGCTGACGGCGCCGCCGTAGGTACGGACCAGGACACCTTCGGTACTGAGCTGGTCCAGGTCCCTGCGGATCGTATCGATCGACACGCCGAAGTGCTCCGCAAGTGTGCCGACCGTGACCTGTCCGGCCTCGGCCACGTACGCCGCCAGTCGGGCCTTCCGCCCGGCGGGCAAGTGCCGCGGTCTGTCCTTGGTGTCAGCCTTCACATTCACAGGTCTGCTCCTGTCTT
>DATLPF010000040.1:0-3332 GCA_035535875.1 Propionibacteriaceae bacterium
CGCACCGGCAATGGCGACCAGCGGAGATGAGGCGAATGCCAGCACCGGCACGGCCGACACCAGGAGCGGCAGCCCCAACAGGGCGCCGCCTCTGGTGCGATCGAACAGCCAGCCGGATGCCAGCGCGGCGAGCGCCTCGGCGCCCATCGCTGCTGCGTAGATCACCGGGACCGCTGCGATGGACACGACATGATCTTGAGTGAGGTGATAGGCAATGATGGCGAAGGTGACCAGGCCTGCGCTCGTTGCCGCCGAGGCAGCTGCGAACAACCAGAACACACGCGGCAGCCGACCGTGCAACGTCGCGAACAGCGATTTCCGATGCTCGGGGTTGGCTGTCGCCTTCGATCCGGCCGGCTCGTCGTCGACCATCGCAGGAGTGCGCATGCTGCGCCAGATGCGAAGCAGCATGAGCATGGCCACCGCTCCAGGGATGATCAGCACGGCCATGGCCGGCCAGATCGTTCCAGCGGCTGCGGTGATTGCCGCCACCAGGAGCGGCCCAGCCACGGCGCCGATCTGATCAAGCGCCTGGTGTACTCCGAAGCCGCGTCCCAGTCCGACCGCACCCGCCGCGTGAGCGAGCAACGCAGTCTTGGCGGGACTGCGGACCGCCTTTCCCAGCCGCTCTCCCAAGATGAGGACGCAAGCCAGCGCCAGACCAGCGCCGGCGAGGAACGGCGTAATGGCCAGAGCCGGTACACAGATCGCGGTCAAGGCGTAACCGGCGAAGGTGAGCGTCCAATAGTTTCCGCTGCGGTCGGCCCATGATCCGAAGACGAGTCGCAGCAGCAAAGCCGTTGCCTCGCCTGCACCGCTGACGAGGCCGACAAGAACCGCGGATGCGCCGAGCGATGCCAGGAGTGGACCAGTGACCGAGCGCGCGCCCTCGTAAACCATGTCGGCGGCCAGACTGACCACGCCGAATCCGACGACCGTACGCCACGGCGACCACGACTGCCCGGCGGCGCCAGCGGCGATGGGTGAGCCGACCGCGCCCGATGTCACCGGCCGATCGGATGCGGGCTTCTTCACCGTTCCACCGGCTGCGCCGCCGAGGTGGCCTCGGCGATGCCGGATGCGTGATCGTCTGGTCTCCGCCGCTGCCGACGGTATTCCCGCCACGTCAACGCCACGATCGCTGCATCGAACACGGTGAGAGCGATCAGGCCGGCGCTGGGCTGCAGCGCGATCCGATACAGCTGATAACCAATGAAGATCAGCAAGACAATGATCATGGTTGGATAGGCCCAGAGCTTATTCAGCAATAGCGCGATGACCAGCATCACCTTGACCGCGCCATGCAGCAACAAATATGCAGCGCCGAAGATCACCGCGCTTCCGGTCAGTCCGTCCGCAGTATGCAGCAGGTACCGAGCGATCAAGTCGTGCGGATCCTCCGACAACTCACCTTCGGTCAGCACCCGCGCCAAATGACGAATTCGGTCGGTCGTCACGAACAGCAGAAGCAGGCCGCCGAGCAGCTCGGCAATGCCGTTGAGGCCTTTGCCGATGATCCCTATCTCAAAGACCCGGTCCAAGGTGTCCTTGGGTTTGAACATCAGTACCTTCCGCGACGGACCGAACTCGCTGCGAGTTTGGAGATGATCAGCCTGTGGGACTGCTGAGGGTCGCATAGACGTGGTTCGCGTACGTATCGAACCGTTCCTCGCACAACTTGAGGGCCGTTGCGGACTCTGTGGTTGCCGGAATCCCAAGCAGATCTCGGCTCCGCAGCTCGCGATACCAGCGGCGGAGCCGGTCGAGGCTCTGTTCCTCCTCTTCGAGTTCGGCGAGCGTGTACTTGCCGAGCCGCTCCTCCTTGTCCAGCTCAGCCAGGTACTTGCCACAGTCGGCGTCGAACTCCGTCCATTCCTCTTCCCGAGCGGCGGCGTACAGCTGCTCAAGCCGGGCGACGTCACTGTCCGCGAAACCCTTGGCAGTCAGCAGCAACAACGCCCCCTGGGCGGCCTCGACGAGGTCTGTCAGGCGCTCCAGCAGTGGCCGCACGGCTGGCAGATCCGGAACGGCCCACGCTCCTTGCCCCAGCGGGATAGCGCCCGAACGGCGCAGCTCACGCCACAACGCCATCCGATGACGTGCTGGCTCAGCCGGCAGCCGAGCCAGCACCACTACCCATGCACGCGCCTCAGCGTCAGCAATCTCTGTCACAACTGTCAAGTTACATCTGTAACGAGTCACGGTGAAGCGAGGAGCGACGCTCAACCGCCTTGCGTATCAAGAGCTGAGAGGGCGACCGCTGGCCGCCTGGACAACCGCCTGAATGGCATTCGCGACAACGCGGGCGTGCTCACGATTGGAGACCAATGACTCGTGGCTGGCGCCCTGCACGACCTCGATGCTAGCGTTCTCGGTCAGCTCCGCAAGCTCGCGCTGCAGAGCTGTCAGCAGCTCGCCCCCCACTGGTTGGTCACTGACCGCGAGCACCGCCAGCGGCAGGTCCCCGAGCGGGGCGGCTGCGTTCACCTGCTCCCGACTTACCGACCAAGATCGGATCTGGGCGGCCTCGGTAGCTGCGTAGCCGGGCAGTGCCGCGGCTGCCCGCAACTCCGCCGCCTGACGAGCTGGCAGTCCGGCCGCGATCCGACGCGCAAGGTTGAGGGCTCGTAGCACACCGAACCAGCCGAGCCAGCCAAAGATCCTTTGTGATACCTCGAGGATCCGGTCCGCGTGCGGCGTCGGCCAACGCACCCACTGGTCCGGATGAGACGCATCAACCAAAACCAAGCCTGCGGTCAACTCTGGATACAGGTCAGCAAAGGCACGGACCGGCAGGCCGCCGAAGGAGTGTCCGGCGAGCACGTACGGTGGCGCGATACCCGCTGTGCGGAGCGCATCCCGCAGCTCGATAGCGATCGTCTGGGCATCCCGCTGGCGGCGGCTGCGTCGGCTCCAACCAAGTCCCGCGCGGTCGTATGCCACGCTCCGGATTGTCGGGGCGAGTTCCTCCTGGACCCAGTACCAGTTCGGTGAAAAAGAGCCCATTCCAGCTTCGAGCACCACTGTCGGCCCGCCGGAGTCAGGTGCTCGAACCTGCAGGTGCATGGGATGACCGTCGACGCTGACTAGCAACCCAGGTGGCGGGTAACGACGACGATCACGCGCCGTAAGAGCTTGCTGAATCCCGGCCGCCAAGCCCGTCAGCCCAGCAACAAGTAGCGCGCTCCTAGCCCACCTCACTGGCAGTACCTCACCGCGGCAAGCTATCGGAAGGCACATCGATGCGGAACATGTGCCACTGCCAGGCATCAAGCTCGACGAACAGCCCGTTGATGAGATCGTCGCCCGAGCGGGCATAGGAGCTTGGAGTG
>DATLPF010000041.1:0-3383 GCA_035535875.1 Propionibacteriaceae bacterium
CAGCCGGTCGCAGTTCCTCCAGCTCCTCGATGGCCGCGGTGAATTGCGAGTTGTAGAGATCGAAGTAGTGACCGCGGGCCTCCAGCAGCTCGTGGTGGGTGCCCTGCTCGACGATCTGGCCGTCCTCCATCACCAAGATCACGTCGGCATCCCGGATGGTGGAAAGCCGGTGCGCGATCACGAAACTGGTTCGATCGGACCGCAGGGCAGCCATGGCATGCTGTACCAGCACCTCGGTACGGGTGTCGACCGAGCTGGTCGCCTCATCCAGGATCAGCAGCGCCGGGTCGGCTAGGAAGGCTCGCGCGATGGTGATCAGCTGCTTCTCACCGGCGCTGATGTTGCTGGCTTCCTCGTCGAGTACCGTGTCGTACCCGTCTGGCAGTGCATGCACGAAGCGATCGACGTACGTCGCCTCGGCCGCAGCGTGAATCTCCTCCTCGGTCGCCGTCGGCCGCCCGTACGCGATGTTCTCTCGGATGGTGCCATGGAACAGCCACGTGTCCTGAAGCACCATTCCGATTTTGGCCCGCAACGCTGACCGCGGCACGGTCGCGATGTCCACCCCATCGAGGGTGATGCGGCCGCGGTCCAGCTCGTAGAACCTCATGATCAGATTGACCAACGTCGTCTTGCCGGCGCCGGTCGGCCCCACAATGGCGACAGTGCTGCCCGGCTCAGCCACCAAGGACAGGTCGCTGATCAGCGGCTTTCTAGTCTTTTTCGGGGGTTCAAGGGGGTCGTCCCCCTTGGCGGTGACGGCATCGTAGGAGAACCAGATGTGCTCGAACGCCACCCGACCGCAGGTCGGATTGAGCGAGCTGGCCTTCTCTGGCACCTGCTCCTCTTCGTCGAGCACCTCGAAGACCCGCTCAGCCGAAGCAACCCCGGACTGCAACAGGTTCGCCATCGAGGCGAGCTGCGTCAGCGGCTGGGTGAACATTCGGGTGTACTGGATGAACGCCTGTACGTCGCCGAGGTTCATGGTGCCACTGGCTACCCGAAGGCCGCCGACCACGGCGATCGCCACGTAGTTCAGGTTCCCGATGAAGAACATCGTCGGCATGAGCAAACCGGAGACGAATTGGGCGCCGAAGCTGGCTTTGTACAGCGTGCTGTTACGTTCCGCGAACACCGCCTCGACCTCGCGCTGCCTGCCGAACACCTTCACCAATGACTGCCCCGTGTAGGCCTCTTCGATATGCCCGTTGAGTTCGCCCGTGGACTTCCATTGCTCGATGAAGAGCTTCTGTGACCGCTTGCCGATCAGCGTTGTCACGACAATCGATAGCGGGATCGTCACCAACGCGATCAGCGCCAGCAAGGGTGAGACGACGAACATCATCACGGTGACGCCGATGACGGTAAGCAGAGAGGTGAGCAGCTGGCTCAGCGTTTGCTGCAGTGCTTGGGAAATGTTGTCGATGTCATTGGTGACCCGGCTCAAGAGCTCGCCACGTGTCTGCTTGTCGAAATAGCTGAGTGGCAGCCTGTTGATCTTGTCTTCGACCTGGCTACGCAGCGTGTAGATCGAGCGCTGCACTGCGCCGTTCAGCAGGTAACCCTGAAGCCACAAGAACAACGCCGCCACAAGATACAGACCGAGCGCCAGCAGCAGCAAGTGCCCCAGCAACGTGAAATCGATGCCTTGCCCCGGGACGACATTCAGCCTCTCGACCAGGTCGGCGAAGGTGTTGTTGCCCTGGGCTCGCAGGCCAGCGATCACCTGCTCCTTGGTCGCTCCGCTCGGCAGGCTCTTGCCAATCACGCCTGTGAAGATCACATCCGTCGCCATGCCCAAGATCTTGGGTCCCATCACGTTCATGGCGACTCCGGCAACGGCAAGTAACACAGCCAGGCTCAAGATCATCCGCTCCGGCGCCAGGTGCCCCAGCAGCCGCTTCAGCGACGGGAGGAAGTTCAGCGATTTCTCGACCGGACGGTTCTGTCCCCACATGCGGCCTCCGCCGCCCGCGGGTGGCCCGTACTGTGGCCTTTGGGGCGCCTTCGGCGCTGGCCGCTCCGGAGCCTTGGGCGCTGACTGTCCATTGCCGCTGGAAATGCGGGCTGAGCTTGTCGAAGTCCCAGAGCTGCGCCCGTCGACAGGCTCAGGGCGCATATCGACAGGCTCAGGGCGCATCCGATCTTGACCATTTCCGCTCATGCCGCCGCCTCCTCGGCACTGAGCTGGGAGTCAACGATCTCGGCATAGGTGGGACAGTGCTCAAGCAGTTCGTCATGCGTACCGCTGCCCACAATCTCGCCATGCTCCAGCACAATGATCTTGTCAGCGTCGGCAATGGTCGCCACCCGCTGCCCGACGATGATCACTGCGGCCTCGGCCGTCTCGCGCCCCAGCGCAGCCCGCAGCCGCGCATCCGTGGCTACATCCAGCGCCGAGAACGAGTCATCGAAAACATAGATCTCAGGACGCTTCGCCAATGCCCGCGCGATCGAAAGACGCTGTCGCTGCCCACCTGAAACATTGGTGCCACCTTGGGAGATAGGTGCCTCGAGCTGTCCTGGCATCTCCCGTACGAAGTCCTCGGCCTGGGCCACTCGCAGCGCCCGCCAGAGCTCATCGTCGGTGGCGTCTGGGTTCCCGTATCGCAGGTTGCTGGCAACCGTCCCGGTGAAGAGGAACGCCTTCTGCGGCACCAGTCCGATCCGGCTCCACAGCAGTTCCGGATCGGCCTCCCGTACCTCGATCCCGTCCACCGTGACAGACCCGTCGGTGGCATCGAACAACCGCGGAATCAGCGAGATGAGCGTGGATTTGCCGGCTCCGGTTGAACCGATGATTGCGGTCGTCTGCCCAGGCTCCGCCGTGAACGTAATCTTCCGCAGTACCGGCGACGCGGCTCCTGGATAGCTGAAGTCGGTGTCCCGAAAAGCTACGAGGCCCGTCGCCGACAGCTCCGTGACCGGATGCAGCGGTGGCAACACCGACGACTCTGTGTCCAATACCTCCTCGATCCGTTCCGCGCAGACCGCGGCGCGCGGCGCGATGATCAGCAAGAAGGTCGCCATCATGACCGACATCAGGATCTGGATCAGATACGTCAAGAAGGCGGTCAGCGCTCCAATCTGCATCTCGCCGGCCTCAATGCGCCGCGCTCCGAACCACAGCACCGCGACGCTGGAGACGTTCAAAATGAACATGACGATCGGGAAGATCGATGCCGCGTACCTTCCCACCGAGGTAGTCGTATCGGTCAGCTGGGCGTTCGCCCGTGCGAAGCGTGCTGCCTCGTACGGCTCGCGGACGAACGCGCGTACCACCCGAATGCCCGTGATTTGCTCACGGAGAATGCGGTTGACGGCGTCGATGCGGGTCTGAATCACGCGGAACAGCGGACCCATCTTCCTGATGATCAGGAAGA
>DATLPF010000042.1:0-19534 GCA_035535875.1 Propionibacteriaceae bacterium
CAGGAAGGCGAGCGCGAGAAGTTGCTGCGCATCGACGAGGTGCTTCACGAGCGGGTGGTCGGCCAGGACGAGGCGGTCCAGCTCGTGGCCGATGCGATCATCCGGGCTCGATCCGGTATCAAGGATCCGCGTCGACCGATCGGCTCGTTCATCTTCCTGGGCCCCACGGGTGTCGGGAAGACCGAGCTCGCCAAAAGTCTTGCGGCTGCCTTGTTCGACACCGAAGAAAACATGGTCCGCATCGACATGAGCGAATATCAGGAGCGGCACACGGTGAGTCGGCTGGTCGGTGCTCCACCCGGGTACATCGGCTATGAGGAGGGCGGCCAACTCACCGAGGCCGTACGGCGCAAGCCTTACTCGGTGATCTTGCTCGACGAGATCGAGAAGGCCCATGTCGACGTGTTCAACACCTTGCTCCAGGTGCTGGACGACGGCCGGCTGACCGACTCTCACGGCCGCACGGTGGACTTCCGCAACACCGTGGTGATCATGACCTCGAACATCGGATCGGAGTACCTGATGCAGGGGGTGACGGCGGAGGGAGAGATCAAAGAGGATGCGCGCCGCCTCGTGCTGGGCGCGCTGCGCAACCACTTCCCGCCGGAGTTCTTGAACCGGGTCGACGAAATCGTGCTCTTCAAGCCCCTCACCCTTGGTGAGATCGAGCTGATCGTGGACCTGCTCCTCAACGATCTGCGAGCCCGGCTCGCGGAGCGCCGGATCGGCCTGGTGGTCACCGAACCTGCGCTGCGGTTCATTGCCGAGCAAGGGTTCGACCCGTCGTACGGCGCCCGACCGTTGCGGCGTTTCATTGCCCGTGAGGTTGAGACGCGGGTCGGGCGCGCCCTGCTGCGGGGTGATCTTCTCGAGGGCGGAGAGGTCTTCGTGGACCTCGTGGACGGCGAGCTCACCGTGATATCCCGGAGCGGGCCGCCGGAGGAGAGAGAAGCGGCATGAGTGCGAACGTCGAGAACTCCACGACGCAAGTCGTGGTGTGTTCAAACTGTCAGACCAAGAACCGCGTTCCGGCTGTCGCGCATGGGGTGCCCCGCTGCGGAAAGTGCCACACGCCGCTCCCCTGGGTGGTGAATGCCTCCGACGCCGACTTCGCCGACGGTGTGGAGGCCGCGACCATCCCAGTGCTCGTCGACATGTGGGCGCCCTGGTGTGGTCCCTGCCGGATGGTGAGTCCCGTGCTCGAGCAACTGGCGGGCGAGTTCGCCGGGAGTCTGAAGCTGGTCAAGGTCAATGCCGACGAGGCGCCGGGGTTGAGCCAGCGGTTCGAGGTGCTGGCGATCCCGACCCTGATCCTCTTCGAACGCGGCAACGTGGTCGACACGCAGGTGGGAGCCGCTCCTGCTGCCGTGCTGCGGAAATGGGTGACCGAGAAGCTCGGTTTGAAGAGATGACCACCGTTGGGCCCCGAGTATCCCGGACCCCATCTCACGCTCGTTCGGCCGGTCGGCGCGCCCAGGTCGGACGGTTGTGCCGAGAACGGCCGAAGTCGGTGTCCAGCAGTAACACGAAGTCAGTCAGCAGCGCGGCCTGGCCCGCACAGTAGGCGTATACTCATGCGCATGCCGAGACTGCAGGTGTATCTACCGGACGATCTCTACAAGCAGCTCAAAGCGAGGGGTCTCCCCGCCTCTGAGCTGCTCCAGACCGCCGTTCGCGCCGAACTTGAGCGGCAGCGGGCTCTCGAAGCGACCGATGAGTACGTCGAAGAGCTGGTTTCAGAGGTGGGTGAGCCGACCGCGGAGGAGGTGGCGCGAGCTGACGCCATCGTCCGGAAGATACGAGACCGCAACTTGATTCGCGCGGGGTAAGTGGTGCTCGTTCTCGACAGCGGCGGCCTCAGCTATCTGGCCACGCGGTCCTCACAGGCTGTCGCGCTGATCCGCTCGTTGCGTCGAGAGGAGCTTTGGCCGCCAGTGATTCCGACCATGGTCTTGGTCGAGTCTCTAGAGGCTCGGCCCGGTCGTGACGCAGCGCTGAACCAGTTCATCGGTACGTGCCTGGTCGACGATTCGGTGCCGGTCACCCTCGCTCGTCGTGCTGCCGAGCTCCGTCGTGCAGCCCGGAAAGGATCGGCTGTTGATGCGTTGGTCATGGCGCTGGCTGAGCCGAACGGTGCCGTCCTCACTGGTGATGTGGGTGATCTGCGGGCTCTTGCTGCTCAGACGAAGCAGGTCACTGTGATCGGTGTGTAGTGCCGATCGCACCGTTTCGTACGCTCATCGATCGGTCTGGGCGTCGGAAGCCAAGGACGTGGCAGCTGAGTTCGCTGCCCTCTCAGTCCGTCTGCAAGACCTCGTAGTGTGCGATCCAGGTGTCCTTGAGAAGGTGCTCGTCGTCTGGTGTGATCACTGCCTCCTGCCAGCGCTCACCGGCGAACGCCCGAATCGACTCGACGTCCTCCCAAACCGTGACGTAGAGAAACTCAGACGAGGACGACTCGAGGGGCTGCCCGACATGCTGCGCCACGAGCCCCGACTGTTGCGACATCAGCGGTATTGCCGTGTCGCGGAGAAACGATTCGAACTCACTCTCCTTGCCTGCGTGAATCGTCGGCCTGAAAACCCGAATGATCATGGCATTCTCCTTGCTGAGGCAGCGCTAGCGCGCAAATCCCGATGTTGTGGGTTCTAAGTCCTTTGGAAAGTTGCGGACCTCAGCCTTAGCGGGTCTTGGGGGAGCTCTCCAGCGTCTCGGAAGGGTCGCGCTGAACCACTGGGTCGAGTACTTCGTCGATCTTGGCCAGCAGATCTTCCTCAAGCTTGACCCCGGCGGCTGCGGCGTTGTCGTGAACCTGCTCGGGCCGCGACGCGCCGATGATCGCACTTGAGACGTTGTCGTTCTGGAGCACCCAGGCCACAGCCAGCTGCGCCATGGACAGTCCTGCGTCCTCGGCGAGCGGCGCCAGTTGCTGAACTCGCCTCAGGACGTCATCTCGCATCCACCGCTTGATCGTGTCGGCGCCACCCTTCTCGTCGGTCGCCCGCGAGTCGGTCGGCGGCTGCTCGCCGGGACGGTACTTTCCCGTGAGCACACCCTGGGCGATTGGTGAGAAGACGATCTGCGAGATGCCGAGCGAGACGCAGACGGGTACGACGTCGCCCTCGATCGCTCGCCACAGCATGGAGTACTGCGGTTGGTTGGCGATCAGGTGGATGCCGAGTTCCTCGGCGAGATCGTGGCCGTCCTGGATCTGCTGGGCTGTCCACTCGCTGACCCCGATGTAGAGCGCCTTGCCCATCCGCACGACGTCGGCGAACGCCCGCATGGTTTCATCGAGCGGCGTGTCATAGTCGAAACGATGAGCCTGGTAAATATCGACGTAGTCGGTTTGCAGCCGGGATAGCGAGCCGTTGATCGACTCCATGATGTGCTTGCGGGACAGCCCGACATCGTTGTGCCCTCCCGGCCCCACGGGCCAATAGACCTTGGTGAGAATCTCCAGCGACTCGCGCCGCTCGCCTTTCAGGGCTTCGCCGAGCACTGTCTCGGCCATGGTGTTGGCGTACGCGTCCGCAGTATCAAAGGTGCTAATGCCCGAATCGAGCGCAGCGCGTACGCAGGCCGTCGCTTGATCGTTTTCGACCTGCGAGCCGTGCGTCAACCAGTTGCCGTAGGTGATCTCCGAGATCTTCAAGCCTGAGTTTCCGAGGTACCGAAATTCCACTTGTGGTCCGCCTCTCTGCGGTCGCTGTTGGCCCTGATGCCCCAATCCTCCCGACGTCGCATCGGCGTGAAGTAGCCGGGTAGGGCAGAACCTGAACGCCGGCGCCCGCGGGCGCCCGCAGCGAGCCTCACGGGTATACAGATGGAATGGACCCCGGCGAACGTGATCGAGACACCCACGGACGAGCTCGGCAGGCGCGCCCGCGGGATCGGCTCGGTCGCCCTCTGCCGTACGGGAGCGTGGGCGTCGACCCGGTGTCAGAGGAGCCGCTGCCACCGTTGGAGACAATCGCGGCTGCGCACGAGTTGCTGTCGGAGGGTCGACCATTCTCCGCGCACGAGGTGTACGAGGCGCGCTGGAAAGCGGGTCCCGACACGGAGCGTCAGTTGTGGCAGGGATTGGCCCAATTGTGTGTGGGCATCACTCATGCCGAACGAGGCAACCGCATCGGCGCGCTGCGCCTGATCGAACGCGCTCGCCGCCGATTGGAGACCTACGCTGCGACCGACGGGCCGGTCTATGGCTTGGACCTCCGCCGCGTCATCGATTGGATCCGGGACCGTGAACGCGAACCCAACGACAGCTCCTGGTTGAAGGACCACCCGCTCTGAAAGGGGGTGGTGCGCGGACGCATGGGCTTTGAGAAGGGACACTGTTTGCATGCAGAAGATCTCGCTCGAGGCGCTCGCACGCCAACAGATGAAGTTGGCCGTAACTGCGGCTGGTCGCCACACCGCGGACACGGTTTATGGCGGTCATGAGAAGGTGCTGCGCCAGACAGTGATCGGCATGATCGCAGGCGCCCGCCTTGCCGAGCACGAGAATCCTGGGGAGGCCACAGTGCTGATCTTGCACGGGCGGGTACGACTCTCAGCAGCTGACCTGTCCTGGGAGGCTGCGCGGGGCGACCTGCTGATCGTGCCGGACAACCGCCATAGCCTCGAGGCGTTGGAGGATTCCGCCGTGCTACTCACGGTGGCCAAGCTTTCCTGACGTGTTGCTGGCCGCGCGGCGGGCAGGTGGCGGGTTGACTCGGCGAGTTGGCCTGGACGCTTGTCGATACTGTCTTGTCTGTGATCGCGCGGATCTGGAGAGGCGTAGTGCGCCGCGAGGATGCGGCCGCTTACGCGGATTACATCAACCGCACCGGCATGGCTGAGTACAGATCCACCCCGGGAAATCAGGGTGCTTGGATGCTGCGTCGCGACGACGGCGCTCGCTCCGAGATCATCACGTTCTCGCTGTGGGACTCTCGGGACAGCATCCGGGCGTTCGCTGGTGAGGACATCGAGCAAGCCATCTTCTATCCAGAGGATGACCGTTTCCTGATCGAACGTGATGTGACGGTGCGTCACTACGAGATCGTCGGTTGACTCCTGGAGCGCGGGGTCGGGGGCGCCGGCTGAATGGCGCGAAGCTGGCGCGGTGCAGGCAGGCTTGAAGAACAATCAGACTGAACCCCAAGGAGCAAGGGCCCAAGGAGGAAGGACCCAAGGAGGAAGGAATTGTGTCCGTCTTTGTCTGTCGTACCTGCGCAGTAGAGCAGCCCGACACCGATAAGCCAGCGGCTGTATGCGCGATCTGCAGTGATGAGCGTCAGTACGTACGCCCCACCGGCCAGCAGTGGACCACCTTGGAAGAGCTGGCGGCTGCTGGGCACAGGGGAGCGGTTGCCGAAGTCGAGCCCGGTTTGCATGGCATCACGATCGAGCCGTCGGTCGGGATCGGCCAGCGTGCACTGTTGGTGCAAACGACGTCGGGCAACCTGTTGTGGGATCCGAACGGATACGTCGACGATGACTTGGTTGCGGCGGTACACCAGTTGGGTGGGGTGGCTGCGGTCGCGGCGAGCCATCCGCACATGTTCGGAGTGCAGGTCGAATGGTCGCACCGGTTCGGCGGCGTGCCGGTCTATGTGCAAGTGGCCGACCGACAGTGGGTCCAGCGAGCCGACTCGGTGGTCACGATCTGGGAGGAGAAGGCCGAGGTGCTGCCGGGGGTCGTGCTCCACCGAATCGGCGGCCACTTCCCGGGCAGCTCGATCGCTCACTTTGTCGGGGCCGACGGTCGCGGGGTGCTGCTCTGCGGTGACACCGTTGCCGGCACACCAGACGAGCATTGGGTCTCGTTCATGCGCAGCTTCCCGAACAAGATTCCCCTGTCGGCCGCCGTGGTGGCGAAGGTGGCTGATCGGGTGCTGCAACTCGACTTCGACCGGCTCTACGACAACTTCGGTGGGCAGGTCATCGGCGAAGCTACCGACTGGGTGCGCCGATCCGCCGATCGCTACATCGCGTGGGTCCGAGGGGACTTCGACCACCTCACCGGTTGATCAGCACGCCCAGCTCTCGAGTAGCCCACTCCGCGCCATGTACCTGGACTGCGCACTATCTCCAGATGACGCACAGTCCAAGCAAGTGAAGCTACGTTGCGCCCAACTTCACCAAACGTCGTCATCAGGCTCGGGCGTCAGGACTGCCATGGGTATCTGCCGCTCGACCTTCTTCTGGTAGTCGGCAAAGAAGGGTGCGCGGACGAGCAGTTGCTGCCAGAGGAGGTCGCGCTGAGCTCCTTCAGCGACCGCCACGCTGACCGGAAGATGCCGTCGCCCGACCTCGATTTCTGCTTGATCGGTGCGGCGCAGGTTCTTGAACCACTGAGGCTCTTTTGCAGATCCACTCCCTGAACCGGTCACCACGTACTTGCCATTGTCTTCGAGATACAAGACAGGGTTGGTGTGCTTGGCGCCGGTCCTACGGCCGGCGACGGTGATCAACAGGACTGGCATGCCCCGAACTTTGCCCATCAATCGGCCACCAGATACTCGATACAGACTGTTACTCACCGCCCTGCCCGCGCGCACTAGAGCTTTGGGGACGGCCATGTCGGCATCCTCTCATTGTGTTACTGCACCACATTGTTGAGGCTGGCCTCATTCCAACCTGGGCCTAGTGACCCGCGAGCGCGTGCTTGAGTGCGGCAAGGAGGATGGCAGCGGCGAGGACTCCGAGCCCGAACAGCACAGCACGGATCCGGCCTCGATCCGCGCCCCGGGCGACCAAGTAGCCGACCACCGATGATGGCGGCGCAGGTGTAACGGGCCCAGTCGAGTTCGCTCTCCGTCGGGGCCAGCAGAAGCGGGACGCTGACAACGACCGCGACCGCGGCGGCACTGATTAGCTGGACAACGGAAACGATGCGATCGGCCCTGGGAAGGTCACCGTCGTGCACCAGACGACCAGCGATGCGAAACGCGAAGACATGCGCGAGTGCCAGACCGACAGTCGTGCCCCAGACCAGCCCGAGGATGTGCCCGGGGGACGGCCGTAACCGTCTCCAGGGCGGTAAGCGCGGCGATCAGGCAGATGGCCACGTAGAGAGCCATCGTCCAGCCCTCTTTGCGCACATGGTCAGGATGCAGGTGATCGGCGCCGACCGTCGACGCGACGGGGAGCGTGGATCTTCGGTCATAGCCCGATCCTGGCACGCCGTGAGCGGCTCTTTCGGCGGCGATCGCCCGGCACGGCGCCTCACAAGCGGCCGGGTTGGGCATCAGCCTTGCAGGTGAGGTGGCGATAACCTCACTCGCACCATGAGCTCAACTTCGATTCGCCGCATACGGCGCTCGGTGCGCTGGTTCGCCGTGAAGGAGTACGTCGGCGGAGCGCTGTGGGTGTTACCGAGCGTCGCTGCGCTGCTCGCACTTGCTGTGGGCTGCGGGATTTCCCAGATCGAGGTAGGCCCCGACTCGCGACTGAGGTGGCTGGCTTTCCAGGGCACTGCCGACGACGCTTGTGGTGATGTTGGCGCTGCTTCGGCTGTTCGAGAAGGTGGTCGAGGTGCTGCCACCCGGTTCGGCCCGCTTGGCGGTCCTGGATCGGGCGGCTGTCAGGCTCTGGATGACGCCGAGCGCTCAATACCGCGTCAGCCTAGTCTGGAGCGAATTCGGGCAGCTGTCAGAGGCCTCCGCAGCAAGATCAACTCGCGGCGCAGTCCGACGGTCGAGGAGATACGACACTAGCCCGACGACAAGGTGGATGTCCGAGATTGGTCCCCAGCTTCGACGTCACTCTGAGAGGCACCACGGAGGTGCCGCCCGAAAGGAGAGGGACATGAAATACATGATCTTGACGTACGCCTCGCAGCAGGACTATGACGGAATGGCCGGTCAGGCCACCGAGCTGCCCGCCTGGTCGCCGGAGGACTTCGCGGCAATGGCTGCCTTCATGGAGGCCTTCAATACCGAGCTGGCCGAGGCCGGGGAGCTCGTTGAGACCCGGGCCCTCGCGGCACCGGTGCACACCAGACGCCTCGGCGCGCAGAACGGCGTGCCGTTCGTCACCGACGGCCCGTACGCCGAGACTCAGGAAGTGCTCGCCGGCTACTGGATCGTCGAATGTGCCAGCTTCGACAGAGCCACGGAGATCGCCGGCCGGCTCGCGGAGTGCCCCGCACCGGAGCAGGTCACCGCCAACGCGTACGCGGACATACGGCCGATCATGGAGTCGGCCGCCGAAATCAGCTACTGATCTTCGAGTCCGGTGTCCGGGACCGACGTCGACGTCGAGAGCCTGCTGCGCCAGCTGGCGCCGCAGGTTCTTGGCGCAGTGGTACGCCGCTACGGCAACTTCGACACCGCTGAGGACGCCGTACAAGAGGCAATGCTGGCGGCCACAACCCAGTGGCCGGGCGACGGTGTTCCCGAGAACCCGAAGGGCTGGTTGATCACCGTCGCAGCCCGCAGGCTGACTGACCTGCTGCGCAGCGAGCAAGCTCGGCGGCGTCGCGAAGACACCGTAGCCCGTTGGGAGCTACGGACGCAGCAGGCTGACGCTGCCGAGAGTTCGGCCGATTCCGATGACACGTTGATCTTGCTGTTCATGTGCTGCCACCCCGCTCTCACACCACCGTCTCAGATTGCGCTCACCCTGCGTGCGGTCGGCGGCCTCACCACCACTGAGGTTGCACGCGCGTTCCTGGTCTCCGAAGCCACCATGACCCGTCGGATTACTCGAGCGAAGCAACAGATCAAGGACAGCGGAATCCCCTTCCGGCTGCCGGACCCGGAGGAGCGCGTCGATCGATTGGCGGCGGTCCTCCATGTGCTCTATCTGATCTTCACCGAGGGCTACGCCGCCACAACCGGCCCCAGGCTGCATCGCGTCGAGCTCTCTGCCGAAGCGATTCGGCTGACCCGGATCGTGCACCGACTGTTACCTGATGACGGCGAGGTTGCCGGACTGCTGGCGTTGATGCTGCTCACCGACGCCCGCCGCGCTGCACGGACCACAGCCAGCGGTGAGCTGGTACCGCTGGGGGAGCAGGACCGGTTCCGCTGGAACGCCGACGACATTGCCGAAGGAGTCGCGTTGATCACCGAGGTGCTGCCGCGTGGCACGACCGGTCCCTACCAACTCCAGGCTGCGATCGCAGCAATCCACGACGAGGCACCAAGCGCGGAGGAAACCGACTGGCCGCAGATCAAGTCGCTTTACGGGTTGCTGCTGCAGATGTCAGACAACCCAATGGTCGCGCTGAATCACGCCGTCGCAGTCGCCATGGCCGACGGCCCAACTGTGGGACTCCAGCGACTGGACACGCTGGCCGGAGACAAGCAGCTCGCCGAGGACCACCGGCTCTACGCGGTGCGGGCCCACCTGCTGGAGATGAGCGGTGATACGGCCTCCGCTCGTGAGGCATACCTTGCCGCGGCCCGCAGGGCAACGAATCTGCCACAGCAGCGTTACCTGAACCGCCGAGCCGACATGCTCGCCGACACGAGCCGTTGCTGATCATGTCCCGATTCCGACTCTTCGTCACGAGTGTTCTGCCCACCCGTCCCACTTCGCATCGCCTACTCGGACGTGGCATCAGCTGCAGATGAAGCCACGTCCAACTAAGCAATGCGAAGTGGTCGGGGGCTGTGCTTGTCCGTCCAGACGATCGACGCGACCGTACCTGCTAAGCACCCCTCGCGCCACGCGTGCCGTGCGAACGACGCGCGGCCGGCGCGCAGGACCTCCGGAACCTCGCTCTGGGTGGGCGCCACCAGCTCGCTCATTGGCGCCGATCCTACAGCCGGTCCGGACGCCACGAACCGGTCGTTGCGCTGCCGGGCCTGATAGAACAGGCTGATGCCCCAGGAGGTCGATCATGAAGGTGATCATCGTTGGCGCGGGGATCAGCGGCCTGACTCTGGCAGCCGCCTTGGCTCAGCTGGCGCCACGCATCGAAGTGGAAGTCCTCGAGCGCGACGCCGCTGCAGCCGAACGGCGGAGGGGCTACGCAATCGGTCTCAAGGGAGATGCCGGGCTCGAGGTTCTCGGGCGGCTCGGCCTGCGGGAGCAAGTCTTGACGAACGGCGCCCAGCAGGTAACCAACTTCGTGATCACCGACCGTCATGGGCGTACCCTGCTGGCCCTTCCGTCAGGAAACGACAGCACGCGGCAGACCTATCGCTTACAGCGTGATCATCTCCAGTCAGTTCTCGCCGACGCCTCAACGCCGACACCGGTGCAGTACGGGCTTCAAGCCATCGGCTATGAGTCGATTGATATCCGCCACCGGGTGATCTTTACCGGCGGCCGTCATATCGACGGCGATGTGGTGGTGGGTTGTGACGGCGTGAGCTCGGCCCTACGGCGCCAACTGGTCGGCGACTCCCCACACTTTCTCGGCCTGTCGGCGATCACCGGCGACGCGGCGCTATCGATTGAGGATCCCTTACTCAGCGGTGGGTACTTCATGAGCTTGGGGGACCGCGGTGACTCATTCTTCTGCTACCGGCAGCCTGGCGGCGTCCACTTCTCCTACACCTCCCACGCTGAGCCGTCCGCGCTGGAGTCGACCAGCCGACCCGAGCTGCTACACCAGGTCCAGGCAGCGACGGCGGACTGGCACGAGCTGGTCCGATCGATCGCATCAGCAGCCGATCCGGAGTCGATCAAGCCTCGCGGTTACTACGACAGAGATCCGAGAAAGAGGATCCGTGATGGCAACGTCTGGCTGATCGGTGACGCGGCGCATCCGATGAGTCCGTTCCAGGGCCAAGGAGCCAACACGGCGATGCTTGATGCGTTGGAGCTAGCGGAACTCCTGGGATCTGGAAACCTCCCAGCTGACGCGGATCGCCTCGAGGCCCGCATCGCCGCTCGCGGACGTAAGGCAGTGCGGGAGTCCCGGCGCGCAGCCCGGCAATTCCACACCACGAGGCGTTTTCAGATCATGAACCGCAACCTCGGCTTCCGGGTGGCGAACGCCATGATCAACTCGCGCCTCGTACGCCGCAAGGATGCCCCGGCGCCAACCTCGCCCGTAACGTGACCCCATCGGAGGCCGCGCCAGGCGCGCGTACGACATCAGTGGTGGTACGAGCGGGGCTCGGGATTCTTGCCGTGTTTCAAGGAGTCATCGGAGTGTGGGCGCTGTTGGCGCCTGCGAGTTTCTACAGCAGCTTCCCGATAGCTGGGCACGCATGGGTCTCGCTGCTTCCGCCGTACAACGAGCACCTGATCCGTGACGTCGGCGAGCTCCTTCTCGCTCTGACAGTGCTACTCGCCGCGGCAGCGGTGAACGGTCAGCGTCTGCTGAGTGCGGTCGCCATCGGCGCCTTTGCTGTCTATACCGTGCCGCACGCGATCTTCCATGCCGTCCACTTGGAGGGCTTCAGTCCAGTGGACGCAGTGGCCCAGACGGTGGGGTTTGCGCTTCAGATCGTGGTGGCTGCTGTCGTGGCCTGGCTGCTGTGGCGCGACCGGCCCCGCAAGGCGTGACCGCTGCACAGCAAGTCCACGAGTCAGCCGCTGGGTCTCTCAGCGACCATGTCCAGTGCTTTGGATGTGTAGACGCGGTAACCGAGCGCCGGCTCATAGCCATGGATCTCAGGTGTGTCCAGACTCCGCATGAAGGACAGGATCTCCTTGCTGAACACCTGGCCCGGCACGAGCACCGGGAAGCCCGGCGGGTACGGCGTCACAAAGGTCGCCGAGACGACTGATTCGCCGGATTGCATGCGCTCCTCGACTTCATCCGCCGGCAAGTACTCGCAGAAGGTGTGGTCGTAGGACAAGAAGAAGGCCTTGCGGACATCACCTTCCGGGGTCGGTGGCTCGCTCTGGCTGAGGAACGCGGGATGGAAGCCGCTGAAGTCTGGCAACGGGGCGGTGGGATTGGTCAGATGCAGCACAGCGCGCTCGAACGCTGCACGCTCCGCCAGGTTCATTTCCGAGTTCCGACGATCAATATCCCGCGCGATGCTGACCAGGACCTCAATGAGATAGGCGACGGAACTGCGCGTGGTGCCGATGTTGGTCATGAACAAGACGGTGTTGCGGGAGGTCTTGTTGATCTGGATGCCGAACTTGTCCATCAGCCGTTCGCGTTTGAATGTAGCACCATCGATGCCGGTGAGTCCGATGTAGACAGTCACTCGCGACGGATCCAGGACGAACTCGTCTTGCTCCCACGCCGTGACCATGTTGCTGAGACCGGTGCGTAGCGGCTGGGCGATCCCGGAGGCGCGGAATTTCTCCGGGATCAACTCCGCCGTGCTCAGGCAGTGCATGTATTCGCTGAGCAGCGGATGATGATCAATTGCGTCGCGCAGCTTCATGGCGTACTCGAGCTGCCGTTGCACAAGCTCGAAACCCTCCAGCGCCGCCTGCCGGCGACCAAGATCAAGAGATGCCAGGATCTGGTAGTTGGGCGATGTGGAGGTATGCGCCATGTACGCCTCGCGGAAGCCTTCCGCTACCTTCAGCGCGAAGTCTTGATCATAAACGTGGATCATCGACCCCTGGCGAAGCGAGGTCAGCGTCTTGTGCGTCGACTGAGTCGAATAGACCCGGACCCGAGCTCGCGCGGGATCAGGGCTCAGGGGTTGCTTGAGCAGCGCTTCATCGCTGTCGTCGCGGGGAAGGTTCGCCTCGTAGCGCGCCCGATACTCGGTGGAGCGCAACTTGTCGGCGAGCGTCCGGGCCGCCTCCATCGCCGTACGCGGCCGATAGACATGGTGGAAGCGTGCGAACGCAAACCACGCTTCGTCCCACAGGAACACCAGATCCGGCTTAATCGCCAGGCATTCCTCCATGACGCGGCCGACGTCGTAGACGATCCCGTCGAAGGTGCAGTTCGTCAGCATCAAGAGCCTGACCCGATCAAGCTTGCGCGCGGCTCGGAGGGCAAGGAGTTTGGACTTGATCTCCTGCAGCGGTACCGCTCCGTACATGGAGTATTCGTTGAGCGGATATGCGTCGAGGTAGGTGACCTCCACGCCGGCCAGCATCAGTCCGTAATGGTGCGACTGGTGACAGTTGCGGTCGACGAGGACGATGTCGCCTGGCGCGAGCAACGCCTGGGAGACGATCTTATTGGCTGTCGAGGTCCCGTTCGTTACGAAGTAAGTCTGCCGAGAGCCGAACGTTTCGGAAGCCAGCTGTTGGGATTCGCGCAGCGGTCCGGTCGGCTCCAGCAGCGAGTCGAGTCCGCCTGTCGTCGCGGAGGTCTCTGCTAGGAAAATGTCTAGGCCGTAAAAGCCCACCATGTCGCGGATCCAGTGCGAGTTCACGATCGACTTGCCCTGCGAAATCGGCAGCGCGTGGAACACTCCGGTCGGCCGCTGGCTGTAAGTACGGAGAGCCTCGAAGAACGGCGTACGGTAACGCTCAGACACCCCGGCGAGGATGGTCAGGTGCAGCTCGAGTGCACCCTCACGTGCGTGGAACACGCGCTTGAAGTGATGGCTCACCGTGCCGGCGACCTCCTCGACGGCGATTTCGGTCATGAGGTACAGGTCGACCTCGGGGCGGATCTCGGCCAAGCGTGGTGCCAGGATCTGCGCCCGTTCATCGGGGGAGTGGTCCGCGAGATCCTCCGATAGCGTCGCATCGCCGAAGTCCGCGAGCCCCGTGAGATCACGCAGCGCAGCATGGGAAAAGCGTCTCCTGATCACGCACGCCTGGATGTTCGCGTTAAGTCGCATGGCGACAGCCGCCTCGACACCACTGCCCACGACCACCAGCTCGTAGATGAACGGGTCTCCAGGCCGCCGGCAGCTGTGCACCTCCTCCCGGAGTCGCTCCTCCTGCGCCGGCGACATGGTCTCAACGACCAGGACCTCGAAGTATGGCCGGCTGGAGGGATCATGCGATATGCCGAGGAGCATTTCCTCGCTGTCTTCTCGATGCTCTCCCTGGGCGATGTCATCGAGGGAACCGCTCCGATAGGACTCGGTCACGAGCGCCCGGTTGATCCGGGACACCAGCCGCGCCACCCGTTCCCAGCTTCCGGCCGCTGCTAGTTCCTGGACGATACCGAAGGCTGCGTGGCCGGGAAACGCCCAGAATTGCTCCAGCGGTGCCAATGCCGCACACTCCGCATGCACGGCCTCGGTCATGTGATCGATCGGCTTCCCACGTCGTAGCGAGGAGATGATTCGGGCGGTGGCTTCCTCCAATCGCGACCACGAATCAGCTCGAAACTGCCACCAGCTGTTGTACGCGTACGCGCCGGCTTGATCGACCATGATCAACTCCTCGAGCCTCGGGACCCCGAGCCACCATCTAGCGCGACACTAAACCGCCCCCTCGGTGCTGATCAACACCAGCCCACTGTGGTCGCCAATCATCAGCGCAGCGCGCCGGTCGGCCTCGCCCAGCGCCACGCGTACGCCGGCCAGTGATGCCCCGCCGCAGGACCCGGCCGGGACTCCGAGCTCGTGCAGCCGGCGCATCCCTGCCCGTGCCTGGTCGTCGGTGACTGCGACGCTCGCATCGAGCCCATCACGGATGGCGGGCCAGGCGATTGCAGAGATCGTGCCGCAGTTGAGGCCGGCCATGATGGTGGGTGCGGAGGTGTCGACACTGACTGGTTTGCCCGCCGCAAGACTGGCTGTGACGCAAGCGGCCGTGACCGGCTCAACGCCAAGGATGGCCGGCTGTTGTTGACGGGCCGAGTCGCGGTAGTGCTGCAATGCCGCTTGTAGCAGCGATCCCACGCCGGTCGGCACGGTGACCAGGTGAATCGGGTGCTCGGCGAGCTGCACATCCATCTCGTCGAACAGCGTGTCGTAGCCCTCCACGATCCAGCGTGGGATCTGCTCGTAGCCCTGCCAGGCGGTGTCCTGGACGAGCAGGTCGTCTGGGTGGCCAGCGGTCGAGCTGGCGGCGGCCCACACGACCTCGTCGTAGATCAGCTCGGTTTGCACGACCTCGGCGCCTTCCCCGGCGATTGCCTCCACCGTCTGCTGTGCCGTTCCCGCGGGAGCGTAGATGCGGGCTGCGAGGCCGAGTAGCGCGGCCATGCGGGCCAAAGCGCGACCGTGGTTCCCATCGGTTGCTGTGACCAGAGTGATCGGGCCCGAACGGTCGCGCAGCTCGGTCAAGCTTCTCGCCGGCTCGAGGCCGCAGCGCTGGCTCAGCGCGCAATTCACCGCCCAGGACGCACCGAGGATCTTGAAGGCCGGCAAGCCGAGACGGTCGGCCTCGTCCTTGACGAATACCGCTGCGACACCGAGCTCGGCTGCCAGTTCTGGACACTCCACGAGCGGCGTGGGCCGGTAGCCCGGCAGAGAACTGTGGAATTCCTTGGCTTCGCCTGGCGGCGTCGTCGAGCTCCAGGTGCGCACGCCAGCCCGGGCGGCCCATGGCACCGCGCTGGCTGAGGAGCTGGTCATCACGACTCGTTCTAGCACGGCTGCATGCGGGCGTTTGCCATCACAGCCGTTCAAAACGTTCGCACGGCCGGAGGCTCGTCCGCTCCCAGCCTCGCATGCAGCAGCTTGCCCATGGCGGTTATCCCGCTGACCAGTTGTTCGTCAGGCACGCCGGAAAAGCTGAGCCGGAAAGGACGAACCCGGCTCATTCGGTCGGCGTACCGCACGAATTGCCCCTCACTCCACGGTGAATGCCAGCGAGCTTGGACGGCCGGCCTGCAAGTTCTCGACGTGCTCGGCAAAGTTCAGCTGCTCGAACAATGACGTGCCGTCATGGATGGCCGAGCGGATCCTGCCCTCGCGTCGCTGGATCGTTTCGGCAGTCTCTAACGCTGCGTCCAGTTCTGTATCGGTGAGAACCACAATGCCGTCGTCGTCGCCGACCAGAATCTCGCCAGGGCGGACCTCGACATCACCTAGACGAATGGGTTGCTGGGTGGCCCCAAGCCGGGTTGCTCCGACCGCGCGCGGAATCGTCCCGAGGGCGTAGATGGGCAGCGGCAGCTGGCTCAGGGTCGCCGTATCACGGCAAAGCCCATAAACGACGATGCCCGCCACCCCGCGGCGTACGGCTTCGGTTGCGAAGAGCTCACCAAGCACAGCGTGCTCGGTGGTGCCAGCATCGACAACCAGAATGTCGCCAGCACCGCACTGCCCCAGTCCGGCGAGTACGGGCACGAGGTCGCCAGAGGCCGCAACTGTGACCGCCCTCCCGACCATGCGGATGCCGCGGCTGTAGGGGCGGAGTTCGCGCGGCAGGATGCGCAGCGCCTTGTTCGCATCGGAAAGACTCGCGGCGTCGAGCTGCCACACCTGCGGAGGAATCTCGCGTGCGCTCACTGGCATGTCCCTTTCGCGTGTGCTCATTTCTCCTGCTTGATCTTGCGCCATCCGCCGGCGCGGTTGTTGGCGATGATCTGTCGAAAGATGTCACTGAGGGCGCGGGTGTTGATCGTCTCGTTCTGGCGTACGGCGACTGTGCGGGCGGTCTTGTTGTCCTGGCCGCCGGTGATGATTCCTTCCGGATCGGGAACGATCGCCCCGTCGTAGAGGAAGACGTTGACGTGATCTTTCGCGGCGAGCAGCGCGCAGATGTTGCCCTCCAGCACGAAGTACGGCTGGACCCGCCGCTTGATGGTCTCGACCACGTCCGCATCGACCGCGCGGACCAGGTCACGGACCTGCTGGCAGATGTCTTGCTGCCACTCGGGTAGCGCGTCAATGTAGGCGTCGACCCGCGGATCTTTCTGATACGTCACTGTCTGCACCCCTGTCAGAAAGCTAGGTAAGCCCACCTTGCTGGCGGTCTGCACACGTTGCAACATATGCGAAGCGTCAGGAAACCATGCAGACCAGGAGGATCACCCATGCCGAAGCTTCGCGTCCACAACTTCAGCGTCTCCCTTGACGGCTATGCCGCAGGACCGGATCAGAACCTCGACAACCCGCTGGGCGTGGGCGGGCTGGAGCTCCACAACTGGGCATTCGCCACCCGGACGTTCCGCGAGATGTGGGGAGAGGAGGGTGGGAACGAGGGCGTTGATGATCGTTTTGCCGCGGCAGGCGAGGTCGGCCTAGGCGCGACGATCATGGGCCGCAATATGTTCGGGCCCATCCGCGGCGACTGGACCGACGAGGAGTGGAAGGGCTGGTGGGGCGACAATCCGCCGTATCACCATCCGACGTTCGTCCTCACCCATCACCCCCGCGAATCGATCACGATGGAGGGCGGCACCGTCTTCCACTTCATGACCGACGGCATTGAAGCAGCCCTGGAGCGGGCGTACGAGGCGGCCGACGGGGAGGACGTCAGGCTTGCCGGCGGCGTCTCAGCGATCCAGCACTATCTGCGCGCCGGGCTGGTCGACGAGATGCATCTGGCGTACGCGCCCCTGCTGCTCGGCAGCGGTGAACGGCTCTTCGACAACCTCGCAGAAGCGCCAAACGGGTACGAGGTCGCCGAGTTTGTCGGTACTCCGGCCGCGTTGCATGTCCGCTTCGTACGGAAGGCCTGACGTTCACGTGTTACACGGCGAACGACCCCTCACTTGGCATCCGGCATGGGCGCATCGAGAAACGACGTGATCATCGGCAGCAGGAGATCGGCGCGGTTCACCAACGTCACGTGGGAGGTTCCGGGGAGTACGGCCAACTGTGAATTCGGCAGGCCGGCAGGGGTGTCACCAAAGACGCCGCCACCGAGCAGGCGGAACATTTCCACCGCGTGTTCAGGGCGGACAAGATCGGAATCCCCGATGATGAGGAGCGTTGGTGCCTTGATCGCCCGGATTGCTTCAGGCGGCAGATCTTTGATCTGACGATCCATCTGCGTCTTCTTGGCGAACAGCTTGGCGAAGTCTTCCGGATTCGGTGCGATGCGGATGTATTCCTCGTGCCACGGCGACCCGTGCATCATCTCCGGCGTCATCTCGCCCAATCCCTCCATCAGGCCGGGATGGACGCCATCCATGGTGTAGGTGACCGAGGCGAGCACGAGCTTGCGCACCACGTTCGGATGCCGGGTGATGAGCTGCAGGCCGACTGCGGCGCCCGTGCTGTAGCCAAAGATGTCGGCGGACTCGACTCCCAGTTGACCAATCGCGGCGGCGACGTCATCCGCCATCCCTTCGAGGGTCAACGGGCGATCAATGTCCGCTGTACGCCCGTGACCCTGAAGCTCGAAAGCGGTGACCTGCCGGGTCTCAGCAAGGCCAGGCAGAAGCTGACCAAACGACGTGCCGATAGCGGAGAACGCTCCGTGCAACAGCACGAGCGGCTGTCCGGTGCCGTGGATCTCGTAATACATCTGGAGGCCGTTCACCTGAACATAGCCAGTCTTTACAGGAATCTCGCTGATCGTCATGAACCCTCCGCTGATATTCGGCACCGAAAGATCAGTATCGCCGCCCGACTGCGGACGATGGATTCCCACCCCCGACCGACGGAGTGGCCGCGTCAGCCGTGCATTTCCCACCAAACGGCGAGAACATACGCAGAGGGAGTCCTAGCCCACTACGGCCTGTCCTGCCGCACCCCGAGCCCCGCGTCCCGCGCCCGCAGGATCGCCTGGGCCCGGTCGGCAACCTGAAGCTTGGTGAAGATCGAGGACAGATGGTTGGCGACGGTCTTCGGCGACAGGCCGAGACGCGTCGCGATCATGGAGTTCGGCATCGCCGCAGCGAGCAGGTCGAGGATCTCCCGTTCCCGCGCAGTCAGTTCCGGAAACGGGTCGGCCGCCGGCGCCGGAGTCGCGAAGAAGCGCAGCACCCGCTGCGCGACTCCGGGTCCGAAGATTGCCTCGCCCGAGGCGACGGCCCGGATCGCCCGGCCGATCTCCTCCTGCTCGGCACCCTTGACCACATAGCCGCGAGCACCCGCCCGCATCGCTGTGAACACCGAGTCGTCATCGTCGTACATGGTCAACACCAAGACGGCAACCTCCGGCGCGACCCGGGCGATCTCCCGCGTAGCCGCAAAGCCATCTTGGCCAGGCATCTGGAGGTCCAGCACTGCTACGTTCGGACGCTGCAGCACCACCTCACGCACCGCCTCACGACCGTCGGCGGCTACCCCGACAACCTCAATCCCCTCCAAGGATCCGAGCAGCGCAGCCAGACCCGCCCGCACCACGGGGTGATCATCGGCGAGCACGACGCGGATGTCGCTCATGACAGCGGGAACGAGGCCACAACTCGGCCTCCGGTCGGCGTCGGCCCTGCCTGGAACGACCCGCCGAGCTCCGCCGCGCGCTCGCGCATCGCGTTCAGTCCAACGCCCGGGGCCCACGCGCCATTGGGCGGGCCGTCATCGGTGATCGACAGTTCGAGCTGCTCGCCGCAGCGCATCCGGATCTCTGCGGCCGTGGCGCGGGAGTGGCGTACGACATTGGTGAGGGCCTCGGTCGCGATCCGGTAGGTCGCCACCTCGATGGCGGCTGGCAGCACCGGCACCTCGTCCGGAACGTCCAGCCTCACCTGCACGGACGCTCCGTCAGCCCGCCAAGCAAGCTGATCAGATCGCTGCTGCAGGGCTCCAACCAGCCCGAGCTCATCCAGCGCCGGCGGCCGCAGGTTGTCAACCAGGCGGCGTACGTCGGCCAGCGCGGCCCGGGTATCACGCCGCAATGTAGTCAGCAGGCG
>DATLPF010000043.1:0-13025 GCA_035535875.1 Propionibacteriaceae bacterium
TCGGTGGTGTCGCCCATTGCCGAGATGACGACAACGACATCGAGGCCCTCACGCTTCGTCGCGACTATCCGCTTGGCTACGCGCTTGATGTTGTCAGCATCGGCAACAGATGAGCCGCCGTACTTTTGCACTACGCGGCCCATGGCGGATCGGCGTTCCACGCCGAGAGTCTAGTGGTGTTAGCTGGCCGATTGATCTTTGTCTTAACGTGTGCCGGAGCCTTTTGGGCCCACTCGCGTACGCTCGCTGTAATCCGGCTCGTTCATTACATCTGGTGAAGCACAGCGCGGTTGCCGTTGCCACAATTGAGCTCTGCTTAACCAGATGCTCCTGCACTCGCCGGACGCGAGCTCCGACGCTCGTTGGGCCGGGGATACTGGAGGTTGTGAACGAGCCGTCCACGCCCGAGCCGGAGCCCGCCGAGGCGCCTCAGCCCGCGCCAGCCGAGGAGCCAAAGCGACCCGTGGAACCTCGCATCGGTGATGTCGATCGTGACCAGGCGGTCGCTTTTTTGCAGGAGCACATGGCGCAGGGGCGAATCAATGCTTCGGAGTTTGACGATCGGATGAGCCGAGCGCTGAAGGCCAGAACTGCCTCAGAGCTCGCTGTCTTGTTCGCGGATCTGCCGGATCCGCGGCCGCCGTCGAGCAACAATCGCCCGCCGTTTCAGCAGCCACCATGGCAGCAGAACCAGCAACACTCCTTCGAAATCCCGCCCTGGCAGCGTACGCCGGCAGCCAGCCCTGAGATCGCCCACCATGCGCCGCCGGCACTGCCGGAACGCAGCAAGACCGAGACCGTCCTTGCCGTTGTGGCCGCCGCATCCTGGCCAGCAGTCCTCCTGTTCTGCTTCGCCACCAGCTGGAGCTACTGGTGGTTGATCTTCATCCCAATCTTCATCTCCTCGATCATCGGGAACATGCGCCAGCAGCGGCGGGGCCGGCGCTGATGATCGATTCGCAGCCGGTTCAGTGGGGCATTCTCGGGCCGGGTCGCATCGCGTCCCAGGTGATCAAAGACTTTCGCTACGTCGCCGGCGCTGAAGCCCTGGCGGTAGCCAGCCGGTCCATCGAACGAGCCGAGGCCTTCGCCAGCGATCACGGTCTCGCCCGCGCATACGGCTCCTACCACGACATCCTGGCCGACCCGGATGTGGTTGCCGTCTATATCGCTACTCCGCATCCGCAGCATCACGCCATCGCACTCGCCGCGATCGATGCGGGTAAGGCCGTGCTGGTGGAGAAGACCTTCACGGCCACGGTGGAGGGTGCCGAGCAGATTGTCGACGCCGCCCGGCGTCATCAGGTGTTTGCGATGGAGGCAATGTGGACGCGATTCCAGCCTGCCATCGTCGCAGCTCGGGCACTGGTCGATGACGGGGCGATCGGTGAAGTCCGGCAGGTACAGGCTGATCTTGGTGTGGACCGCCCGTACGATCCTGCCGACCGGCTGTACGACCCCGCACAGGGTGGCGGCGCGATGCTCGATCTCGGTGTCTACGTCGTATCGTTTGCCCAGTACTTTCTCGGCACGCCGGATCGGATCGCGGTGAGCGGGTCGCTCGCTGCCACAGGTGTCGACGCCGAGGCCGGGCTGCTGCTGGGCTATGACGACGGTCGGGTCGCGACACTACTGATATCCCTGAAGCACCACACGCCTGGGGCCGCGCGCATTCAAGGCACCAAAGGCTGGATAGATGTGCCGCCGCGGTTCCACCACCCGCATCGCATCGTGCTGCAGCGTAAAGGCCAGCAGCCGGAAACCATCAATCGGCAACCACTGGGCACCGGGTATTGCCACGAGCTGATCGAGGTGACCGAGTGCGTACGCGCCGGCCGCACCGAGAGCGTGATCATGCCTCTTTCGGACACACTCGCCGTACAGCGCATCCTCAACGAGGCATGCGAGAAGCTTGGCGTCTTCCACACCGAGGACAGCCTCGTCGCGGTCTAGGCCGACGCCACCCTGTCGGCAAGAGAATTAGGCGTCGACGTAACGGCGGCCCTCGAACGCCCGGCCGAGCGTCACCTCGTCGGCGTACTCAAGATCACCACCGACCGGTAGGCCGCTGGCGAGCCGGCTGACCTTGACGCCCATGGGCAGGAGCAGGCGACTCAGGTAAGTGGCTGTCGCCTCCCCTTCAAGATTGGGATCGGTTGCCAAGATCACCTCGATCACCGTGCCGTCAGCGAGCCGCAGGCAGAGCTCACGGATCTTCAAGTCAGCCGGACCGATTCCGTCGATCGGACTGATCGCACCACCCAAGACGTGGTAGCGCCCGCGGAACTCCCGGGTCCGCTCCACCGCCACCACGTCCTTCGCCTCTTCGACCACGCAGATCGTGGTCTCGTCGCGACGAGGGTCGCGGCAGATCCGGCATTGGGTGTCCTCGGAAACGTTGAAACAGATCTCGCAGAACTTGACGGTTTCCTTGACCTTCTTGAGTATGGCGGCGAGCCGCATCACGTCATCCGAATCGGCGGCGAGGATGTGGAAGGCAAGCCGCTGGGCGCTCTTCGGCCCGATCCCGGGCAGCCGCCCGAGCTCGTCGATCAGATCCTGGACCGGGCCCTCGTACATGCTTAATCCGTCAGAACGGCAGTCCGCCGCCCATGCCCAAACCCCCGGCCAAGGGTCCAAGCTTGCCGGCGGCGGCCGCTTGAGCTTTGTTGGTGGCATCCCGAATAGCCGCAACGATGAGATCCGCCAATGTCTCGGTGTCACTCGGGTCGACAACTTCGGGCTTGATCACCAAGCCCAACAGCTCTCCTGCACCGGTGACCGTCGCGGTTACCAGGTCACCACCGGCGGAGCCCTCGATCTCCATTTCGGCCAGCTCCTGCTGGGCGTTGATCAACTGCTCCTGCATTGCCTGAGCCTGGGCCAGCAGTCCGGACATATCGCCTTCGGGAATCATCGCGGGCCTTTCGGGGTGGAGGTACTCGCCCGCCCAGCCTATGCGCCGTGATCCTCCTCAGCGATGATCTCCGCGCCCAGATGGCGCGCCAGCAGCTCTGCGTGCGACTGGGCGTCCTCGGTCAGGTCGGTGTCGTCGCGGCTCGCAGCCTCATCCGGGTCGTCAGCCATGGCGTTCTGGGCGCCGTTTGTGGCGCGGCTCACTGGAGAGTCAGGTGCTGGTGCTCCAGCTGCGGGCGCCTGTCCAGCCTGAGGCGTACGCGATGCTCCCGCCGAGGGAGTGGCGCTGGGATCCACCATCGTCTCGATGGCGAAGTCCGCGCCCATCACGACCACAAACGCCTCGCGCAGCACATCCTCGTTGCCCCCACGGGCGAAGCTGTCGCGCGCGCCGGCGTTGGACAACGCCAGCAGCAAGGTGCCATTGCGGAGCTCGGCGACCCGGGCATTCTGGCTGAGAAGGATCCAGGTGAAACGGCGCTTGCCCTTGACCTCCTCGAGCACCTCGGGCCACAGTCGGCGGACGTCGGTGACTGAGAGCCCAACCTGGGATTCTGTTGCTGCCGACTGGGTGCCTCCATCAGGGACTGCAGCTGCCACTGTCTCCGGTGGGGAGGCGGCTGCGGTCGGTGAATCCTCCTGAGGCGTACGCGGCGGCATGGACGGCGTTACTTCCGAAACCGTAGGCGGTGGAGTCACGCTCGCGGTCGGCGGGCTCGGAGGCGGTGTGGCCAGAGCTCCGGCGGGAACAGCCGGAGTGGCTGAGCCCGCTACACCAATGCGCCGCTCCAGGCGATCGAGCCGCGCGTGCAGGCCACGATCATCGAGGTCCGCGCCGGGTAGCAGCACCCGGGCACACATCAGCTCCAGATGTAGCCGGGGCGCAGTGGTCCCCCGCATGTCGGTAAGACCCGAGGCAATGACCTCGGCTGCTCGGGTCAGCTCCCCCGCCCCAAGCACCGCGGCCTGGGTGGTAAGGCGTTCAGCTTGGTCAGGAGCCACGTCGACGAGCCCGGAGGTCAGCGCATCGGGCACCGCGGCGACGATTACAAGGTCGCGTAGCCGGCGTAGCAGATCCTCGGCAAATCGCCGCGGGTCCTGACCGACCTCGATCACCTTGTCCACACAGGCGAAAACACCGCCGGCGTCGCCGGCCGCGAAGGCGTCGACGAACTCATCGAGAAGGGAGTCAGGCGTGTATCCCAGCAGAGCGGCCGCCTGTCTGTAGGACACCCCGGATTCATCGGCAGCGCCGAGGAGCTGGTCCAGCACCGAGAGCGAGTCGCGCACGGACCCGCCACCCGCTCGTACGACTAACGGCAACACGGCGGGCTCGACCGGAATGCCCTCGGCGTCACAGAGTTTGCCGAGGTACTCGGTCAGCAGCCGTGGCGGCACCAGGCGGAACGGGTAGTGATGGGTGCGCGAGCGGATCGTGCTGATGACCTTGTCCGGCTCGGTCGTGGCGAAGACGAACTTGACGTGCGGCGGTGGTTCCTCGACGAGCTTGAGCAGGGCGTTGAAGCCTGCCGTGGTCACCATGTGGGCTTCGTCGACGATGTAGATCTTGAAACGGCTGCTCACTGGCGCGAAGAACGCCCGTTCCCGCAGATCGCGCGCGTCGTCGACGCCGCCGTGGCTGGCCGCGTCGATCTCGATGACATCGATGCTTCCCGGGCCATTGCGAGCCAGGTCACGGCAAGACTGGCACTCGCCACAGGGCACGGCCCGGGGCCCCTTCTCGCAGTTGAGCGCGCGGGCAAGGATTCGAGCCGATGTGGTCTTGCCGCATCCGCGAGGGCCGGAGAACAGGTAGGCGTGGTTGACCCTGTTGTTGGTCAGGGCTCGCTGCAGCGGCTCGGTGACATGGTCCTGGCCGATGACCTCAGCAAAAGTGTCGGGACGGTAGCGACGGTAGAGCGCGAGAGGGGCCTGCGGGCGCGTGATCGGTCCGGGCTCGTTGAACAGCGCCTCGTCTTGGGTGTGCTCAATCCCGTCCGGCCCAGGCTCTGAGAGCCGCAGGTCGTGCAGCCCCGCTTCTTCCACGCATGCACCCTATGCCCGGATGGTGACAGCCTGGTTCCGGATCTGACTCGGGAGCGCTAGTAGGCTGCGCTGCCGTGGAGCTGGACTGGGTGCTGTTTGACGCCGATGGGGTGATCCAGGGTGCTCGGCATGGCTGGATGGAGGAGCTCACCGCCTGGGGAGGATCCAGGGCTGAGGAGTTCCTGCTCGCCGTGGCGGCCGCGGACGTAGCCTGCCTCACTGGCGAGGACTTCGGGGCGGCGATGCGGGAGGTGCTGCGGCAGTTCGAGATCAGGGCTCCGCTCGAAGAGGTCATTGACCGGCAGTTCTGGATCGAGATCAGACCTCCGATGCTCGACGCGGTGCGTGCCGTTCGTGATCTTGGACTGCGCTGCGGACTGGCGACCAACCAGCAGAATCTGCGCGGGACGTACATGCGCAACTCGCTGGGCTTCGAATCGATCTTCGATGAGCAGTTCTATTCTTTCGAACTCGGGTTTGCCAAGCCCGCGGCAGGGTACTTTCAAGCGATCATGGACCGCATTGCCGTTGCGCCGAACCGGGTGCTGTTCATCGATGATCATGATGGCAACGTCGCCGGCGCCCGCGAGATCGGGATCAACAGCGAGCTCTTCCCATCAGACGGTGGTGTGGCGGCGCTGACACAGATCTTGGCGCGGTACGGCATACGGCTGTGACGGTTCGGATCGGCATTTCTGGCTGGACCTACCCACCCTGGCGAAAGAAGTTTTATCCGCCCGGGTTGCCGCATCGCGAAGAGCTGCGGTACGTGGCCGAGCGCATGAACTCCGTTGAGATCAACGGCAGCTTCTACTCACTCCAGCGCCGATCCAGTTTCCAGACTTGGGCGGCCTCGGTCCCACAGGACTTCATCTTTGCGGTGAAAGGCGGGCGCTTCATCACGCACATGAAGAAACTGGGCGGCATTGAGACGCCGCTGGCGAACTTCTTCGCCTCTGGCGTGCTCGCTCTCGATCAGAAGCTCGGTCCGATCTTGTGGCAGCTCCCACCGAATCTGGGTTTCAATGCCGATCGGATGGATGCGTTCTTTGCGCAACTGCCGCGGACCACTGGGTCAGCAGCCAAGATCGCCGCCAATCATGATCAACGCGTATCTGATGATCATGCCTTGATCAAGGCCCCCCACCCGAGGCAGCGACTTCGTCATGCCGTTGAGGTGCGACACGAGAGCTTTCGCGTACGCGAGTTCTATGGACTGCTTCGTCGGCACAAGATCACGCTGGTCGTTGCCGACAACCCGGGCCAGTGGCCGATCATCACCGAGATCACCACCGACTTCATGTATGTGCGGCTGCACGGTCATGATCAGCTTTATGCGAGCGGCTACAGTGATCGCGAGCTCGACGATTGGGCGGCCAAGATCAACTCCTGGACCGAGCGGGGCTGCGACGTCTTCGTCTACTGTGACAACGACGCGAAGGTACGCGCCCCGTACGATGCGATGGGCCTGATGGACCGGCTGGGTCTCAGCCAGCGACCCAGCTAACCACTTCGCCAGCATGCGTAGCGGTCCCCCGCGTACCCGAAAGAGCTCACTTACCCTTGCTGCCGTCAAGCCCTGGGGGAGTTGGGTGAGGTATCGCCACGCGAGGGACCAGAGACGAGTGTACGTGATCGGCTCGGGCCGATCAGTTTGGAAGCCACAGCGGGTCAGCCTCGTAGGATCGGCTGACAGGAGCTTCTTCTCATGCCCACGACCAAGATGCGTGCACTCGACCTCAGCAAGAGCGCGGATCGCGCATTCGTGCATCTGCTGGTCAACACGCTGCTCGTGTCGGTCATTAACTTCACGGTCTGGTTTGCGGTCACGTTCTGGGTGTTCCTGGAGACCAAGTCAGTACTGGCGACCGGAATGGTGGCGGGCATCTTCCTGGTGACCACGGCCGTCAGCGGAATCTGGTTCGGCAGCCTGGTCGACCAGTACCGCAAGAAGACCGTGATGCAGGCTTCATCGCTGGTTTCGCTGGCGTTCTATGCCGTCGCTTTCACGCTCTACCAGCTGACGGCGGAACAGACATTTGCCAATCCCGCGAGCCTGATGCTGTGGGTCTTCATTGTGGTGTCGATCCTCGGAGTGATCGCCGGAAATATCCGATCGATCGCACTTATGACACTGGTCACGCTCTTGATCCCTGAGGATCGCAGAGACAGGGCGAATGGCCTTGTGGGAACAACGCTGGGAGTGTCGTTCCTGGTCACCTCGGTGATCAGCGGACTACTCGTGGCCGCCGGCGCCATGTTCTACGTCTTGGTGCTGGCCATGGCTGTGCTCGGACTCAGCGTTGTGCATCTGGCACTCGTCCGAGTCGAGGATCGGTCCGAAGATGCAGCAACGTCAGAGGCGGCGTCCACGGACCAGCAGCTCAAGCAGAACAAGGTCGACCTTAGGGGCACCTTGCGAGTGGTGCGCGGCGTGCCGGGATTGCTGGCTCTGATCGCCTTCTCCTGCTTCAACAACTTCCTCGCCGGTGCGTTCATGGCCTTAATGGACGCGTACGGGCTGTATCTCATGTCCGTACAGGCGTGGGGTCTGCTGTGGGGTGCGCTCAGTACATGCTTCATCGTCGGTGGTCTCGCCGTCGCCAAGACTGGCCTGGGCAAGAATCCAGTGCGGCTGCTGCTGCTGGTCAACATCGGATTTTGGAGCGTGAGCTGCCTGTTCCCGCTGCAGGCCTCAGTGATCTTGCTGACCGCAGGTATGGCGGTCTATATGCTGCTGGGGCCGTACGCCGAAGCGGCCGAGCAGACCATCCTTCAGAAGGTTGTGCCCTACGAGCGGCAGGGCCGGGTCTTTGGGTTCGCCCAAAGCATTGAGCAGGCTGCGTCGCCGCTGACGGCGTTTCTGATTGGGCCGATCACGCAGCTGGTCTTTATCCCGTTCATGACGACCGGCGCAGGTGTTGAACTAATCGGCGGCTGGTTCGGCACCGGCCCCGACCGTGGGATCGCACTGGTTTTCATCCTCACGGGGCTTCTCGGCCTTGCTGTCACGATCCTCGCGCTCTTCAGCCGGCCCTATCGGCAGCTCAGCACGCGATACGCCGGCGAGCCGGAGCCAGTGCTCACCGGCTAATGATCTTCCGACGTAAATACGCCGGGACGTTAGGCGTTGATCAGTGAGCCCTCTGGCGTAATGACGTCGGCATCGTCATCGTCGAACCAGAAACCGCCCGCACCGAGGTAGCGGAACTTGATCGCCTGACCGGCCGGCACCGCCACGCTCACGCTCCGGGTGCCATTGCTGCGGCGTACCAGCTTGTGGGCGCCAGGCGCCCAGTCGTTGAAGGTCCCGACCGCCGACACCGGTCCGTCGTGGATGTCATCCGGCAGGACGAACTGGATGCGGGTACGGGTGCCGTCGGACTTGATGTGCAAGGACATGGGCCATCTCCTGGAAGTCAAGGTGACTGGTCTACGGGCAGAGACTAGGTGAGCTTATGGGCACGGCCCCGGCACGACACACGGCCTCACCCAAGAGTGAGGCGCTTTTCACATGTCCGTCACGGTCTCGGTTGACGTCCGGTTCGCCCGTGCTTTGCCCTTGCCGGTAACCTTCCGCGCGGAGGATTCGCCTAGAGGCCTATGGCGCTCGCTTGGAAAGCGGGTTGGGTTCACGCCCTCGCGGGTTCGAATCCCGCATCCTCCGCCCCTAGTCAGCACAAGAAAGCGCCGCCAGGACCTCAGAGGTCCAGGCTGGCGGTTTTGGGGACGTAGTCTCAGTTTTAGTCTCAGTTGGTCTGTGGCGGCGACCAGAGGAGCCCGCCGACTCGGCTCGCGACCTCATGCCGGATGGGATCGGTTATGTGTTGGTAGCGCGCGGCCATCGACGTCGACGACCAGCCCATCACGCCCATGACTGTGCGTTCCGGCACCTCAAAGGCCAAGAGCACGGTTGCAGCTGTGTGCCGGGCGTCGTGCAATCGTGTTTCTCGCACACCCGCCCGCTTCAGTAGCGCCTTCCAGGCGTGATAGTCGGAGTTCGGCTTGACCGCGCGGCCGAATCGGTCCGTGAAGACTCGGCCCGTCTCCACCCAGAGCTGACCAGCCTTAGCCCGTTCCTGATCTTGTTCGCGGCCTGGATGCAGGGCAACCTTGCCCCGCCAACGGAAGTCGAAGCTCGCGGCTGGACCATGACCACCTGTCGCGCCCGCCGACAGCATCAGTGACGCGCCGCTCTTCACGCGCTGCCGTCAAGGTTGCCGAGCTCTGAGTCAGCCGAGGTGTCACTTTCGGCGAGGGACCCGAATCGCGCCGATCGGGTCAGCTTCATGGCACCTGTCGAGCGTGCTGAGCGACAAGAGGAGCCGAGGAGACGGGAAGGACGGCGGCAGGGAGGGGGGACCGCGGCGGCAGCAGGGGGAGAAGAATGTAGGTTCCTGCGTTGCCTGGCGTCAGCAATGTGGCCCTGGCCAGGGAACGACAGGTTGGGCACGCCTGCCGCGTCTCACCATCCTGTCGTATTCCTCAGCGGTGGCTGCTAATGGCAGCCGCGGCGTTGACACCGGCGGCGTAAGCCTCGGGCTGTTCCCAGGCGGCGAAGTGGCCGCCGGCTGACTCCTCGGTCCACGACTGGACGTCGAAGATGCGCTCGGCGAACTCGCGGGGCGCATTGACCAGGTCGCAGGGGAACACGGTGAACACTGCGGGCGGGGGGACCCGACCACCAGCCCGAGCAGCGCTGCCTGCTTCGGCGTAGGGGGTGAAGGAGGTGCCGATCGCACCGCTCACCCAGTAGGCGGTAACCCAGGTCAGCAGTTCGTCGCGGCTGAACACAGTCTCAACGTCGCCGTTGCAGTCGGTCCAGCTGCGCAGCTTCTCCACGATCCACGCCGCCAGGCCTGCCGGCGAGTCACCGAGGCCCACGGCCAGCGTGTGGGGCTTGGTCGACTGCTCGTGCATGTACCCGCCTTCCTCGGCCTGCCAGCGTCGGCCATGCTCTACGTACGCCTGCTCGTCGGCGGTGAGGTCGGTCGGCAGGTCGTGCAGGAAGTGCTGCTGCGAAACGTCGGTCAGGTGCAAGGCGGCCACCTGTTCGGGTTGCGTCCTGGCCAGGGCTTCGGCCACGTCGCACCCGACGTCTCCTGCGGAGACCGTGTAGTGGTCGTAGCCGAGGTCGGCCATGGCGGCTCCAACCGCACCGGCCATCGCACTCGAGGACAGCCCGTTCCCGGCGACGGGTGCGGCGAACGGGAACCCAGGCAGCGCCGGAATGACGACGTGGACGTTCTCCAGCAGCGGCAGGAGCCGCTCGAACCGCAGCACCGAGTCCGGCCATCCGTGCAGCAGCAGCACCACGGGTGCGGCAGCATCAGCGGCGCGACGGTGGACGACCCGAACCGGTGCGCGGCTGCCCTCGGCAGTGAGCGCCCAGGGCAGAGCGCGGATCCGCTGCTCGTGCCGCCGCCAGTCGTAGCTGTCGGCCCAGTAGGCCACCAGGTCGGCCAGGTAGTCGCCGTCGACCCCACGATCCCAGGCGGATCCGGGAGTCAATCCGACGCGACGGTAAGCACGCAGCCGCGCCTGCAAATCGTCAAGAACTGCGGCGGGAACCGGGTCAAGAACAGGGGCGTCACTGTGCACGCGGACCATCCTCCTCTATTCGGAAGAAACTGGGCCGCCGCGGACCGTTGGCCCTGGTCGTCCAGGGCGCAGCGCAGGGGCGAGACCTGGCTCAGGGGTTCTCCAGAGTCGTCGTCAAGGGGGTGGGGGAGGAGCCGCATCGGGGAGAGCGCTCAAACTTTTCCGCGATTCCTGACTAGGACAAACACTATTCAATGCAACCCTCGCGCAGAGTTTGCCAGCAAGGGGTTACGGCTTCGTGCCCTCTTGGCTCGAGCCTCGCGCCAGTTGGATCTCACCGCCAGTCTCAGTTTTAGTCTCATTCGCGACCGCTCAGCAGGGTTCATGATCTGTTGCCATGCCGATAATCGCCGCCTCACGGTGTGGCCCGAACTTGATTGACCGGCGGATGGCAGACTCGGAAAGCGGGTTGGGTGCAAGCCCTCGCGGGTTCGAATCCCGCATCCTCCGCCAGCTGGAAAACAGGCTCTGACGTGCGGACGTGCGGCCCTGGTTGCCGACTCACCAAGATCATCGACGTCAGCACGTCAGGGTGACATTCCCTAGCGGTGATGCAGAGATTCTATAGAGAAACAGATCCGCCTTGGATGCGCTCTCAGAGAGCTACTGCTGCATCTTCCCGCCGCAGCCCCGCGGAAGCGATCCAGTGGACGTTAGCCGTTCGCATGATCATCAGACATGGTGCGCCGCGCGGTGGCGGGCGAGCACATCAAGACCGAAGTCTGATGTGGGATCGCGCCACACAGAGTGAGCATGGTTGGCATCGCGCTGGGTGTTGTCCCACTCGATCAGGAGCCGGGGACCCTGCAGCCGGTAATAGTGTGGCTCCCCGGAGGCGATTGATCCCGCCCAGGCAAAGTGCACGGCGTCGAGGGCGGCCTCGTCGTCATAGCGTTGCAGCGGGGACACCCCGGCCGGTACACGGTCGAGGTAGGTGGCGAGGAGGGCCCGCAGCATCTCCCGTTGCTCAGCATCGAGTTCCCCGGCCGGTACGCCCCTGGGCTCGACCGAGTACGCAACGACGTCGTGGTCGGCATCAGTCAGCCCAGCGACCTCGTCAATGGCATCACTGGTCGCCTGCAGCTTCGCCTGCTCCACCGGGTCGGGGAATCGCTCGTCGCGCCAAATGCCCACCAGCGGGATGACTCGGTCGCCGTCGGTGACGTACGTGCGGTTGGTGGTAACCAAGTCCGAAGGGGCCTTGGGCAACAGGATCGCGCGGGTGGCGAGTTCGGGCCGCAGCGACCGCACCAGGTCCCGGCCCAGGTCCTCCACCCGGCCGAGTGGGCGATTCACCGCTCCTCCGAGCAGAGGCGACGTGGCGGGATCCGCGCCCAGGAAGCACGGCGTCATCGCGATCAGCACACCGTCCACAACGAGGTTGTTCAACGAGACGTGGTGCCCACCAAACCGCCAACCCCACAAGCCTTCGTCGCCCGGCTCGCCGAACACCCGCAAGTAATACAGCCCAGGGTCGCGGCCGCGTTCCCGACTGAAGCTGACCTTGAACCCCTCGATGTAGTCGAGGACGTTCTCCAGGCCCATGATCGTCGCGGCAGTTACATACGCGGCAGGGGACAGCCCGGCCGAGACGAGCCGCATCGCGGCCCGCTGTTGGGCGGGTCGCTGCTGATGGATGGTGAGGCCGCCGTGGTCGGTCGGAGTGTAGAACCAGCGGCGGCGTTCATTGTCGGAGGGATCGTCCGAGGGCACGGCTCCCTGGCCGATCGTGCCCTGCTTCGCATCGAGAGTCTCCAACCACGCGCGCGCCGCCTCGGCCATCTGCGCGGCCACCTCGCGACGGGCCGGTACGTCATCGTCGACCATGCCCGCCACGCAATGAATCTAACGCGGGAATGGCGGCGGCCGGAACCCACTCTTCCGTAACCATAGCCAGGATCCGTCAGCCTCGCTCAAGTCGGTCTACTGATTCGTGCATGATCGGCGCGAGCGCCGCCATCAGGGCGAGGTAGTCCTCGTAGGTCTGGCGATAGATGTCGTGCCGGGTCGTGTCGTGGCTGAGAATCTGGGTCTGGGGCGCGTACAAGGAGGCACCTTCGTCGAGGTCGCGGACCAAGCCCGCGCCGGTCGCCCCGATCACTGCACATGCTCGCAGCGTCAGATTGTCGCCGACGACGATCTCGACTTCACGGCCCAGCACGTCGACGGTGACTTGCTGCCACAGCGAGTTGTTAACAATGCCCCCCGAGAAGACCAGTCGGTCGCAGGCCACCCCGGCACGCTCGAACGAATCGATGACGCCCTTGGTTCCGCATGCGACGGCTTCGACGACCGACCGGTACAGTTCCTCGCGGGTTGTGCCAAGTGTCAGACCGACCACCGCCCCGCGCAGGCGAGCGTCGCGGTACGGCGTGCGGTTGCCCATGAAGGTATCGAGGGCGCGCACTCCGTGGGCTCCAGGCTCTACCGCCATCGCACCTTTGATGAGCGACGCGAGATCG
>DATLPF010000044.1:0-5131 GCA_035535875.1 Propionibacteriaceae bacterium
CCGGTCGGATCCGACGCCGGAACGCACCGGCACCGCGACGACCTGACCGTCAAGTCCGAGCAGCCGAGCCGGCGCCTGTTCTTGCCGGCGTCGGGCCGGATCGAGGCCACGCTGCGGGCCAGTGACGATCCGACCGTGATGTTGGCCTTCTGGCTGGTGGGCTTCGAGGAGGACCCAGCCGACTCCGGAGAGATCTGCGTGGCGGAACTCTTCGGGAGCGAGATCGAGACCGAAGGTTCCGGGGTCAACATCGGGATCAAGGCACACCACGACCCGCGGCTCGTGGACGACATGGAGATGTTGCGGCTCGGCATCGACGCAAGCACCTGGCACTCGTACGCCGCCGAGTGGACGGCTGGCGACGTGCGCTTCTTCGTTGACGACGAGCCGGTGCGGACGGTGCGACAGGGCGTCGCGTATCCGATGCAACTGATGGTCGATCTGTTCGAGTTCCCCACGAGCCCCGAGCGGCCGCCGGACCGCTACCCCAAGGTCGGGGAGGTTCGATCCGTACGCGGATACGTCAGATCGTGACGGACGGGGAGTCGGCGTGCAGGTGCAGACAGTGCCGGCTGAGCCAGCTGTCGGGCAGTTGCGCGCGCCCTCATCCTCGGTAAGAGACGAGTTCGGCCCCTGGGTCAAGCCACACGAGATCGGCAGGCCATGCTGGGCGTTAGGACAGCGCTTCCGGCCCGGTGGTCGGGCTCGCCGACCTCAGCCAGCAAGGTGGGCGCGGTGACCACACCGATGCCAGGCTCATTGAGCAGCGTCGACCCGCAGGCCGTGACCAGGGCGGTCAGCGGCTTGTCCGTGAGCGGTGATTTACGATGCCCATCAACGGGATGAAGGAGATGTGATGGCCAGTGTCAGCGTCCGTTACATCGTGGACGATGTCGCAGTCGCGATCGCGTTCTACTGCGATGAGCTGGGCTTTCACGAGGTGATGCACCCAGCTCCTACTTTCGCAATGTTGGATCGCGGCGAGTTGCGGCTTGTCCTCAGTGCACCAAGCGGTCAAGGCGGCGGCGGCCAGGCAATGCCGGACGGCACGATCCCCCAACCAGGGGGATGGAACCGATTCCTCATCGAAGTCGCCGACATCGCAGACCGGGTCCAGTTGCTCCGGCTACACGGCGTTCATTTCCGCAACGAGATCATTGACGGTGTTGGCGGGAAGCAGATCCTCCTCGAGGATCCATCCGGCAATCCCATCGAGCTGTTCGAGCCCAGCATCCCGGAAGCCCGCCTCGCCGACGCGTGAGGACGTCACCGCCCTCGAGCTCACCTGACACTGCAAACGACCAATGGCGGGCAGTCTCTTCACAGTGGCTTCCGCACCTCGAAGACGGTCAGTGTATGGAGTATGAAATCGGCGTCGAAGAACGGTTGGGTCGGCCGGTAGGGGCGTAGCGCTGGAAGGCCCGGTCCGGTGCCATACCCCGCCAGCTCGAAGCCTCCGCGAAGTACGCCGACCCAGCAAGATCAACCTCATCAGGATTTCCTCATCCGTAGTTAAGGACGTTCCGAGGTGGCGGGTGCTTCGTCGACAGCACTGAAGTTGTTTGACGGTGGGCCCAACTAGCACGGAGACGTGGGATGGCCAATCGGTGTCCGGTTAGGAGGCGAGTTCGGCGTCGTCGGGGATCGATCTGTTGAGAGCGTCGAGGATGACGTTGAGCCCGTATTGGAACTCGTTACCGAAGTCGTAGCCGGGTTGGAGGATGTACTCGGTGGCCATCTCGACCAGGTGCGGGTATGCGTCGGCGGTGAACTGCTGCATCATCGGTTCGGCGATGTCGCCGGCGGTATCTGGACGGTTGAACGGCAGCGCCGCCTCCTGGAGGGCGAATCCGTAGGTGTAGCTGTCGAGCAGGGCGTAGGCGTGGGCGGTCATCTCGACCGAGAATCCCGCTCTGCGCAAGACGCCGAGGACCGCATCGTGGTGTCGCAGGGTCGCCGGACCGGGATTCTTCCGCGACTCCATCAGCCCGATGGCCCAGGAGTGGTGTCTCAGCACACGTCGGGTCGAGTTCGCTCGCCGAATCATCTCTGATCGCCAGTCGCCGTCGATCGACGGGAGCTCGATCTCGGTGAAGACGAGGTCGACGATGCCGTCGAGGAGGGCGTTCTTGTTGGCGACGTGGTAGTAGAGCGTCATCGGCTTGACGCCGAGGTGTTGGGCGAGTGAGCGGATCGTGAGCGCTCCGACTCCGCCGGTGTCGGCGATGGCGATGGCGCCGGCCAACACCCGCTCCCGGCTGAGGGGGACGCGCTTCTTGTGACTGTCATTGACGGATCTGGGCATCTCACTCCACACCCTAGCGTTTTCGTACATTGTACGGTACGATTCGTACTAAGTGCGGTAAATGATTGCGCCCATGAGGACAGGGAAAGCGGTCATGAGAACTCAACTAGGGCAGGCTGCGCACGCGGGCGAAACGGACAGCCCGGTCATGCCGAATACGATGCGGGCGATCGTGCAAGCGGATCTCCGGCGTAGTCGGCGAAGGAACCGTCGCAATTCATCGGAGTCTGGCTGATCGTCAAGGGATTCAGCTCCCCGCCATCCGACCACATCATCGACGACATCCCTCGTGACATCACCTCCGATGTGAGCGCAACAACCTGATCTTCGACATGGGTGCCAACGCTCGCGCACAGGACCACCACCGCTAGTCAGCACCGACAGGACTGAAGCCAATGACATCGAGACCAGCGACACCGACAGGAATGACGTCGAGCACCAGACAAGCGGGCTATCCGGTCCGCCTGACCGGCGAACTGGACCCGAATCTCTCACGGTGGTTGTGGCTGGTGAAGATGTTCTTGGCCATCCCGCACTACATCGTGTTGGCGTTCCTGTGGGTCACGTTCCTGATCACCACCGTGATCGCGGGCTTCGCCATCGTGTTCACCGGCCGCTATCCGCGATCACTGTTCGACTTCAACGTCGGCGTGCTGCGATGGAACTGGAGAGTCGGGTTCTACGTCTACGCCGCTCTGGGCACGGACCGCTATCCGCCGTTCACCCTGGCCCGCTCCGACTATCCAGCCGACTTCGACGTCGACTACCCCGAACACCTTTCCCGCGGCCTGGTCCTGGTCAAGTCCTGGCTGCTCGCCATCCCCCACCTGCTTATCGTCAGCCTCATCGTCGCCGACCTCCTCCCGTACCCGTGGACCAGGAACGACTGGAGTTTCGGCTTCCAGCCCATCGGCGGCTACTCAGTCCTCAACCTGCTCGTGGTCGTCGCCGGCTTCTTCCTGTTGATCACCCGGCAGTACCCTCGCGGCCTGTTCGACCTGCTGCTTGGCATCAACCGTTGGCTCTACCGCGTCCTCGCCTACGTCGCCCTGATGCGCGACGAATACCCGCCATTCCGTCTCGATCAAGGCCAGCATGAGGGCGAAGGCGTCGAGCCCGATGCCCCCACAGCCACGCCACAGCCGGTGGGGCACCCAAGCCTGATCAGAGGCTAGCCCCAACCCAATCAGAGAGCCACGACTATGAACCAGATCGAACGCCGGCCGATGGCGGGGAAGACGGTGCTGATCACCGGCGCCAGCGGCGGCATCGGTCGGGCAACCGCCGTCGGCTTGGCCACGATGGGTGCGCACCTCGCCATTACTGGTCGGGATCGGGGCCGCACGGCGGGCGCAGCGGACGAGATCCGCGCAGCCGGCGGCGGGCAGGTGGACGTGTTCGTCGCCGATCTGTCCGATCAGGGTGAGGTGCGGCGCCTGGCTGGGGAGGTCCTGCAACGCCTTTCCCGGATCGATGTGCTGATCAACAACGTCGGGGGCTATTGGAACACCCGCCATGTAACCGCCGACGGACTTGAGTACACCTTGGCCCTCAACCACCTCGCGGCGTTCCTGCTCACCCAACTGCTTCTGGACCGGCTGACCCAGAGCACTCCGGCCCGGGTAGTGACGGTCTCCTCCAACGTCCAGGCCCAGGGGCGGATCGACTTCGACGACATACAAGGGATGCGGTCCTACTCGGGTGCCCGGGCCTACAACCAATCCAAGCTCGCGAACGTTCTGTTCACCTACGAGCTGGCCAGGAGGTTGCCGGCCGAGTCCGTTACGGCTAATGCACTCCAACCCGGCGTGGTCAGCACATCGTTCGGCGCTGAGGACCCCGCCACCGTCCAGCGAGTGTTCATCCCATTCCTCCGGCCTTTGATGAAGACCCCGGCGCAGGGCGCCGCCATGTCGATCCAGCTGGCTTCCGCCCCCGATCTTGACCACGTGACGGGCCGCTACTTCGCCAACGGCAAACCCAAGAAGTCCTCCCCGCGCAGCTACGACGAAGCCGCGGCAATGCGGCTCTGGCAGGTCAGCGCTGACCTGGTCGGCCTGAGCGCAGACAACCCTCGCGACCGCTACCCGCAGCACCCCAAATCTGAGGAGACCCAACGATGAATCACGACACCGATAACGTCGCTTACCACGACACGGACCACGAGAGGAATCTCGACACCCAATCGCTGCGCAGCGCCAGTCTGACCGCGGGTCTTGCCCTGGCGTTGATGACTGTGCTAGCCCCATTGGCCGTCTTTGGTGCCGTTGGAGCCCTGGTCACGCCGGGAGATGCGGGGCGAACCGCGCAGGACATCGTCGGTTCGGAGGGGGTGTTCCGTTGGGGCATCGCCGGCCTGATCTTGGTGGTGATCCTCGATATCGTCGTGGCGGCTGCGCTGCTGAGACTTTTCGAGCCCGTCAATCGGAGTCTTTCGATCATGGCCGCCTGGTTTCGAGTCGTCTATGCGACCGTCTACCTGGTGGCCATCATCCAGCTGGTCCTCGCCCTTGGGCTCCTGGGTGATCCAGACCAAGCGCTGCGCTCGATCTATGCCTACGACACGATCTGGCACGTAGCCTTGATCATCTTCGGCGTTCACCTGTTGGTGATCGGCTACCTGGCTTATCGATCCGGTTTCATGCCGAAGGTCTTCGGCGTCCTGCTTGTGGTCGCCGGGCTTGGATACCTCGCCGACGGCTTCGGTGTCGTGGTGCTCCGCGACTACTCGATCAGCATCGGCGCGTTCACTTTCGTCGGCGAGGTCGCACTGACCTTCTGGCTGCTGATCAGCGGCCGCCGGCACGATTTCGGCCGCGCGAAGCC
>DATLPF010000045.1:0-3616 GCA_035535875.1 Propionibacteriaceae bacterium
CCGAGCCCTGGACTGCGAACACCTCGAGTTGGCACACGGTGAGCGTTCGCCCTGACTTGAGGACTCTTCCGACAGCCTCAATGTGATCGCCGACGGCAGGTGCCAAAAAATTGATCTTGTACTCGACGGTGAGGACCGAAGTGTTCTCAGGAAATAACGTGAACGCTGCGTAGCCGCCCGCGCTGTCGGCGATGGCGCTGGTGGCGCCCGCATGGATGTAGCCGTGTTGCTGGTTCACTTCGGGCCGGCTGGGCAACACGATGTGCACGCATCCTGGTCCAACGTGTCCGATGCGTGCGCCGAGATGACGCATCAAGCTCTGGCGTTCGAAACTCGCCCTGATGCGCGCCTGAATCTTCGGGGCTGCCGGTTCTAGTTCTGTCGTGTCTTCCATAGCTCTCCTCAGTCAGGGCCCGCACTCAACCGATCAGTTGCTCTGCCAGTAGCACCACGCCGATTACGATCATCGCGGCACCGGAGAAGCGGGTCACCGTACGCGCTGTGTCGGGCCGTGCCCGCAGCACCCGCCGCGCGCCCGTGCCAACCCCGGTATAGATGACGGCGCAGCTGGCCACATGGACCAACCCCAGGACCACGATCTGCACCGAGAGCGGCCAGCGAGCGTTCGGGTCGGTGAACTGCGGCAGCAGAGCCAAGAACAGCAAGAACACCTTCGGGTTAAGCCCGCTGATGCCCGCGCCCTTCGCTGCCAGCCGCACCCACGAGCCAGCCGACTCCTCGGCATGGGCTTGGGGCGCTGCCGGGTGTGCCAGCATGCCGATCCCCAGCCACACCAGGTACGCCGCACCTACCGCCGTCAGCACGGTCAAGACCATCGGCAGCCGGGTCACCAGTGCGCCCACCCCGGCCGCCACCACCGCTGTGGCCAGCAGATGGCCCGCCAGCAACCCAGCGACTGCGGGCAGTACCACCCGATGCCGGAGCCCAGCCGCGATCGCGTACGCCCAGTCCGCTCCCGGCGTCATCACGAAGAGGAAAGACACCGCCCAGAACGCGGCGACCGTAGCGCCCGCCATGACCTTCTCCTTCGCTTTGCCGAACCTCGATGGGGCCCTTTGACTTGCTAGGCGAGAAAGATTAGGGGAGGACGGCCCAAATGTGTTTCCAATGTTTTCGGCGGCACACAGTTGTTGAGGAAGGATCAAGGATATGGACCGGATAGATCGGCAGATCCTTGCCGAGCTCCAACAGGATGGGCGCTTGACCCTCACCGAACTCGCGGAGCGAGTTGGTCTCAGCCTCTCGCCCTGCCACCGCCGGCTGCGGGCCTTGGAACGCTCCGGCGCAATCAGCGGCTACCACGCGCACCTCGACGCCGACGCTCTCGGCCTCACCTTCGAGGCTCTGGTCTTCGTCACCATGCGCGGTGGAGATCGGGCCACCGTAGACGCCTTCGAACAGGCTGTCGCTGCCATCCCTCACGTCCGGGAAGCCCAACGGCTCTTCGGCGAGCCCGACTACCTGCTGCGCGTCATCACCGCCGATCTGCCCGCCTTTCAGAAGCTCTACGACGAGCGCCTCGCCACCCTCCCGGGCGTCCAGCGCATCAGCTCCACCCTCGTCATGAAGAGTGTCGTGGAGAACCGGCCGCTACCGTTGTGAAGGGTCGTCGCTCCTAGGGGTAGTCAGGGGATCGGGTGTCAAGTTGCGGTTGACACTTTCGTCAGATGTTAGGGGCGGTTCGAGTCACGAGGATCCTTTGACTCAAGGCCCAACGGCGGAAGCCGTCATTGCTCCACAATCAGGCCGCGTCTCGAACCGAACTGCCGGTCAGTCGGTGAATCCCAGGCACGGTTTTCTGGCATCCGGTGCCCGCCAAACACCGTCGGCCGAACGTTCATGGGGGAGCGGCTAGCGGCGCCTGCGCCGGCAAGGGTGCCCACCAATTCAAAATGACATAATGTCACTTATCGGACAACTGACCGGAAGACGAGTCGAAACAGATGAGAGAACTCGTCTTACGGTGTCCGCGAGGGGCCTCAGTCAGGTACCCACGTAGGCCGCGAGGTGCTCGCCGGTGAGGGTGGAGCGGGTGGCGACGAGGTCGGCGGGCGTGCCTTCGAAGACGATCCGGCCGCCGTCGTGGCCGGCGCCGGGGCCAAGGTCGATGATCCAGTCGGCCCGTGCCATGACCGCCTGGTGGTGCGCGATGACGATGACCGACTTGCCGGAGTCGACGAGCCGGTCGAGCAGGCCGAGCAGCTGCTCAACGTCGGCGAGGTGGAGTCCCGTGGTCGGCTCGTCGAGGACGTAGACGTCGCCCTTCTCAGCCATCTGGGTGGCCAGCTTCAGCCGCTGCCGCTCGCCACCGGACAGTGTGGTGAGCGGCTGGCCGAGGCTGAGGTAGCCGAGCCCGACGTCGGCCAGCCGGTCGAGGATCTTGTGGGCCGCCGGGGTGCGTGCCTCACCCTCGCCGAAAAACTCCTCAGCCTCGGTCATCGGCATCGCGAGCACTTCGGCGATGTTCCGGCCGCCCAGCGTGTACTCCAGCACCGACGCCTGGAACCGCTTCCCCTCGCACTCCTCACAGGTGGACTCGACGGTGTTCATGATGCCCAGCTCGGTGTAGATGACGCCCGCGCCGTTGCAGCTCGGGCAAGCGCCCTCGGAGTTGGAGCTGAACAGCGCCGGCTTCACGCCGTTGGCCTTCGCAAACGCCTTACGGATCGGGTCGAGCAGGCCGGTGTAGGTGGCCGGGTTGCTGCGTCGCGAACCGCGGATCGCGCCCTGGTCGATCAGTACCACGCCGTCGCGGCCGGAGACCGAGCCGTGGATCAGCGAGCTCTTGCCGGAGCCAGCGACACCTGTGATCACACAGAGAACCGTGAGCGGGATGTCGACGTCCACATCCTGGAGGTTGTGCGTTGACGCTCCGCGCACCTCGAGCGTGCCGGAGGACGAGCGCACCGATTCCTTGAGGCTTGCCCGATCGTCGAGATGACGACCGGTGATGGTGTCGCTCCGCCTCAGGCCTTCCACGGTGCCCTCGAAGCAGACGGTGCCTCCCGCCGTACCGGCGCGGGGGCCGAGGTCGACGACGTGGTCGGCGATGGCGATGGTCTCGGGCTTGTGCTCCACCACGAGCACGGTGTTGCCCTTGTCTCGCATCTGCAGGAGGAGGTTGTTCATCCGCTCGATGTCATGGGGGTGCATGCCGATCGTGGGCTCGTCGAAGACGTAGGTGACGTCGGTGAGCGACGAACCGAGGTGGCGGATCATCTTCGTGCGCTGTGCCTCTCCCCCGGACAGCGTGCCTGACGGGCGGTCGAGCGAGAGATAGCCAAGGCCGATCTCCGCAAACGCATCGAGGAGGTGCTGCAGCCCGCCGAGCAACGGTGCGACAGACGGCTCGTCGAGGTCCCGGACCCAGTCCGCCAGGTCGGTGAGCTGCATTGAACAGACGGCGGCGATGTCCTTCCCCTTGATCTTCGACGACCGAGCCTCTTTGCCGAGGCGGGTGCCGTCACAGTCAGGACAGGTCGTGAAGGTGATTGCGCGTTCCACGAAGGCGCGGATGTGCGGCTGCATCGCGTCGACGTCCTTGGCGAGCATCGACTTCTGGATCTTGGGGATCACGCCCTCGTAGGTCAGGTTG
>DATLPF010000046.1:0-21887 GCA_035535875.1 Propionibacteriaceae bacterium
ACAAGACGTCGGCCTTGGTCGTTCGGGTGGTCGGATAGAGCACCTTGTCCAGGTTGGTGAGCTTGATCGTCCGACCCTCGACGGTCACCACCTGATCCTGCGACGCCTTGGCCATAGAGCCAGTATCAACGCGTCTCTCCCCGCACTAGAAAGGAGCGGACACGAATCGAGTCCGCGAGCGTCGGGTAGAGCGGGCGCCGCTGCTGTCTGGACGATCGAGCAGGCACTGCGGGAGCGTGCTGTGATCCAGATTGTCGGGGAATCCCGCCGTGCCTGGGAGGGAGGAAGACAGTAGCTCCCAGCGCACGCTCGGGCGCGAGCGAACAAAAACAATTTGTGAAAGCAATCACAAATTGGGGTCCCAGTGCCGGTTCACATTGGTCGCGCCCCCGAGCCACAGTTACGCTGTGCCCCGTGACCTCGTCGGCTCCGGTTCCGCCGCGGCTCCACGTGCGGACGCATGCCATCGAGGATCCGGGTTCCCTGTTAGCCCTTCTTCCGCCCAAGGACAGCTACGTCTGGTTGCGCCATGGCGATGGCCTCGTCGGCTGGGGGGAAGTAGTTCGGCTGAAGCCCACGAGCATCGCGGAGGCGGCCGAGTGGTGGTCGGACCTAGTCGCTCAGGTTGAGGTAACCGCCGAGCTGGGCCAGCCGATTGCGGGCGCCGGCCTGATGGCGTACGGCAGTTTCCTGTTCGATCCCGCGAATTCAGCTGGTCGATCAAGCCTCATCGTGCCGCAGATTGTCGTCGGGCGGCGAAATGGTCAGACCTGGATGACCGAGATCGGACTCGTCCCTGCCGACGGAGTCGAATCCGGCAGGCCGACTCCAGCCGAACGGCCGCGCAACGTCACTTTTGGTGATGGTGGGTTAAGCGGACCTGAGTGGGAGGCTGCGGTTGCTGAGGCCGTACGCCGCATCGGCGACGGAGAACTGGAGAAGGTGGTGCTTGCCCGCGACCTGCTCGCCTTCGCTGAGAACGACATCGACGTGCGCTGGATTGCCGCCCGACTCGCCGAGAATTATGCGCAGTGCTGGACCTATTCGGTCGACGGCCTGGTTGGAGCGACGCCCGAGATGCTGGTGAAGCGTGAAGCTGGCCTGGCCACCTCCCGGGTGTTGGCCGGCACCATCCGCCGTTCCAGTGATGCTGATCATGATCTCAACCTGGCGGCGGCGCTGGCTCAATCGAGCAAGGACCTGGAGGAGCACGAGTACGCGGTTCGCTCCGTGGCCCGGGCACTGACGCCCTTCTGCTCGGGCATGAATGTGCCCGATGCGCCCTACGTGCTTCAGTTGCCCAACGTGCTGCACCTGGCGACTGACATCACTGGGGTTGCCGACAAGGGTGTGGCATCTCTGGCACTTGCCGCGGCACTGCATCCGACCGCCGCGGTCTGTGGGACGCCCACCGACAGTGCACGATCGCTGATCGCCGAGCTGGAGCATCTGGATCGCGAGCGCTACGCCGGACCGGTGGGCTGGATCGACGCCAATGGCGACGGCGAATGGGCGATCGCCCTCCGCTGCGGTCAACTGAGCGAGACCGACCCACACCAGATCCGGCTGTTTGCCGGCTGTGGAATCGTCGCCGGATCTGACCCAGCCGCCGAGCTGGCGGAGTCGAACGCCAAGCTGATACCCATGCGGGACTCGCTCGGCTAGTCCAGGGCACTAGTCCAGGTGCTTGTCGAAGAAGGACACTGTCCGCTCGATTGAGCGTTGCCACTGACGCTCGAAGGTGTGGCCCTCTCCGCGGTATCGGACGAAGGTGACGTCTTTGCCCGCCGCCTTGAGCGCCTTGACCGTCGCTTCTGACCAGCGGATCGGACAGGTGTCGTCTTGAATGCCGTGGTGAACCAGCAGCGGCTCGGTGATCCGATCGAAGTACGGCCGGGGCGAGGCGGCGCGCCAAAATTCGGGCGATTCGTCTGGCAGCCCGTACGTCCGCGCAATCCGTCGGTTGGTCCGTGACCGATCTTCCGATGGTCGGTAGAACTGCTTCCAGTTGTCGGCGGCCATTGAGCTCACGGAAGCGTAGATGACGGCGGCATCGACGAGGCCCGGCTGGGCCACCAGCGCGTTCAAGGTGACACCACCGCCCATGGAGCGTCCGAGCCAGCCGACCCGATCTTTGTCCAGGAACCGCAGCTTTGAGGACTTGACCGCCTTGACGGCGTTGATGGTGTCGACCGCGTAGGGCAACCGAAGCTCGTAGTCCACGTTCTTGTCGTTGTCAGAGGAAGCATGACCTCGATAGTCCGTGTGGAGCACGACGTAGCCGTGCCGTGCCAGATAGTCGTGTTCGCGCGGCATGCCCTGGCCAGGGAAGTAGGTGTCGGGATCGATGTACCCGTGGTTGAGCACCAGGACCGGGAACGGACCCTTGCCGTCCGGGACGTTCATCACGCCCGAGATCCTCAGCCCGTCACCCCGGTAGGTGATGATGTAGCGCTTGTATGCGCCGTAGTCCGCCAGCAGCCGACCGACCTTGAGGTTGCGACCGTCGTACTTCTTGTTGATCAACGCCTGCACCGAGATCGGATGCGGCGGCTTTGGCGTCTGCGTCGCCTTGGGCGTCGGGGTGGTGCTTGGCCGAGCCGCACTCGTGGAGGGTGACTGCGTCGGCGCTGCTGTGACAGTTGCCGTTGGGAATGAGACCTCCGGCGGGGCAGCGGGCTCGCCAACAGTGCAGGCGACCAACACCACGGCGGCCGGCAGCACCCACAGTGCCTTCACAGAAGCCAGTATTACTGGCCAGCTCGGAGCCGCCAGGAGACCCGTTATCAGGCCGTGATCATAGGCGTTTGGGGCCGGTCTGATCACAAGTTCGTATAGACCCGGCGTGTCGTCCGGCGGTGTCGGGATACGCCTCAGATTTCCCCAGATTCGCTGCTTGCGAGCGTGTTAGCGTGCAGGCTGCCTGCGGGCACGAGAAGGGGTAGCCACGCGGCGGGACCGGGAGCCGGCAACGGGATAGGTCGGGTCTTTCCATCACTGAATTTCGGGGGTTCAGTTCTTCATGAAAAAGCTCGTTCGAGCCGTTGTCGCGCTCACGGTCCTCGCGCTTGGGGTGGTGATCGTGCCGCCGGCGCAAGCCAAGGCATACACGCCGCCGACCGGCGCACTCTTCAACATCCCGAACGGATCGCGTACCCAGCAGCGCGCTGTGATGGATCCGATCATGGCGGCGGTAGGCAGCGTGCCGGCCGGCTCGATCATTCGGTTCGTCGCCTATTCCTTCAGCTGGCAGCCCATGGCAGACGCCTTGATTGATGCGCATGATCGCGGCGTGCAGGTGCGCCTGCTGATTGACAGTCACACCGAGACTGATCAAATCAAGCAATTGAAGAAAGAGCTCGGCACCGACAAGGGCAAGTCCTCCTACATCCGGACATGCAAGTACAGCTGCATGTCGAGCAAGGCCTCGTTCATCCACTCCAAGCTCTACTTGTTCTCGCGAGCTGGAGACGCCAAGTACGTGTCGATGATCTCATCGGCGAACCCGGCGGAGACCGGTATCAGCGGGTCGTGGAACAACACCTATACAGTCGCCAACAACAAGACGCTGTACGACGCGAACGTTGACAACTTCAAGGACATGCTGCCTGACAAGACGAACACCGACTACTACCACGCCGCGGAAAGCGGTCCGTACAAGGAGTACTTCTTCCCGCGCGCCGGTTCCTCGGCCAAGTCCGACACGTTCTACAACGTGCTGTCCGATGTCAGCTGCACCGGCGCAGCGAAAGGCTACGGCTCCGGCGGCAAGACTGTGATCAAGCTCTCGACCTATTACTGGACATCGCTGCGTCTCTACCTCGCTGAGAAGCTCACAGAGCTGGCCAAGCAGGGTTGCCTCATCGAGGTTGTTTACCCCGCCGACAACGTCGAGAGCGAAGTCGCGACAGAGTTGCTCAGCAGCAAGAAGATAGGCGTCTACGACGGTCGCAACAATGGCCGCTACCCGCACAGCAAATACCTGTTGATTGACGGTGTGTATCAGGGCGTCAGTCAGAAGCCGGTCTACACCGCCTCACAGAACCTGACCAAAACCAGCCTGCGGGACAGCAACGAGGTCATGCTGCGTATCGACTCCAGAGACCCAATTACCGCACGGGTTCATGGGGACTACGTCGCCAACTTCGAACTCATGAGGAGCGACGCCGACTTGGTCACTTCGGCTGCTGCCAAGACGACCGCTCGTGTGAACAGCACGGGCGAGCGGGTACTCCGCGACAACAGCGCTGATCCTGACGAGTAACCACCCTTCACTGCGGCGCGTCACTGCGATTGTCCTCGCGGGTGGCGCGTCGCAGCGCTTCGCTCCGGACAAGCTGGCTGAGCAGGTGGACGGCATGCCGCTGCTCGACCGAACGCTTGCCTCATTGCCGGAGCAGGTAGCGGTTGTGGTGGTCGGCGCGGTGCGGAAGGTGGCCCGACCGGTGATTTTCACCTCGGAGGATCCACCCGGCGGGGGACCGGCGGCAGCGCTGGTGGCCGGGGTTCGCCGAGCGCTCGCTGAGCCCACTGACGTCATCGTCGTGCTACCTGCGGATGCGCCGCTTGGTGGTCAAGCCGCGGGCACTCTGCTCAGCCGCTTGGAGAGCGAGCCCAACACCGAAGCGGTTGTCGGTGTTGATGCACATGGTCAAGAACAGCCGCTCCAGCTGGCGTTACGCCCAGCTGCGGCCCGTGCCTTGGTCGCAGCTGCCGGGCCAGGTGGTGCTGCCGGGGTCTCGGCGCGCCGGCTGCTCGATGCCCTCCGACCCGGATTGGTCATCCAGGAGCTCGCGCCGGTCGAGCTCTGGGACATCGACACGCCCGAACAACGACTCGCCTGGCAGCTGCAGTCCTCAGCAGCCGTGTCAGCCATTCTCGAGCTGGCCGCCGAGCGCCAGGCCGGGCTTCACCGGCCGGTTGTGATAGCCATTGACGGCCCAAGCTGTGCGGGTAAGTCGATCTTGGCAACCGCAGTCGCACTTCGGGCGAGGGCTGCAGTCGTCGAAGGCGACGACTTTTATCGGAACACGTTGCCAACGCTGAGCGTGGCCCAGCGGGAGGCGATGTCCGATGTCGCGGTGGTCGATGCCGTGATCGATTGGGAGCGGCTGCGCGACGAGGCACTGCTGCCGTTGCGAGCCGGGGAGTCAGCCACCTGTCAGCCCTACGACTGGGAGGCCGACGACGGCCGGCTCGCGCCGCCGAAGACCATTGGCGCCGCTGATGTGATCATCGTGGACGGCGTGTACGCCGCCCGCCCCGAGCTCAGAGATCTGGTGGATGTCACGGTCTACCTCGGCGTCGATCCGAAGACTCGGGCCCGTCGGTACCTCGAGCGGCAGAACGATCCGGACTGGGCGCGATTTTGGGAGCGCGGCGAGGCCCACTACTTCGGCGCTGTCCGTCTGCCGGCGAGCTTCGACATCCAGTTGGATGCGGGAGATTTACGCAACGACAGCGATGCCTAAATCTTCTTGTTCTGTGTTTCCAAGCTGCTCGCGCATCGCGCTGTATTTGATTGCTCGCTCCGCTCGCTGCGATGTTCGCTGGGTTGCCGCCGTCTTCGTCGGAGCTGACGGAACGGAGAAGCGTTGTTCCGTCATCTCATCCTGCAGATCGGCGGCGCGAACATCGAGAATCCGCAGCCGTCGTCGTCGCACGCAGAGGAAAAACGCCTCCGCTCCCTCCTCCTCCGTGCGGCGGCGCGCGATTTCCGCCGCTCGCAGCTTCCTTCCATGCTTGAGATCTAAGGTGTGTTGACGCTCTTTGGACCCAACACACCGAGCCGTCCGCGGGAAGTCGTAGACTCTGCATGAAGACTTAGTGAAGTTTTTCACTAAGTCCCCGGGGAGACTTCAGGAGTCGTCATGTCGGTCGCCACGAACGGGCCTGGCCCGTACGCGGAACCTGACGTGCGCGATCATTCGACGGGGCCTGTCATCGACGCCGACGTTGTCGTTGTCGGCGCCGGTCCAGCTGGCTCCGCCACCGCCACGCACCTTGCTCGCCAGGGGCTCTGTGTCTCTCTGTTGGAGAAGAGCCGATTCCCACGCGAGAAGGTCTGCGGTGATGGCCTCACGCCACGCGGCACACGGCAGCTCATTCGACTCGGCATTGACACTGGCGAAGAGGCCGGCTGGCTGCACAACAAAGGCTTGCGGATTTACGGCGGCGAGCGTCCCTTCCAGCTGGAGTGGCCTGATCTTGCCGACTTCCCCTCCTACGGAGTGGTCAGGCCGCGCGCCGACTTCGACGAATTGCTGGCCCGCCATGCGGTAGCGGCCGGCGCCTCGCTGTATGAGCTCAGTAATGTGGTCGAGCCGATCATCGACTCGCGCACCGACCGCGCCGTTGGAGTCCGCACCAAGGACGGCCGCCGGTTCACCGCCCCGATGATCGTCGCGGCGGATGGAAACTCGACCCGGCTGAGCCTGGCTATGGGGCTGAATCGGCGCGAAGACCGGCCCCTCGGCGTAGCTGTGCGTACCTACTACGCCAGTCCACGACACCGCGACGACTATCTGGAGTCGTGGCTGGAGTTATGGGAGGGCAAGCCCGGCAAGAGCGCACTGCTGCCCGGATATGGGTGGATCTTCGGCATGGGCGACGGCACCTGCAACGTCGGTCTCGGCATCCTGAACACCTCGTCGGCTTTCGGAAAGACTGACTACAAGGATCTGCTCAGGCGCTGGCTGGAGAACACACCGGAGGATTGGGGTTTTCGGAGCAAGAACATGATCACCCCGGTGCGAGGAGCGGCGCTCCCCATGGGCTTCAACCGCCAGCCACACTATGGGCGCGGTCTGCTGCTGGTCGGTGATGCTGGGGGCATGATCAATCCCTTCAATGGCGAGGGCATCGCCTACGCCATGGAGTCCGCTGAGATCGCAGCAACCGCGATGGCCGAGGCGCACGAGCGGGGGCCTGGCAGCCCAGCTGCGGAGCGGGCGCTGCAGTCCTATCCCGCAAGGCTGAAGGCGGAGCTTGGCGGCTACTACACGTTGGGTCGCGCCTTCGTGAAGCTGATCGGCCATCCGCGCGTGATGCGAGTGTGCACGACGTACGGGCTGCCTCGCCGGACCTTGATGCGGTTCACATTGAAGCTGCTCGCCAACCTGACCGATGCCAAGGACGGCGACGCGATGGACAAGTTGATCAACTCGTTGTCCAGGATTGCCCCGGCCGCATGATCACTGTGTATGACGTGGGAAAGGGGAGCTAGCTGGTGAGTCCGTACATCGGAATCGTGATCTTGCTGGCGATTGCCTCGGGGTTCGTCGCGCTGACCATTCTGACGAGCGTGCTGGTGGGCCCTGGGCGGTACAACCGAGCCAAGTACGACTCGTATGAATGCGGCATCGAGCCGACGCCGCAGCCGGTGGGCGGCGGCCGGTTCCCGGTTAAGTACTACATCACCGCCATGCTGTTCATCGTTTTCGACATCGAGATCGTTTTCCTCTATCCGTGGGCTGTGGCGTTTGACCTGATGGGCACGTTCGCGCTGGTCGAGATGATCTTGTTTATCGGCGCGGTCTTCATCGCCTACTTCTACGTGCTACGGCGGGGTGGGCTGGATTGGGATTGAGAATGCAAGCAACTAGGAGTGTTGGCTGAGATGGGCCTCGAGGAAAAGCTTCCCAGCGGTGTGCTGTTGACCACCGTTGAGAATCTGTTCGGCTACATGCGGAGCGCGGCGTTTTGGCCTGCCACCTTCGGTCTGGCCTGCTGCGCCATCGAGATGATGACCTACGGCGCGCCACGTTACGACTCCGGCCGCTGGGGACAGGAAGTGTTCCGTGCCTCGCCCCGGCAAGCCGACCTGATGATCGTCGCCGGCCGGGTGAGCCAGAAGATGGCGCCGGTGCTGCGCCAGATCTACGATCAGATGGCAAACCCGAAATGGGTGCTCGCCATGGGCGTGTGCGCCAGCACCGGCGGAATGTTCAACAACTACGCGATCGTGCAGGGCGTGGACCATGTCGTTCCCGTCGACATGTACCTGCCCGGCTGTCCGCCGCGGCCGGAGATGTTGATCGACGCGATGTTCAAGCTGCGCGAGAAGGTGCAGCACACCCCGATCGGCCTCGACGCCGCCATCGCCGCGCAGGAGGCGGAGCAGCAGCAGCTGGAAGCGCCCGCTCTCATTGAGCAGAAGGGTCTGCTTCGATGACTGCACGCACCCCGCGCCGGCCGCCTCGGAAGCGGACGCGCAAGGCTCCGCCGCCCAAGCCCGAGGACGTACAGCCAGAGTCTGAGGACGTCCAGCCAGAGTCGGATGACGCTGGGCCTGAGCCCGCCGAGTCGCTGCACAAAGAGTCTGACGAAAAGGCGCCGATCAAGGGCGCGGTGGCGGACGGCGAATCCGAGCCGGACGCCGAAACGAAGCCGGAGTCCCTGACGGGAGAGGCGCCCGACGTCGGTTCTGGTGCAACCGCGGCGGAGGAGGACGAAGCTCAACTAGCTGCCGCCGAGCCGACCGCGGAGGTGCTGGAGGTCCGGAAGGGCATGTTCGGCGTCAAGGGCAGCGGCGACACCTCCGGGTATGGCGGCCTGACCAGCGTGGTGGAATTTCCAGGTGCGGCCAGCCCGCCCTTCGGTGGCTGGTGGGATCAGGTCTATGAACGGATCGGTGCGCTGGTTCCCAACTTCAGCGACGTGATCACCAAGGTCGTCATCTACCGCGGCGAGATCACCTTCCACGTCGAGCGGCAGCACCTGGCAGAGCTGGTCCGGTACCTCAGAGACGACGCTCACTTGCGTTTTGAGTTCTGTAGCAGCGTGTCCGGAGTGCACTATCCAGCAGACAAGGAGCGGGAGCTGCACGCGGTCTATCACCTGCAGTCAATGACCCACAACCGCCGCATTCGGCTTGAAGTCTCCGCACCCGACAGCGACCCGCACATCCCATCGGTGGTGGCGACCTACCCAACCGCCGACTGGCACGAGCGCGAGACCTACGACATGTTCGGCATCATCTTCGACGACCATCCCGCGCTCACCCGGATCTTGATGCCTGACGACTGGCCGGGCCACCCGCAGCGCAAGGACTACCCCCTCGGCGGCGTCCCGGTGGAGTACAAGGGTGCGACCATCCCACCCCCAGACCAAAGGAGGTCGTACTCGTGAGCACGACCGACGAGCGGACCGCCGGGCCTGCGGCGGGCTCAGAGGAGGATCCCTACGGTGCGGCTGCCGACGCCGCTGAGGGTCACGTCTACACCGTCACCGGCCAGGACTGGGACTCCATCGTGTCGGAGCAGGCCGAGCGCGGTGACGAGCGCATCGTGGTGAACATGGGCCCACAGCACCCTTCTACGCACGGTGTGCTCCGGCTGATCTTGGAATTGGAAGGCGAATCCGTCATCGAGGCCCGTTGCGGCGTTGGCTATCTGCACACCGGCATCGAAAAGAACATGGAGTTCCGTAACTGGACCCAAGGCGTCACCTTCTGCACTCGGATGGACTACCTTTCACCCCTCTACCAGGAGACCACGTACTGCCTGGGCGTCGAGCGGCTGCTCGATATCGAGGCCGAGATTCCCGAGAAGGCCAATGTCATTCGGGTACTGATGATGGAGCTGAATCGCATCTCCTCCCACCTGGTATGCATCGCGACCGGTGGCATGGAGATCGGCGCGCTCACCGTGATGACCATCGGATTCCGCGAGCGGGAGAAGGTGCTGGACGCCTTCGAGTTGATCACGGGTCTGAGGATGAATCACGCCTACATCCGACCTGGCGGCGTTGCCCAGGATCTGCCAGACAAGGCGCTGGATTTTGTCAAAGATCTTGTGGTGTGGATGCGGAAGCACCTGCCGGAGTACGCAGCCTTCTGCAACGAGAACCCGATCTTCAAAGCCCGGCTCTCTGGCGTCGGCTATCTCGATCTTGCTGGCTGCCTGGCTCTGGGCATCACGGGGCCACCGCTACGGGCGACCGGGTACGACTGGGATCTGCGCAAGAAGCAGCCCTACTGCGGATACGAAACCTACGACTTCGAGGTGCAGACCTGGGACACCATGGACGCCTATGGGCGATTCCGGATCCGGTTGAACGAGATGTGGGAGAGCCTCAAGATCATCGAACAATGCGTCGAGAGGCTGGAGAAGATGCGCGGCGCGCCGATCATGATCGCCGACAAGAAGATCGCTTGGCCGGCGCAGCTGTCGATCGGCTCCGACGGCATGGGCAACTCCAACGAATACATCAAGCACATCATGGGCCAGTCGATGGAGGCGCTGATCCATCACTTCAAGCTGGTCACCGAAGGCTTTAAGGTCCCGCCGGGCCAGGCCTATGTGCCCATTGAGAGTCCGCGCGGTGAATTGGGCGCCCACGTGGTCTCGGACGGCGGAACCCGGCCGTTCCGCGCCCACTTCCGCGATCCGAGCTTCACCAACCTGCAAGCTATGCCGGTGATGTGCGAGGGCGCGATGGTGTCGGATGTGGTCGTGGCCGTGGCGAGCCTTGATCCGGTCATGGGCGGGGTGGATCGGTAATGCAGCCCCACTCCTGTTGCGCTTTGGGACTCAGAGCCGGGGAGGACCGCTCGGGCGGGCTAGGCAAACGTGCGTCTTGGGTTGGCCAGTCTGGTGCGGTCCGCGGGCGGTCCGAATTCAAGCATCTTAGGTTTGCTACGCCCGCCCGAGCGGCCCTCCCCGACCCTCCATACGGTGCGTTTGGCCGCATGCCACAACCCGGCCCAGTCGGCGGGGAGCGGCGACCGCTTCGGCTCGGCCAAGCGGGCCATCCGCCCTGCAATGCGTCGGCTGGGGCTATTACGTGGGCCGTCAGCGCCCAGGTCGACACGAGGTTGGGAGTGGGAGCATGAGCAATCCGCTCGAGCCGCTGCCGCCGTCGCCAAATGGGCATGCGGGCGGGGATGTGGCCTCGGAGGAGCTGGTCGGGCACGGGCACTTTGTCACGCACTTCGATGAGCCGAGTCTGGATTACGACGTCCTGGAGACCAAGATCACTGAGGCGACGCTGGAGGAGATGCGGTCGATCGCGGCGCGGTATCCGGAGGCTCGCTCGGCGCTGCTGCCCATGTTGCACCTCGTGCAGAGCGTGGAGGGCCGGGTGACGCCGGCTGGGATTAAGGCGTGTGCTGACATCTTGGGCCTGACCGCGGCTGACGTCAGTGGCGTCGCGACCTTCTACACCATGTATAAGCGACGCCCGGTTGGGGAGTACCACGTCGGCGTCTGCACCACCGCACTCTGCGCGATCATGGGCGGCGATGAGGTGTACGCGAAACTCCAAGATCATTTAGGGATTGGCAACGACGAGACCACTGCGGACGGCAAGATCACCCTGGAACACGTGGAGTGCAACGCCGCATGCGACTTCGCGCCGGTGGTGATGGTCAACTGGGAGTTCTTCGACAACATGACGCCGGAAACGGCGATGGATCTGGTTGACCAGCTGCGGTCAGGGACCGAAGTGCAATCCACTCGCGGCGCCCGGGTTTGTACCTGGAAGGAAGCCGAGCGGGTGCTCGCAGGCTTCCCGGACGGACGAGCCGACGAGGGACCCGCTGCCACCGGCCCGTCGCTGGTTGGCTTGCGCATTGCTGAGGAGCGTGGCTGGACGGCTCCCAAACCAGAGCACAGAGCGGACCGACCAGATGAGGGGGGCCGGTGACCGACATCGATGCAGCACATGGCCTTCTGACGCCTGTGCTCACGGCCAACTGGGGAGACGAGCGCGCCTGGAAGCTCACCAACTATGAACTCCGTGGCGGATATGGCGCCCTGCGATCGGCGCTGCAGATGGAACCGGCGGAGGTCGTGGCCCTGGTGAAGGACTCCGGCCTGCGCGGGCGCGGCGGAGCTGGCTTTCCGACCGGGATGAAGTGGAGCTTCATCCCGCAAGACAACCCGAAGCCCAAGTACCTCGTGGTCAACGCCGATGAATCCGAGCCCGGGACCTGCAAAGACATCCCGCTGATGATGGCCTCGCCGCATACCCTCATCGAGGGAGTGATCATCTCCGCGTACGCGATCCGCGCCAACCACGCTTTTATTTACGTCCGAGGCGAGGTGCTGCATGTAGTACGCAGACTGCAGCAGGCGGTCCGGGAGGCGTACTCGGCTGGCTACGCCGGCGCCAATATCTTGGGCAGCGGGTACGACTTGGAGATCATCGTGCATGCGGGTGCAGGCGCTTACATCTGCGGCGAGGAGACCGCTTTGCTGGACTCGCTGGAGGGCCGGCGTGGCCAGCCACGGCTGCGGCCCCCATTCCCTGCCATCGCGGGCCTCTACGCCTGTCCGACGGTGATCAACAACGTGGAGTCGATCTCCTCGGTGCCATCCATCATCGCCAATGGTGACGACTGGTTCTCCGCAATGGGCACTGAGAAGTCCAAAGGAATGACCATCTACTCGCTGTCGGGTCACGTTGCCAATCCCGGACAGTTCGAAGCGCCCTTAGGCATCACACTGCGCCAGCTTCTTGATCTTGCCGGCGGCATCCGCGAGGGGCATCGCTTGAAGTTCTGGACACCAGGCGGCTCCTCGACGCCGATGCTGACCGACGCCCACCTGGACGTTCCGCTGGACTATGAGGCCGTCGCCAGTGTGAAGTCGATGCTCGGAACCAAGGCGCTGCAGTGCTTCGACGAGACAACCTCAGTCGTCCGCACCGTGCTGCGCTGGACCGAGTTCTACAAGCACGAGTCGTGCGGCAAGTGCACCCCGTGCCGCGAGGGTACGTGGTGGCTGGTCCAGATTCTGATGCGGATGGAGGCCGGCCGCGGACAGGAGGGCGACATCGAGAAGCTGCTCGATCTCTGCGACAACATTCTCGGCCGGTCCTTCTGCGCCCTCGGCGACGGCGCGACCTCGCCGATCACCTCAGCCATCCAGTACTTCCGAGACGAGTTTGAGGCGGCCATGCACACCCCGGCTTGGGAGCTCTTTCCGTACGAGCGGAGCACGATCTTCGTCCGCGAGCCCGCAGGAGCATGAGTAGATGACCGATTTATGTGTCCGCTCGCGCATCGCGCTGGTAGCTCCTGTCTTCCTCACTCGTTCGCAGACGGAAAAGCGTGTCTGCTCACTCGCTCGTCCAGACAGGAGCGCGCGATACCCGACGCTCGCGGACGCGCTGGCCGGGGAGGTCTTGTCATGACCGTTATCGCCAACCGCCAAAGCGAGGTCGCCAAGAGCGAGGATCTGATCACTCTCACGATCGACGACATCGAGGTCTCGGTGCCCAAGGGCACGCTGGTGATTCGCGCTGCCGAGCTCATCGGAGTCGAAGTGCCACGGTTTTGTGATCATCCGTTGCTCGACCCGGTCGGCGCCTGCCGGCAGTGCCTGGTCGAGGTGCCCGACGGAGGGACCGGGCGTCCCATCCCCAAGCCGCAGGCCTCCTGCACCCTTGAAGTCGCGCCCGCCATGAAGATCAAGACCCAGGTCACATCGCCCGTGGCCGACAAGGCGCAGCGCGGGAACATGGAATTCCTGCTGATCAACCATCCGCTCGACTGCCCCATCTGCGACAAGGGTGGGGAGTGCCCGCTGCAGAACCAGGCGATGTCGCACGGCTACGCCGAAAGCCGGTTCACTGACGCCAAGCGCACGTATCCGAAACCGATCAACATCTCGCCGAATGTCTTGCTGGACCGGGAGCGCTGCGTGCTCTGCGCCCGCTGCACCAGGTTCTCCGAGCAGATCGCCGGTGATCCGTTCATCGCGCTGCTCGAGCGAGGCGCATTGCAGCAGGTCGGCATCTACGAGAACGAACCCTTCGAGTCCTATTTCTCAGGCAACACCATCCAGATCTGCCCAGTGGGTGCGCTGACCAGCGCCGAGTACCGGTTCCGCTCGCGGCCCTTCGACCTGGTCTCCACCCCCTCAATCGCGGAGCATGACGCCTGCGGCTCGGCGATCCGGGTCGATCACCGACGTGGCAAGGTAATGCGACGGCTAGCCGGGGACGATCCGGAGGTCAACGAGGAATGGATCACCGACAAGGACCGCTTCGCTCTTCGCTACGGAGATGGCGAGGATCGGCTCACCCGCCCTCTCGTCCGAGACGGTGACGTGCTGCGGCCAGCCTCCTGGCCCGAGGCGATTGATGTCGCCGTACGTGGACTGAAGGCGGCCGGGAGTTCGGTCGGCGTGCTCACCGGCGGTCGGCTGACGCTGGAGGACGCGTACGGCTACTCCAAGTTCGCTCGAGCCGTGCTGGGCACCAACAACATCGACTTCCGCGCGCGACAGCATTCGGCTGAGGAAGCCGACTTCCTCGCCCACGCCGTGGCCGGAACCGAGCGCGGCGTCACTTTCACTGATCTTGAAAGCGCCAGTTCGGTGCTGCTGGTCTGCCTTGAGCCGGAAGAGGAAGCCGGGATGATCTTCCTCCGGCTGCGTAAGGCCTTCCGCAAGAAGCACCTCACCACGTGGACGCTCGCGCCGTACGCCAGCAACGGGGCGCGCAAGATGGGCGCCCAGCTCATCGCGTGCGTTCCCGGCGACGAACCCGCGGTCCTCGATCAGGTCCAGGACGAGAGTGGCGCGACCGATGATCGGCTCGCAGAGATCGCCCTCGACGCCAACTCGGTGATCTTGGTCGGGGAGCGGGCCGCAGGTCTGTCTGGCACGTTCAGCGCATGTCATCGGCTTGCCGAACGCACCGGCGCGCGGCTGGCCTGGGTGCCGCGCCGGGCAGGGGATCGCGGCGCAATGGACGCCGGCTGCCTGCCCAATCTGTTGCCCGGCGGCAGACCGGTCTCCGACGCCGCGGCGCGGGTCGACACGCAGACAACCTGGGGAGTTGGATCGCTGCCGTCGCTGGAAGGCCGCGACGCCGACGAGATCTTGATCGCTGCTGCTGACGGCGAACTCGCGGCGCTCGTCGTCGCAGGCGTGGATCCGAACGACTTCGTCGATCCGCAGGCCGCCCTCGAAGGGCTTGAGGCCGTGCACTTCATGATCAGCTTGGAGACCCGCGCCTCCTTGGTCACCGAACGTGCCAATGTCGTCCTCCCGGTCTCACTGATGCAGGAGCGGGCGGGCACCTTCATGAACTGGGAAGGCCGGCGCCGGTCCTTCGGCATCGTGATCGAACAACCCAACGGCCTGTCCGACATCAAGGTGCTGGCCGCGCTGGCCGATGGTCTGGGCACAGAACTGGGGTTCCGTCGGGCTGCCGAGGCGCGCGCTGAACTCGACGAGCTGGGGACCTGGGAGGGCGACCGCGCAGAGGCCCCCGACTACCAGGCTGGCGAGCTTGATGAGCCAGCTGGCAACACAGTTCTCCTGGCCACGTGGCGGATGGCACTCGACGAGAGCCGCGCGCTCGACGGTGAGCCGTACCTTCAGGCAACCGCACGTGTGCCCGAGGCTCGGATGAGCCCCACCACAGCCGCGGACGCCGGAATCACCAGCGTCGCCATGATCAGCAATGACCGAGGCTCCATCACGCTGCCGGCCGTGCTCGATTCCGAGATGGTCGACGGGGTTGTGTGGCTCCCCAACCGTGCCCCGGGGCTGGGGATTCCGCAGCATCTTGCCGCGAGCGCAGGTGATCTTGTGACGATTGGACCGCCCGCCGAGCTGGCCGTCGCTGAGGATGACACGGAGGCAAGCACATGAGCCTGCTCGCTCCCATGGACCTCGCGGTGTTCTTCAACGACCCGTGGTGGGTGGTGCTGCTCAAGGCACTGTTCGCATTCGTGGTGTTGCTGGTGCTCACGCTGTTCACCATCTGGTACGAACGCCGCGTGGTCGCCTTCATGCAGCAGCGCCAGGGGCCCAACATGAACGGACCATTCGGCCTCCTGCAGTCGTTAGCCGACGGCATGAAGCTGATGTTCAAGGAGGACTTCACACCGACCGCGGCCGACAAGGTCGTCTTCATGCTTGCGCCGTTTGTCGTCGCCATTCCGGCGATCACCGCTTTCGCCGTCATCCCGATGGCCGGTATCGTCCGGGTGCCGTTCACTGAGATCACCACGCCGTTGCAGGTCACCGATCTGCCGGTGTCAGTGCTGTTCATTGTCGCGGTTGCTTCGATCGGCGTGTACGGGATCGTGCTTGCAGGCTGGTCGTCCGGATCGACGTACTCGCTACTGGGCGCGTTGCGCTCGAGCGCGCAGGTGATCAGCTACGAAGTCGCTATGGGTCTGGCGCTGGTCGCGGTCTTCCTGTACGCCGGTTCGCTGTCAACCTCAGAGATTGTCGCAAAACAAGCCGAACCAGCGACTGTCTTCGGCGTACCGGTTTGGTTTGCGGTGCAGCTGCTGCCGTCGTTCATCATCTATGTGATCTCTATGGTCGGGGAGACGAACCGGGCGCCGTTCGACCTGCCGGAGGCCGAGGGCGAGCTGGTCGGGGGATTTCACACCGAGTACTCCTCGATGCGCTTCGCCATGTTCTTCATGGCGGAGTACATGAATATGATCACGGTCTCCGCGCTTGCCGTCACGCTCTTCCTGGGCGGGTTCTATGCGCCGTTCCCGTTCAACCTGCTGCCGGGCGCCGATGCCGGCTACTGGGGTCTGCTGTGGTTCCTGGTGAAGGTGCTGATCATGCTCTTCATCTTCGTCTGGTTGCGTGGCACGCTGCCGCGGCTGAGGTACGACCAGTTCATGCGATTCGGCTGGCGCTGGTTGATCCCCATCTCGCTGGTCTGGACCCTCATGATCGCGATCTTGAGGATGGGCCAGCAGCAGGGATGGTTCAGCGGCCGCGGGTTCTGGTTCGGCGCGGCAGCAGTCTTTGCCGTGCTGGTCGGCCTGGCCTTCTTCGGCGGTGGGAAGGAAGAGCCGACGGTTGAGGCCGAGGAACCTGCCGGCGAATTCGATGCGTTCGCGGGCGGTTATCCTGTCCCGCCGATGGGAGACCAGGTGCTGCCCGAGTTTGCCCAGGTCCTCAGCGGCGAGGAGGATCTGTCGTCGGATCGATCGGCGGAGACCCATACAACCGAGGAAGAGCCGGCCAAGGAAGGGAGTGAGGCCTGATGGGGTTCTTTGATCCCGTCGCCGGCTTCGGCGTGACCTTCCGGACGATGTTCCGCAAGACGTTCACCATTGACTACCCCAACGGGCCTCGCGTCACAGCACCGCGCTTTCACGGCCGGCATCAGCTGAATCGCTGGCCGGACGGTCTGGAGAAGTGTGTCGGCTGCGAGCTATGCGCCTGGGCCTGCCCGGCCGACGCAATCTATGTCGAGGGCGCGCAGAACACCGAGGAGGAGCGCTACTCGCCAGGCGAGCGGTACGGGCGCGTCTACCAGATCAACTACCTGCGGTGCATCCTGTGCGGCCTATGCATCGAGGCGTGCCCGACGCGAGCCCTGACGATGACGAACGAGTTCGAGCTCGCCGACGATACCCGCGAGAAGCTGATCTATGAGAAGTCTGATCTGCTGGCTCCGCTGCTCCCCGGCATGGAGGAGCCGCCTCACGAGCGCAGGCTCGGGGATGACGAGGAGACGTACTTCCTCGGGCTGCCTACGACAGGCCAACCGGACGATCGCGCCGGCGATATTAGCGACGTGCCGCCGCGCCCCATGAACCAGGGCTTCCCGCAGCGACGCAAAAACGCGGCGCAAGGTCGGTGATGATCGTGGTCACACCCTTGTTGATCCCGCTGGTGGTCACCGGCGCCGCCGTGGCCTTCTGGATGCTCGCCCCCGTGATGATCTTGGCTGCCTTGGGAATGATCTTGGCACGCAAGCCGGTGCATTCCGCACTATGCCTCGCGGCGGTGATGATCTCCCTCGCCGTTCAGTACGCAGCGTTGGACGCACCGTTCCTCTTCGTCGTGCAGATCATCGTCTACACGGGCGCGATCTTAATGCTGTTCTTGTTCGTGCTGATGCTGGTGGGCGTCGACATCGCGGAGTCTCTCGTCGAGACGATCAAGGGCCAGCGGCCGCTGGCCCTCCTCGCCGGCCTGGGCTTCGGCTCGCTGCTGGTCTTCGCCGTCGGCAACGCGATCGTCGGTCCCACCATCGGGTTGAGTGATGCCAATTCGGCCAACGGCGGCAACGTCCAAGGCATCGCCGCGCTGTTGTTCGAACGCTATGTATTCGCCTTCGAGGCCACGTCGGCGCTGCTGATCACCGCCGCAGTCGGTGCCATGGTGCTCGCCCATCGGGAGCGGCTGTCCAAGCGACGTACCCAGGCAGACCTGGCGGCACTGAGGATGCAGCGCTACGCCGAGACCGGCCAGCATCCAGGCCCGCTTCCGACTCCAGGGGTGTTGGCCCGACACAACGCGGTGGACACCCCGGCGCTGTTGCCCGACGGGAGTGTCTCAGAGCTCTCAGTCTCAGCCGCGCTGAAAGCCCGCGGTGCGGTCTTGGACAGTCGGGACCTCGTCAAGCCGGTCGACGAGACGGTCGAGGCGATCACCGAAGGTGAAACTTTGCGCACCACCGAGGACGAGCTGTGAGCACTACGAGCTATATCGTGCTGTCGGCGATCTTGTTCACCATTGGCACGGTCGGATTTATGATCAGGCGCAACGCCATTGTGGCTTTCATGTGCGTCGAGCTGATGCTGAATGCCACCAACCTCGCTCTGGTGGCATTTTCGCGCATGCACGGTGCCCTGGACGGGCAAGTCGCTGCCTTCTTCGTGATGGTGGTGGCTGCCGCAGAAGTGGTGGTCGGGCTGGCCATCATCGTGACCATCTTCCGTACCCGCCGCTCGGCCTCAGTCGACGACGCGAATCTGCTGAAGTTCTGAAGGACTGCGATGCTCCCACTCGAGGTCGTGACGCCTGTGCCGGCCACCGGATTCTTCACGCTGGCCTGGTTGCTGATCGCCATACCTGCCGCAAGCTCCGCGGTCCTGCTCCTGGTCGGCCGGCGGGCCGACCCCTGGGCGCCGTACCTCGGCGCAGCAGCTCCGCTGGCCTCCTTCGTGATCGGCCTCATCTACTTCATTCAGTTGCTCAGCCGCGACACCGCGAGCCGTGCCGTGTCGGTGCCGCTGTACAACTGGATCTCCAGCGGCATCTGGCAGATCGACGTCGGGTTGCTCATCGACCAGCTCTCGATCCTCTTCGTCTTATTGATCACCGGTGTCGGTGGCCTGATCCACGTCTATTCCATCGGCTACATGGCCCACGACGACCGCCGGCGCCGCTTCTTTGCTTTCCTCAACCTGTTCGTCGCCGCGATGCTGCTGCTCGTTCTGGCTGACAACTATCTGGTGCTGTTCGTCGGCTGGGAGGGCGTGGGCCTGGCGTCGTACCTGCTGATCGGGTTCTGGCAACACAAGCCGGTTGCGGCGACTGCCGCCAAGAAGGCGTTCGTCGTCAACCGGGTTGGTGACATGGGCATGTCCCTGGCGATCATGCTGATGCTTGCAACGTTCGGGTCGTCGGCCTTCGTCGACGTCAACCTAGGCATGCCCGATGTGAATAGCACGACAGCGATGATCATGGGCTTGTTGCTGCTGCTCGGTGCCTGTGGCAAGTCAGCACAGGTGCCGTTGCAGTCCTGGCTGTTGGACGCGATGGAGGGTCCGACTCCGGTCTCGGCGTTGATCCACGCAGCCACCATGGTGACGGCTGGGGTCTACCTCGTCACCCGAAGCAATGCGATCTTTGCGGAGTCAGCGGCAGCCAGCACGGCGGTGGTCGTGGTCGGTACGGTAACGCTGCTCGTCGGCGCCTGGATCGGCTGCGCCAAGGACGACATCAAGAGGGTGCTGGCTGGCTCGACCATGTCGCAAATTGGCTACATGATGCTGGCCGCGGGGATTGGGCCCGCCGGGTACGCCTACGCGATCTTCCATCTGCTCACGCATGGGTTCTTCAAGGCCGACATGTTCCTCGGCGCCGGCTCGGTGATGCACGCGACGAACGACGAGGTCGACATGCGAAATTACGGGGCGCTCAGGCGGCTGATGCCCATCACCTTCGTCACGTTTGCGGCCGGCTATTTGGCGATCATCGGGTTCCCGTTCACCTCCGGCTTCTATTCCAAGGACCACATCATTGAGGTCGCTTTTGAGCGCGGCGCCGTCGTTGGAGGGCTCGCTCTGCTTGGCGCAGGGATTACGGCCTTCTACATGACCCGGCTCATGTTGATGACTTTCTACGGCGCCAAGCGCTGGCGGCAGGGCGTTCATCCTCACGAGTCGCCTCCGGTCATGACCGTGCCCTTGGTGTTGCTCGGAATCGGCTCGGTCTTCGGTGGGTTGGTGCTCAATAACTGGATTGTTGGCTGGCTTGATCCCGCCGTAGGCGGCGGAGGTCCTGAGGAAACACCGAGCCTGCTGCACTTCTCAACAGTCGCGATTGCCAGTCTTGTGGTCGTCGCTATTGGTGTCGGGATCAGCATCTGGGTCTTCGGGCCGCGTCGCGACATCCCAGTGACGCAGCCCGTGAGCCGCTCCTTCTTGACGCTGGCTGGACGCAACGATCTGTACGGCGACGCGCTCAACGAAGCGCTGTTCATGCGCCCCGGACAGCAGCTCACCTCTGGCCTCGTCAGGCTCGAAAACGTCGGAATCGATGGCACCGTCAACAGCACGGCGGCGGCGATTGGTGCGATGTCGTCCCGGCTTCGTCGTGTGCAGAACGGTTTCGTCCGCTCCTATGCGCTCACCATGACGTTGGGAGCTGCGATCGTCGGCGTCGTCATCCTGCTGGGCCGGCTGGGCTAGGGGCGAACATGACTATTCCGTGGCTCACCATCTTGGCGCTGCTGCCGGCCGCCGGTGCTGTGGTGCTGATCTTCATAGGTGTCAAGGCCGCCAAGCAGGTGGCGCTTGTGGTTTCGCTGATCACGTTCGCGTTTGCACTCATCGTCGCGACGCGGTTCAGAATCGGCGGCGGTATGCAGCTGGTCGAGCAAGCGCCGTGGATCAAGCCGCTCGGCGCGTACTATGCGCTGGGCCTGGACGGCCTCGGCCTCACCCTGGTGCTGCTGGTCGTGATCATCACTCCAGTGGTGATCATTGCCTCCTGGCGCGATTTTGATCAGCCTGCTGAGTCGGTTGAAGGATCACCGGCCGCTGATACAGGGTCGACGGGCGCGGCAACGATCGCTCCGAAGTATGACTCGCGGGTGTTCTTCGCCCTGGTGCTGGCGGTCCAGAGCTGTGCTCTGTATCTCTTCCTGGCCACCGATGTCTTCTTGTTCTACGTGTTCTTCGAGGTCATCTTGGTGCCGATGTACTTCCTGATTGGCGGCTTTGGGCCCGGGCCGCGTAGGACGTACGCAGCAGCCAAGTTCTTGATCTTCGGCTTGCTCGGCGGGTTTGTGATGCTCGCCTCGGTGATCGGCCTGTACGTGCAATCCGCCAGGGCCGGGGAGCCCAGCTACCTGCTCAGCACGCTGAGCCAGCTGGACTTTGGCACCGGCACGGGGCGTTGGCTGTTTCTTGGCTTCATGTTTGCATTTGCGATCAAGGCGCCGCTGGTGCCGCTGCACACCTGGCTGCCGGATGCGGCCGAGGAGTCCACCGCGGGGAGCGCCACCATGATGGTTGGCGTCATGGACAAGATCGGGACCTTCGGCATGATCAGGTTCTGCCTTGGCCTGTTCCCGGAGGCGAGCCAGTGGGCAACGCCGGTGGTGCTGGTCCTGGCCACCATCTCGATCGTGTACGGGGCCATCTTGGCGATCGGCAGCCGGGACATCATGCGGTTCATTGCGTACACATCCATTAGTCACTTCGGCTTTATCGTGCTCGGCATCTTCGCCTTCACCACCCAGAGCCTGACTGGGTCCACGCTCTACATGCTCAACCACGGGATGGCGACCGCTGCCTTATTTGTGATGGCCGGATATCTCATCAAGCGCCGCGGCTCGCGCGATATGAACGCCTACGCCGGCGTGGATCGGGTGGCTCCAGTACTGGCAGGCCTACTGCTGTTCGCTGGGCTCAACACGTTGTCCCTGCCGGGCCT
>DATLPF010000047.1:0-4655 GCA_035535875.1 Propionibacteriaceae bacterium
CAGCTGATCAACTACGTCGGCGATCTGGGCAGTCCGGGGGACACCGTAGAGATCATTGATCTTGGTGCCGGGACTGGTGCCAATCAGCGCTGGCTGGCGCCGCGGCTGCCCTTTCGGCAGCGCTGGATCCATCTTGATCACAATCCGGTGATCAGTCGATCACTGCCGCTGCCCGACGAAACGATGATCATCGATGCGGGTGTCGAGGCGCTCGATCAGCTGCTGACAGGTTCGCGCAGCAACCGGCAGCTGGTCACCTGTTCAGCCGTCTTGGACGTCCTGACAACCGAGCAGATCGAGGCCGTCTGCCACGCCGTGATCGAGAATCGGGTGCCGGCTTTCTTCAGCCTCACCGTCACCGGCGGGCTGACGTTGGCGCCGTCGAATCTAGATGATCAACTCTTATTGGCAGCGTTCAATGATCATCAACGCCGGGCCGGCCGAGCTGGGCCGGATGCCACCGCGCTGACTGTCAACGTGCTGCGCACTGCCGCGTTCACCGTAAGCACACAGCAGACTCAGTGGCGGTTGACCACCGACACTGGCCCGGCATTCGTTGATCAAGTGCTTGAGGAGCGGCTCGCTGCGGCTGTTGCCCAAGATCCTGCCATTGCCGCAACCGCCGCTGCTTGGCTGGAGTTACGACGTGCCCAGCTGGCCGCCGGGTTGCTGAGCGTCGATCTCGACCACTGCGATGTCCTCGGCCTGCCGGGAGGACGCTAGGCCGAGTCGTATCGCAGCGAAGTCGAAGACGGTACAGATGTCACGGCCCAGGCTGAAGCGCTGTACGGGAGCGGTGAGAGCCTGTGAAACCAAGTCGCTACCAGCAAACCGCACTCCGGGTACGCCATCTCCAACCAGGATCGGGGCGGTCGTCAGGTAGAGCCGGTCGAGCAGACCCGCGGAGAGGAAATCGGAGACCGTGCGCCCGCCACCCTCAACCAGGACCCGACCGAGGCCACGCTCCACCAGCATCTCCAGCAGTGCCTGCGGCTCGAATCGGCCCGCTCTGACCGGCAGCGAAACGAGATCAACGTGGGGCGCCACCGTTGTGGGGCGGCGCTCGGCGGCCACGCACCAGAGGGTCCTGGCACTGCCATCGGTCAGCACCCGTGCATCGCGGGGAATCCGCGCCTGCGGGTCGATGAGCACCCGAACCGGCGAGGGTCCGGGCACGGCGCGGGTGGTCAGCTGGGGGTCGTCGGCGACGACCGTTTGGGCGCCGACGACGACAGCGTCCACCAGGGCGCGTAGCCGGTGCAGGTGCTCCCGGTCCTCTTCGCCTGAGACGTAGTTGGCGTCCCCCGTGCGGGAGGCGATGAACCCGTCAATGCTCTGCGCAAGCTGAGCGACGGTGATCATCCGGCCGGCAGCGACCAGCGGCCCGTATCGGTCCAGCAGCACCGCTTCCGGCCCAGCGACCGCCCGATGGGGCACCCTGCCGTGCAGCAGTTCGCTCCACACATCGGGCAAGTTGTGGCCGTTGTCGTGACCCATCCTGTTCCGCTTGGTAGCCAGATAGCGGGCGCTCTCGGGGTGCTCAGTCACCTGCAGCGGAAGCCTCGCCGTCACCTCGATTCCAAGATCCCTGAGCCTCGCGCTCTTGTCCGGATTCGCCGACAGCAGCCGAATCCGTCGCAAACCAAGATCATGAAGGATGGCGGCGGCCACGTCGTAATCCCGCGCGTCGACCGGCAAGCCCAGTCGCAGATTGGCATCAACGGTGTCTAGGCCGCTGTCCTGCAGGGCGTACGCGCGCAGCTTGGCCTGCAAACCGATGCCGCGTCCCTCATGGCCGCGCAGGTAGATCACTGCGCCAAGTCCCTCCTGGCTGATCTCGCGCATCGCTGCGTCCAACTGCTCGCCGCAATCGCAGCGCCACGACCCCAACGCGTCGCCGGTGAGGCATTCGGAGTGAACCCGAACCAGCGGAACGTGGCCGTTGTTTCCCACTGCGTCCAGATCGCCCAAAACCAGTGCGACCTGCTCGTAGCCTGACTCGACGGCGTACCCATAGAGCTGAAAGGTCCCATGCGCGGTCGGCAGGACCGTAGACACCACTCTGTGTGCACGCTGCGGTTCAGTCATCCAGCCAGCCTTACATAGTGAGCAACCCAACCCCCAAACCTCCGAGGCAGTTTCAATACCCGCGAGCAACTGCTCCGAAGCACCACTTCCTCAGCGCTCCCATTTCCGGCCTCGCCTTCACCGGCTGGGCCGCTGGAGCATTGTTGGTCACAGGTAGAACCGGTTTACGCATCGCCGGTCGCGTTGCCAACGGGATCATTGGAGCGATATTCGTGGGCACCTATCTTGGGCAGCTTCCTCGGTCAGCCTGCAACGCCGTGCCAGCGGCCATCGTCGACACCGCAGTCGTTGCGAACCTTCGTAAGGGAATTCACCCATCACGTGTTTCTGCGAGTTGGGTGTCTGGCCCGACGCGCGGAGGGCCCTGCGCTCCGTAGCTTCTTTGACATGTCAACCATGGCGGTACTCGCAGGCTCGGTCTCGACCGTGCTGTTCGCCGCGAGCACGCTACCGATGTTGATCAAGGCGGCACGCAGCAAGGAGCTCAGCTCTTACAGCCGGGGAAACCTCGTGCTCGCCAATGTCGGCAACGCGGTGCACACGATTTACGTTCTGCAGCTGCCGCCCGGCCCGATCTGGGCTCTGCACACCTTCTACGTCATCACATCGGGACTGATGCTCTTCTGGCATCTGCGTTACGCCAGCCGCTCATCCCAATCAAACGACGTCCCCTCTCCTTCCGGAGGTTTCCATGACGATCAACCACGTCGAGACCGCGATCATCGGGGCCGGCCAGGCTGGCATGGCGACCGCCTATCACCTCCAGCGGCGTGGACGGCCCTGCCTGATCCTCGACAGCAACGCCCGGGTCGGCGACAACTGGCGAACCCATTGGGACTCGCTGCGGCTGTACTCCCCGGCCAGATCCGACGGTCTGCCAGGTTTACCGTTCCCTGGTCCAGGATGGTCTTATCCGACCAAGGACCAGGTCGCCGACTACCTGACGGCGTACGCCGAACGATTCCACCTTCCGGTCCGAACCCTCGCCCACGTCGATCGGCTGCAACCGAGCGATGGGAGGTATCGGCTCCACATCGGAGATGACCTTCTCGTCGCCGACAACGTCGTTGTCGCGACCGGGCCCTTCGGCCGTACTCCGAGAATCCCGGACTTTGCCCTTGATCTCGACCCGTCGATTAGACAGTTGCATTCCAGCGAGTACCGCCGTCCGGCACAGCTCAAGCCCGGCCCAGTGCTCGTGGTAGGCGCGTCGCACTCAGGCACCGACATCGCGTTCGAGGCAGCTGAGGGCCATCCAACGATCTTGGTCGGTCGGGATCCGGGGCAGCTGCCGGTACGGCTGGACCACTGGAGCGGCCGCCTGTTCTGGCCTGTTCTCCTGTTTCTCGGTAGGCATGTGATCACCCGGCGTACGCCCATCGGTCGCCACGCCATGAAGGAGATCCGCTTCCACGGCCTACCAATGTTGCGAGTGAGGCGATCACACCTGCAGGCACGCGGCGTGGACAGGATCCTTGATCGGGTGAGCGGCGCCGAGAGCGGGCGACCGGTTCTCGCCAATGGCCGGGTGCTCGACGTCGCAAACGTCGTGTGGTGCACCGGCTTCCGCCAGGTGTTCAACTGGATCGACCTGCCGATCTTCGACGCCAATGGCTGGCCGCGGGAGATACGCGGCGTGGTTCCGGAAGCTCCCGGACTCTTCTTCTGCGGGTTGGCCTTCCAGTACGCCTTCAGCTCGATGGTGCTGCCGGGTGTCGGCAGAGATGCCGAGTACGTCGCAAAGCGGATCGACGCACGCGTTAGCAGCTTGCTCGCTCTCGCGGCCTAAGTATCTGACGCGTAATCTCTCTAGTCGGGAGGCTGCGCATGGAGCGTGACAAGATCATCAATGAGTTGCTGCAGGCCCGCGAAGCCTACGAACGGCGTGACTGGGCGCTGGCACTGGACCGGCTCCGCAGCGTAGGCCATCTAGAGCCGAAGGACACCCTCGCCCTGGCGACAGCTGCCTACCTCATGGGTGACGTCGATGAGGCGGTGCGTGCCCTGCAGTCCGGGTACCAGGACATGATCAAGCAAGGTGACGACCTGGCAGCCGTCCGCTTCGCCTTCTGGCTTGGTTTGATCTTGAACATCCGCGGGGAGACAGCGGTCGGAGGTGGCTGGGTCGCCCGAGGAAAACGGATCCTCGAGACCCAACCGCCCGACATCGTCGAACGCGGCTACCTGCTAGCGCACGAGTTCTTCCAGTACCTGGGACGTGGGGATTTTGCCAGGGCTGCTGAGACGGCCGCCGGCATGGTCGACGTCGGTCGCCGCTACCAGCATCCGGACCTGGTCGCTCAGGGTTTGATGTGCCAGGGCCGGCTCATGATTTACGCCGGTCGAGTGCCCGAAGGCTTGGCACTGCTCGATGAGGCGATGATCGGGATCTCGGCTGGAGAGGTCTCGCCCATTATTGCCGGAATGGTCTACTGCTCGATGATTGAGGCGTGCCAGGAGGTGTCAGACTTCTCGCGCGCGGCATCGTGGACGAGTGCCTTGACCAGATGGTGCGAGGTGCAGCCCGGCCTTGTTCCATACACCGGTCAGTGCTCGTTGCATCGTGG
>DATLPF010000048.1:0-4090 GCA_035535875.1 Propionibacteriaceae bacterium
CCAGGCCAACGACATCACCCCGAAGGCACTCTTCGATACCGATCAGGAACGATTCCAGTTCTGGCGCAACCACGACCTGGATCTGCTCACGACTGATCTCGACGAACTGCTCGGCAGCGACGTCGACGCGGTCTACATCTCTTCCCGCAACGATCAGCACGCCGCCCACGCAGTTGCCGCAGCCAGAGCCGGCAAGCACATCCTCGTCGAGAAGCCGATGGCGCTCACTCTTGCTGACGCCCGCACCATCGTCGCTGCCGCTGACGAGGCCGGTGTCCAGCTCGCCGTGAATCACCATCTACCCGGCACGCGACTCGGTCATGACAATGCTCGAATACGCCTCCGCCAACCACGGCGTACCCGGCCTAGCCCAAACGCACGACGCGTTCACGATCCCCTATCCCGGCACGAGTATGGAGATCCACGGAGACAGCGGGGCGATCGTTATCGGAGATGCCATGACCCAGGACACGCTCGGCACCGTCACCCTCTATACCGACAAGGGTGTCGAGGAGATCGCCGTCGACTGCAGCGAGGACCTGTACCACATCAACGTCCGCGCATTCGCGTCAGCGGTAAAAGGCGAGCGCCAACCGACCGCCACGGGTGAGGATGGCCTCCGCGCTCTCCAGGTCGCCCTTGCTGTTGAGCAATCACTGAAGACTGGCACGACCGAGAAGCTCAACGATCTCGGGTGATGCCGAGTCCGCTCACCCCAAGCCCAAGCACCGGATTTCCTGACACCTCGGCCGTTCCCGCACCTAGGGTTCCCCCATGCACGCCCTCGAGCCCGCCCGACCGCCTGCACGTACGGTCGTCGTGCTCGGTCTGCTCTCGACCTTCGGGCCACTCTCGCTTGACCTGTATCTCCCCGCACTCCCCCAACTAGCCGACGATCTGAATGCTTCAGCCTCGGCGGCGCAGCTCTCGATCACCGCGTGCCTAGTCGGCCTGGCGTTCGGCCAGCTCATCGCCGGTCCCTTGTCGGATCGGCTCGGACGGCGACGTCCGCTGATCGTTGGCCTGGTCGCCTTTCTGTTGGCTTCCGTGGCCTGCGCTCTGGCGCCCTCTGTGGCAATCCTGGTGTTGCTCCGCCTGATCCAGGGTCTCGCCGGAGCAGCGGGAATCGTGATCTCCCGAGCGATCGCGCGGGATCTCTATTCCGGGCGAGCGCTGATGATCTTCTTTTCTCGATTGCTCCTGGTGGCCGGTCTGGCACCCGTCATAGCGCCTATCCTCGGTGGTCAGCTCAGCCGCATCATGAGCTGGCGCGGCATTTTCGGCGTACTAGCCGGGTTCGGTGCGGTCCTGCTGCTGGCCGGGTTGTTCGGTCTCAGGGAGACACTTCCGCCCGAACGGCGCATCGTCGGCGGCTTCGGCCGTACGTTGCAGGGTTACAACACCCTGCTTCATGATCGATTCTTCGTTGGCTGCGCGCTCTCATCCGGCCTTGCCGGCGCCTCGATGTTCGCCTACATCGCCGGCTCGACGTTCGTCTTGCAACGGATCTACGGCATGTCACCGCAGGGATTCTCACTGGTGTTCGGCTGCATTTCCCTCGGCCTGGTGGCTGCGGCTCAAGGCGGAGCCCGACTCGCACTCGTCTGGCCGCTGACCCGCGTACTCGGCTTGGGCCTGACCATCAATCTTCTCGGCGCGACGGCGCTGCTCATGACAGTGATCAGCGGACTGCCGCTGGCTGCACTGATCGGCGCGCTGGTGATCATGGTGTGCGCCGTGGGCCTGATCTTTCCGACGGCGAACGCCCTGGCAATGGCCGATTATCCAGATCTCGCCGGCACCGCATCCTCCCTGCAAGGCCTAAGCCAATTCGTGTTCGGTGCGGTAGCGGCACCGCTCGTCGGCATTGCCGGCGACCAGACAGCGCTCCCGCTCGGCATCGTCACCACCTCAGTCAGCGTGTGTGCCATGACGAGCTTTGCGGTTCTCGTACGGCCCCTGGCACGGGCTCGCCTGCACACTCAGTGATGCGAGCCACGCCGGGCGCGTGTGATGATCATCGGCCGCTCTCGGCAAAGCCCGGTGGAGGCGCCCCTAGCTTGACTTCGCGTAGTTGCTTGCCCCGTACCAGTCGACGACAATGACGGGTTCGTCACCCACCACCCAGGCGTCATGGCCGCTCGGAAGTGAGGTGACATCTCCTGGCTGCGCGGTGAACTCCGTTCCGTCATCCATTCTGATGCCGAGGCGTCCGCTGACGTGGTACTGAAAATGCGGTGCTTCACAGCTCTCGGTACCAGCGATCGGCTTGACGTCATGGGACCAACGCCATCCGGGTTCGAAGACCAGTCTGCCGATCTCCGCGCCACCAATCTCTACGATCTCGGCGCGACCGTTTGGAAATTCTCGTGTCTCCTCCGGTGCGTCGAGACTCTTGTGCTCGGTCTCATGCCTGTCCAGCATGTCCCCTCCTTAGCCACGAAATGCCTGTGGGAGTAGACTTACCTACTAGTAGGTAGAGAGTCAAGAGCCCCAGGCCGGAGATAATGTCGCGATGGCAGTGAACCGAGACGTCCAGCGCAGCGAGAGCGCTGACACCAGCTCCCGAATCCTGGATGTGGCGGAGCGGCTGGTACAGCTGCGCGGTTTCAACGGTTTCAGCTACGCCGACGTCGCATCCGAGTTAGAGATCACCAAGGCCAGCCTGCACTACCACTTTCCAGGGAAATCCGATCTCGGCCGGGCGCTCGTCGAGCGTTACGCGAGCCGGTTTACCGAAGCATTGGATGCCATCGATGAGCACGAGAGCAATCCGATAGCCAAGCTCCAGGCGTACGCAAGGATCTACGCAGCTGTGCTGAGTGAAGGCCGGATGTGCCTCTGCGGGATGCTCGCAGCCGGATACGACACGCTCCCGCCGACCATGCAGGAAGCAGTCATTGATTACTTCGATGTCAACGAGGCGTGGCTCGTGCGCGTGCTCGAAGGCGGCGTGGAGAGTGGTGAGCTGGTGCTGTCTGGCTCTCCCCCCGAAGCCGCCCAGGCCATCGTCAGCGGGCTGGAGGGCGCCATGCTGATCGCGCGGCCTTACGATGATGTCCGGCGTTTTGACAGCGCGGCGTCACGGCTGCTCGCCAGCCTGGTTCGGGATGCCCCTGCACCCGTTCCCAACCGCTAACTTGGTTTCACTCACGCACCCCGAGCAGGTCGCGAAGCACCTCGACGAGCACGACGCCTCGCTTGTCACCAGCAGGTTGCAGGTCATTGGTGAGGTATGCGAACCCAACTTTGTGCTCCGGGTCGGCGAATGCCACCTGCCCGCCGGCACCGTCATGCCCGAAGGACGCATTGCTCAGGAAGGGACGCGCGTCTGAGGACAGCATGAAACCGGTACCCCATCGCGCCCATGGTCCGGCCAGCGGAACCGCTGGCTTCCCGGCAGTCTGCTCGCGCGACATGTCGGAGATCACCTCATCGTTCAGCAACCGAATCTTCTCCGTGCTGGATACCGTTGCGCTCCAGATGGTGGCGAGCGCAGTGGCCGTCGCAATCCCTCCGGCGCCAGGAATCACAGCCCGGCGCATCTCACCGCTGTTGAACCCTGCGTCGCCGGCAGCCAAGTCGACCGGGAAGGCCGAGCCGAGAGTCATCGCCCTCTCATTCAGATCGGCGAGTTCGGAGTCGACGGTTTCCAGGAGAGGTACGGCGCCCGGTGCCGGCCCGGCCTGGTACATCAGGGCAACACGGCCGAGCTCTTCCTCCGGCATACCGATCCAGGCCTGTACGCCGAGTGGCTGTGTGATCCGCTCCGCAAAAAACTCATCGACACCCTTGCCAGAGATCCGGCGGATGATCTCACCGGCCAACCACCCGAACGTCAGCGCGTGGTACTGATGAATACCGCCCGGCGGCAGGAGAGGCTCCTGCGCCGCCAAGACCTCCACCATCCGATTCCAGTCCACGACGTCGGCGGGCTGCAGGTCCTCTCGAACGGCAGGGAGGCCGGCTCGATGGGAGAACAACCACCGCACTGGCATGGAGCCTTTGCTGTGGCGGTCAAACTCCGGCCAGTACGCACTGACTGGTGCGTCCAGGTCGAGCCGGCCTTCCCGCACCAGCTCACCGGCCA
>DATLPF010000049.1:0-27982 GCA_035535875.1 Propionibacteriaceae bacterium
CCGATCGAGAGTTGACGCCGGCTTCCACACCCCTATTCGTTCAGAGCTGGTCGCGCGCATCGCGCGTCGAACGGAGATTCGCTGGAAACCTCACTCCAGCCGAGCTTGCGATGGGCAACTCAGGCGTGAACTGGTGGAAGAGACTGCAGCTCGGGTGAAGTTTCCAGCGTCCCGGCGCCGGGAGGTTAGGATGGGGGAGCCAAAAACCTTCGGGAGCTCACACCACATGGTGGGCTGAGAGGGCGGAGTGCGTCGTCAGCGCGGGTCCGCCGACCGACCGAACCTGACCGGGTAATGCCGGCGTAGGGAGCACGCAATGTCTCTCATTTCCACTCCAACCACCACACTCGACACCGAACGCCCAACCGGCGAGGCGCCGCTCACCCTGACGACTGAGCCGCCCCGGCCGCTTGGGTTCACCGACCAGCTGGCGATGTGGGGCAATCTCGGCATCAGCCTGTTCGGGCCGTTGACCGGAGCCTTGATCGCGACCACTGCTGGATCAGTTGGACTCGCATTGGCGGCGATCGTCGTCGGTTGCGGGCTCGGGGCGATCCTGCTCGGAGCCTCCGCGATCTTCGGTGCCGCCACCGGCGCACCAGCTATGGTCACCCTCCGCGGCCTCGTCGGCCGCCGCGGCTCGGTGCTGCCGACACTGCTCAACATTGCGCAAAACATCGGCTGGGCGACGATGGAGATCATCGTGATCTCAACAGCGGCTGTTGCTGTGCTCGGCGCGGCCTGGCGTTGGCCTTTCGTGATCTTGGCCGGCGCAGCTGCCACGATCATGGCGATACGGCCGCTCGGCAGCGTGCGACTGCTGCGCAAGGTCATGGTTTGGCTGGTACTCGCCGCCTCGGTCTTCTTGTTTGTCCAAGTGCTGTTGCAGCCGCGCCAGTCGATCCCTCAGGAGTCGGTACTGGGCTTCTGGCCAGCTGTTGATCTTGCCGTGGCCGGGGTGATCTCATTCGCACCACTGGCAGCGGACTACAGCCGGCACTCGCGAACCCGCAAGGCGGCCTTCTGGGGAGCTTCTCTCGGCTACGGCCTCGCTGCCATCGCCTATTACGCCCTCGGCGTCTTCGCGGTGGTCAATCTTGGCGCGAGCGATGTGATTACCGCGCTGGTCACCCTCCCGGCCGGTGCCATTGCCATCGCGATCCTGCTCGTTGACGAGGTGGATGAGGCGTTCGCCAACGTTTACTCGACGACCATGTCGCTGCACAACATCATGCCTCAGCTGGACCGACGGATTGTCGCGTTGATCATCGGAGTGACGGCAACCTTGCTAGCCGGGTTACTCAACTTTGGCCAGTACCAGTCCTTCCTGTTCCTGATCGGCTCGGTCTTCGTGCCGTTGTACGCCGTCGCGGCGGTGGACTTCTTCCTGGTCAGCCGTCAGCACTGGGATATCTCCTCAACCTCAAGGCTGCGAGCCGCGCCTGTGGTCGCGTGGGCCTGTGGCTTCGCTGCCTACCAGCTGGTCTATCCCGGCACCGTTCCTGGCTGGGCCGACGTTTGGGCCCGGGTCGACGAAACTATCGGATTCGTCCCCCCGGGCTGGCTCGGCTCCTCGGTGGCGGCCATCGCAGTCGGCGGGTTGGTGATGTTCATCAGCGGTTTGCTGTTGCGTTACCGCCAGGACGCCCGCGCCGAACACTCTGGCGAGCGTGTCAGCTGACAACGGGATTAGTGTCCTGCGCCGGGAATCCGCCAGCATGTGCGCCGCCCAAGCGGCGCCTCGCGGCGTTCTCCTCGGTCGAGATACGACCCGGTATCCCTCCCTCGTCGGCCTTGCGAGGCATCCACCTGGACGACGCACATGAGCAGCGCATTCCCAGCGCAGGACACTAGCCGGCCGGTCCTGATCGCTCACCGCGGCTTCTCCTCTCGGCATCCGGAGATGACCATGGCGGCCTATCAGGCGGCGATCGAGTGGGCCTACGAGACCGAGATACCGCTCGGGCTGGAGTGTGACGTGCATTTCAGTGCCGATGACGAGCTGATCTGCCTACACGATCTGACCTTGGACCGGACCTCTACCAGCTCGGGACGGGCGTACGAGCGCACGGTCGAGCAACTCAAGCTGGTGGATTTCGGCTCTCAGAGAGTGCCCGATCCCGAACCTGAGCAGCGGGAACTCGTCACCCTCCGGGAACTGATGATCATGGTTCGAGACGCCCGCGGAGACCACGTGCCGGTCAGTTTGGTGATCGAGACCAAGCACCCCAACGACCGGGGTCGAGAGGTCGAGGAACGCGTTGCGGCGATGCTTGCCGAGTTCGGCTGGGATCACCCCGGCGCACCGGTCCGGCTGCTCTCCTTCTCGGTCAAGGCAGTGAGGCGATTCGGTTGGTTGCTGCCTGGGCTGGAACGGACGCTGCTCATCGAAGATGATCTTGGCCGGTGGCGCGATGGCAGGCTGCCGGACGGCGTACGCGTGGTGGGCCCAGACCTGAAGTTGATCAAGGAGGACCCTGAATTCGTCGAGCGGTCAGTGCAGCGGGGTCATCAGGTGCACGTCTGGACGGTGAACGAACCTGACGACGTCAGGTTTTGCCGCGATCTCGGGGTGACGGGATTCACGACCGACTACCCGGATCGCGTCGCGTCAATTCTGGCAGAACCCGCACTATGACAGGCAGCCGCTTCGCCGACTGCAGGAGCTCGCGGCTGGACTGCGTGGAAGGTCTCGCTCAGTTCGCGAGCGACGAAGGAGGCGAATCTGGCGGGCTGCCTGTCAGAGTGCAATGGACACCACATCGCGGACGATCGGGCACGACATACACCGCGGCCCGCCCCGACCGGTACCCAGCTCGCACCCCGCGATCGGGATCACCTCGATGCCGGCCTCAACGAGGCGCTGGTTCGTCTCGACATTCCGCTCGTACGCCACCGCAACTTTTGGCTCGATCGCCAGGGTGTTGTTGCCGTCGTCCCACTGCTCGCGCTCGGCGGTCACCGGGTCGAGCCCGGTGTCAATCAGCCGCAGCTGACCAATGCCCATGGCTCGAGCCGCGGCCTCCAGAAAGGGCGCCGGCGGATCGACGATGAGGTCTGAGCCATTGCCGGAGCGCACGGCGATTGCCGACAGCTGGTGTGCGACGTTGGGATACATCACGACCGAGTCCACGTCGACCATGGTGCAGATGGTGTCCAGGTGCATGGTGGCGCGATCCTGATTGATCGGCACGACAAGCACCGTGTGTGCGAGGCCCAGCCGGAACGCCGTCCACGCCAAGCGCTCAGCTCCAGATGCTTGAGTCCGCTGGCCCACCCCAACGGCCAGCACGCCGTCGGCCATGGCCAAGATGTCGCCACCCTCCAGGTATTCCTCCCGCCAGCCATGAATCCTCTCGACTCCGCTGAATCGCGGGTGGAATGCGTAGATCAACTCGGTGAGTTGGGTTTCGCGTCGGCGCGCCGGCATCGCCAACGAGGTGATCGTCACCCGGTCTCCGATCCAGACGCTCGAGTCACGCGTGAAGAGCAGATTGGGAAGCGGGTCGATCAGGAAGTCGTCGGGTCGGTAGAGCGCAGCAACCAGGCTGCCGGTGCGCAGCACCTCGTCGTTGCGCAAGCCGGCCATCATGATTTCGGCCAGCTCATCAGGACCAAGATCAGCGAAATAACGCAGCAGAAACGTCCGAAGCGTCTCACCCAGCCGGATGTCGGAAACGAGATCTTGGACAGCCTTCGCATGGGCAGCGGGGTCGGCCAGTGTCTCGACAAGCAACTCGCTCAGATACAGCACCTCAACTCCGCGACTGCGGAGCGCCTCGGCGAACGCGTCGTGCTCCTCCTGCGCACGGTCGACCCAGGGCAGCCCATCGAAGAGCAGGGCATCGTTATTGCGTGGCGTCAACCGCCTCAGTTCGTTGCCTGGACGATGCAGCAGCACCGTACGCAACCGGCCAACCTCGGAGCGAACCTCCGGTGCCGTTATCGCCTCCACTGACATGACGGTGAGATTACCGATTCCAAGAACGTCCCAGGCACACCGCGTTGCCAAACTAGGCTTGGCGGGTGAGCTCCGACCTGTCCCGCGCCGCGTGCGTTATCCCGGCCAAGGACGAGGAGCAACGTATTGCTGCAACCGTTACCGCAGCGAGAAATCTTCCGGGGGTTGAGATCGTGATCGTCTGCGATGACGGCAGCAGTGATCGCACGTCGGAGTATGCGGCCGGTGCGGGGGCGATCGTCGTCTCCCATACCCGAAACCGTGGTAAGGCTGCAGCAGTGGAGTCGGCGGTCAATGGGCTGGGCGTGATCGAGCAGCGCGACAAACTTCCGGAAGCGGGAACCCTGATACTGCTCGATGCCGATCTCGAAGAATCCGCCGCCAATTGCGCACCTCTGATCTCGCCAGTGGTCCAAGGTGAGGCCGACTTGACGATCGCGGTGCCGCCGGCTCAGTTCACCGCCAAGGGCGGCAAGCCAGGGGGCTTCGGCGTCGTCATGAACACGGCCAGACGGGGGATTGCCGAACTGACCGGCTGGACGCCGCGCGCCCCACTCTCAGGCCAGCGTTGTCTGACCCGGAAGGCATTCGAGCTCGCCAGCCCGCTGGCCGCTGGTTGGGGCATGGAGGTCGGCATGACCATCGATGTGTTGCGAGCGGGATTACAGGTCGTCGAGGTCGAGATCGACCTACACCATCGCGCCACAGGCACCGATCTCGGTGCACAACTGCACCGGGCTGCCCAACTCCGCGATGTGACGCGCGCGCTCGCGGCCCGTGGCCTGGTACAGGCCGGACTCAAGGATCTGAAGGACTCCGGTGGTGTGACCGGCGTGTTCAAGCGACTCCGAGGTAAGCAGGCATGAATCGATGACGGCGACCAAGCACAAGCGCCGGAGCGGCAATCCGGCCAAGCCGCCCAAACCCCAGTACCGACCTGGGATCTGGCATCGGAACCACCAATTCGCGCTGTTTGGCATCGTCGGTGGCACCGCGCTGACGCTGCTTGCAGGTTTCCTCGGCCCCTCCGCCGTCACCTTGACACTCGGTCCACGGCACTCCTACCTGCCCCCCTGGTACCTCCCCGCCGGGGTGATCGAACCCAGTGAGTGGTTCGTCTCGATCTTGATCTGGGCCGCAATTGCCCTCGGCGCACTTGGACTGTGGGTCGGGCTACGAGCGATGGCTGATGGCTGGAAACCGAGGTTCAAGAGGCTCTTTGGGCTCGGTACCGTTCTCAGCCTGCTCACCATCTGCGTGCCTCCGATGACCTCCGCCGACGTCTTGATGTACGCGGCGTACGGACGGCTGCAGGCGATTGGGCGGGACCCGTACGAGATCACACCTGCGGAAGTGTTCCGCGGTCAGTTCGATCCGGTGCTCCGCTGGACCGAGCGGCCGTGGCAGGACACCCCCAGCGTGTACGGCCCGATCACCTCCTGGACGCAGCTCCTCGCCAACAAACTCGGCGGCGAGAACATGCACGACATCGTGTTCTGGCTGCAGGTGTTCTCGGTGGTGCCCTTCATCCTGGCTTGCGCTGGCGCGGTGATGCTGGCGCACGGCGACCCGCGGCGACAGGCACGCGCGGCGCTGTTGACCATTGCTAATCCGCTGTTGATCTGGGCTGTGGTCGCCGGTGCGCACAATGAGGCGTTGGCGGTGATGTTCGCTGTTGCCGGATTGCTGTTCATGCGCAAGAACCCGTTTATCGCCGGCCTCGGCATCGGACTGGCCGGCTGCGCGAAGGTGAGCATCGGGCTCTGGGGGCTCGCGATGCTTTGGGCGTACCGGCGAGAACCCAAGAAGGCACTGCTGCTCTGTTTGGGCACTGCAATCCCAATGGGCCTGGCGTACGTCCTGTGGCAGCCGACAGCATTCTTCCAAGCACTGCGGAACGGTGGGTACGTCTCGGTCGGCTCCTGGGCCAATCCGGTCTATAGCTTCCTCGCCCTCTTCATGACGGAGTATCACGCCAAGGTGGTCATCGGCGTCATCTCCTACATCGGATTGATCGTGATCGGCTGGATGCTCTCTCGGGTGGTGCCTTGGACGCCGGCTCCTGGCCTGGACAAGGATGCTGACTTGCGGCGGGATCCGCTCACTATCGCCCTGCGGACCGCGCTGGTGCTGTCGGTCGCGTGGCTGATCACCTCGATGTACACGATGTCCTGGTACGACCTGCTTGCCTGGATTCCGCTAGCCGTGCTGGCCGCCAGCAAGCTGGACAACATCATGCTGATCCGGGGGGCAGCGTTGTCGCTGGCGTACGTACCGGGACGGGCGATCGACATGGGCCCAGCCCTCGACTTCACCGCAACTCGGATGCGGGACACGGTGTCTCCGATCGTCCAGATGGCGATGATCCTTGCGGTGATCTTGTGGTGGCGGCAACCGGATCGTCCCGAGCTCTTCCCCTTCAAGAAGGCGAAAGCGCCGCCCGCCGCATCCTCGCCGAGGCTTCCGGAATCTCGGCCGGCGGCATCGAAGGCTCTACCACCTCGTAGTTCGCCGCCGAAGGCTGCGCGCTCTCAGACTCCAGTACCCGTCAAGGAGTTAGCGTCGCGGCGTAAGAGCTGATCTCGGCACGCAATGCGGTCTTGGTTTCTGAGCTGGCAAAGGCCGCGTCGGCCGCTGTCATTGCCAGTTCGGTCACGCCGCGCTCATCGAGGTCCAGCAGCCGAGCTGCAATCGCGTATTCAGTGTTGAGGTCGGTGCCGACCATCGGCGGGTCGTCGGTGTTGATCGTGACCGTGACGTCGGCGGCGACCAGCTCCCGGATCGGATGATGATCAAGGTCGGGCACGACCCGTAATGCGACGTTGGAGGTCAGGCAGAGGTCCAACGCGATCGTGTGCTCCACCAGGTGTTCGAGCAGGCGCTGGTCGCCGATCGCAGCAATCCCATGCTCGATCCGTTCAGCACCCAGGCTGATCAGGGCATCCCACACACACTCAGGTCCAGTGGTCTCTCCCGCGTGCGGCACGCTGCGCAGACCGGCTGCCCGAGCTCGGTCAAACTGATCACGGAACATCGAACGCGGAAAGCCGTGCTCCGATCCGCCGAGCCCGAACCCGACCAGGCCAGGGACGTCATGATCAAGAGCGACCGATGCGGTCAGCTCGGCTGCCGGCAGCCCGAAGTCGGCCGGAATGTCGAAGATCCACCGCAGCTCCAGACCATGATCACGACTCGCTGCCAGGCGGGCGTCCTCGATCGCCTCCAGGAAGGCCTCAGCCGGCAGCTCCTCGGTGATCGAGATGTAAGGCGTCACCGTCAGCTCGGCGTAGCGGATGTTCTGCTCCGCCATATCGGCTGCGACCTCGTAGGTGATCAGGCGTACGTCCTCAGCAGTCTTGATCAGGTCGACAACCGCGAGATAGTTCTGAATGAAATGCGTGAAATCGGCGAAGACAAAGAACTGAGCCAGCTCGTCCGGATCGCTCGGTACGGTCCCGGGATGTCGCGCCGCCAGCTCGGCGACGACGCGTTGTGACACTGATCCAACGTGGTGGACGTGCAGCTCAGCCTTGGGGAGACCGGCGATGAAGCCCTCAGAGACCGCCACGCGGGCCAGTCTCCCAGGCCTCCAACAGGATGCCCCGAGACCTCCACTCCTTCATGTCGAAACCTACGTGCACGTAGGTTTCGGTCGGTCTGCATAGTTTGTAACCCGTGTAGACCGTCAGGACGCTATGCAGACCTGGGAGACAAATGCCGATCAGCCGAAGCGACGAGCCGAAGCCTCCGCCTGAGCCAGTCGACGGAGGGCGAGGATCACCGGCTCGATCAGGACAGTGCCCAGCACGACATAGCGCACCGCGGCGGTCGGTGAGTCGGTCGGGACGTTTTCGATCTCGTATTCCGCGATCTGGCGCATGTGCTCCACATAGACATCGAGCGCTCCCTCAGGCAGTTCGAAACCTGCCTCGTCGAGTGCCCGCAGTGCCTCCTCCAAGACGGCATAAGTCGGATGATCCTTCTCGTCGATCTGCCAGGCACAGCGCTGCATCAGCTCCTCCACGCGCGGATCCCCGTCGGTCACGACGCCCGGCCGAGCGACTGCACGTGCGGCGACGCCCAGCAGCTCGTGCACCGACGCTGGCGGCTCCTCGATAGCCTGAATCACCCGATGAGCGGCCGCCACGGAGAGTCCGCCGGGCCCGAGAAGTGCACGAACCAGCCGTAACCGTGCCACATGGCTCTCGTCGTACTGTGCCTGCGTGGCCGAGGTGCGCACACCCTCAGGTAGCAAGCTCTCCCGCAGATAGAACTTGATCGTCGCGACCGGGACGCCAGTCTGCGTGGACAGTTCGGAGATTCGCATGGTCACCTCACTTGACATTGGATAGTGCTACTCTCCAATATTGGAGAGTAGCACTATCCATTTGGAGGATCTCATGGCGGACGTGATTCCGGCACGCATGACTCACGACTCTCACGGCGATCTTGTCGTATTCCTGATCGGCATGCGCATCAACAAGCCATGGCGGCCAGATCTCTGGCTACCGGTGTTCCTGGCCATGCCCGCAATGCTGGCCGAATTGTCAAAGGACAAGGACTCGGGCCTGCTGGGTTACCGGCTGACCTTCGGCGCCGGCGGGCCGCTCGTGGTCCAGTACTGGAACTCGCACGAGAAGCTGTACGGCTATGCGAGCGACCTGAATGCTGCCCACCGTCCTGCCTGGACCGCGTTCAATCGCCGCGTCCGGAAGGCTCCGGGTGCGGTCGGCATCTGGCATGAGACCTATTTGGTGGAGCGCGCAGAATCCATCTACTCCGGCATGCCCGTTTCCGGCCTGGCCGCGGCCACATCCTCTGTCCCGGTGGCGCGGCGCGGAGAGCGTGCGGCCGAGCGGCTCGGCGCGCGACAACTAAACTAAGGCCCGCCCCACCAACCAGGTGAGAAATGGTCGAACGGCGGTTTCGCTGAGGGATAACCTGAGCCGGTGCTAGCAGTGCTGCCTAACCACTACGGCTATTTCGGACCGGTCGGAACCTTCACTCATCAGGCGCTGCTCACGCTGCCACCATTACGAGACGAACCCACGCCGTACGCGACTGTGGGGTTGGCGCTCCAGGCTGTCCGCGACGGTGACGTCGCCGCCGCCTTGGTGCCGATCGAGAATTCGGTCGAGGGCGGGGTCTCGGCCACGCTGGACAACCTGGCTTATGGGGAACCGCTGCGGATTACCCGCGAGGTGGTGCTGCCGGTTCAGTTCACCCTCTTTGCACGGAACGGCACTCAGCTCCACGACGTGCGCCGAGTGCTGACCCACCCGCACGCGGCAGCGCAGTGTCGCGACTGGTTGGCGCGGCACCTGGCCGATGCAGTCATCACAGAGGGCGGCTCGACTGCAGCTGCCGCTGCAGAGGTGGCCGATCCTCGCTCGCGGTTCGATGCGGCGATCTGTGCCGATATCGCTGGCGAGCTGAACAGGCTCGTACCGTTGGCGACGAGGATTGCGGACAACCCAGACGCGGTCACCCGATTTGTCTTGGTCTCCCGGCCTGGCCCGGTCGGCCTTCCGACCGGTGCTGACAAGACCACGATGGTCTTGTTCATGCGCGACAACCACCCGGGGGCCTTACTCGAGATCCTCGAACAGTTCGCCAGTCGAGGCGTGAACCTGTGCCGGATCGAGTCACGGCCGACCAAGCGCAGCCTTGGCGACTACTGCTTCAGTGTCGACGCGGAGGGTCACATCGATGACGCCCGGCTCGCTGAGGCGATGATGGGGCTGCACCGGGTCTGTGGCGACGTGGTCTTCCTCGGCAGCTACCCGCGGGCTGATCTAACAGAGCCGATCATCCCGCATGGCACCTCTAACGACGACTACGCCGCAGCCGCGACCTGGCTGCAGAAGTTGCGCGGTTGACCGCGGTCATTCCTGGCACGCTGACGCGCCCGGAGCGGGCGGCCTGAGCAGGTACGCCGTTGGCTATCGATGGCTCGTTGGTCAGCCTCGGTACCCGGAGCCGCAATGCGGCGGGCACCACCTCGGCGGTTAACGTATTGCATTCACCGACGGTGTCGCCGTCCAGCTGAACCCGATCACGCTCCTCCACCGTGATGGTGACCCTGCGCCCTTTCAGCCGGTCCAGCTGGTCGTCGGGCTGTCGGCGCCGGGCCAAGACGCGGGTCGTCAACCTGACCCAGTCGCGCAGCGTACGCGGCGAGGCGACGACAACGTCCAAGATCCCGTCATCGGCGCGGGCGCCTGGAATCAGCTGAATGTTGGCCATGAGGAAACCGACGTTGCCCACCACGATGACGTGGGCGCGGCGCCTGATGGGCGGATCGTCATCGACGGAGATCGTGGCGTGCATGGCGGGATGGTTCGCGTTTCGGGCCGCCGAGACGAAGTAGGCAGCTGAGCCGACGGCCTTCTTCATCTTCGCGTCGGCACCCTCCATGATCACCGCGTCGAGGCCGATGCCCGCCATCACCGCAAAATGATCAGGTGGCTTGTCGTCAACCGCGAGCCGCACCAGGTCGATAGCCTTGTCGATGCCGTCGAAGGCGACGCCCAGCGCAGCTACTTCGTCCAGGGGGATACCGATATTGCGCGCCAACAGATTGCCGGTACCGGCCGGGATGAGGCCGAAGGGAATCCCCGTGTGGGCCAGGCCTGAGCAGATGACCCGGATCGTGCCGTCGCCGCCGGCGCCGAGCACGAGGTCGACCTTCTCGCGTACGGCCTGCTCAGTCATCGCGCGACCCGGATCCTCGGTCGTGGTTTCGAGCCAGAGAGCCCGTTCCCAGCCGCGGCTCTTCAGCTCGTACTCCACATGCCGGCGGAAGGTGATCCAGTCGGTGACTTTGGCCGGGTTGAAGATCACCGCGGCCCGCTTGGTCGGAACGGCAGGGGCCTCCTCGGCGACAGCTCGGCTACGAACGATCTCGCCGACGAGTTCGTGCGGAGTCGGCACCGTGACCCCGACCGCGAGCAGGGCGACGGTCGCAGCAAGGGCCCCGAACAAGGCGCCGCCGACGATGTCGGTGATGTAATGGCTACCGGTAATCCAGCGATCGACGGCGACGGCAAGTACCAGCACACCTGAGCCCACATGCCAGAAGATCCGGGCGCGGTAGCTCTGCCTGGTGACTGCGAAGGTCGCTCCAACGGCGATCGACATTGCAACGACGCCGGTCATGTGGCCGGACGGATAGGCGTAGCCGGTCGCGGTCAACAGGTCGAGCGCCTGCGGCGGTCGCGGCCGTTGGAAGGTGATCTTGAGGAGAGAGACGCCGCCCCATGCGAGGGCGATGACAAGGAGCAGCGCTACCGCGAGTTGACGCAACCGATGCCGAACCGCCCACAGGGCAATCGCCGCCAGCGCGGCATACTCCAACCCCGGCCAGGTCAGTAAGGCGAAGGCGCTGGCGATCTCTGCGGTCGCTGAGTCCGGATCCAGCGGAGGCGCCAGCGTACGTGTATCGAATGCCTCGAGGGCAGGCCAGTTGAAGGTGAGCCAGGTCCAGAGAACGAAAGCCACCAGCAACGAGATCGCGATGAGGACCGACGATCGGCTCGGGGGGCGGCGGACCATAACCGCATCATCATTGCAGCAGGACTCAACACGGGTGTCTGTTTTTCCTGGTTAGGCTTGCCCGGTGATTGATGTCAAGGTGCTCCGCCTCGATCCAGACCGGGTACGCGCCTCCCAGCGCGCCCGCGGCGAGTCGGTGTCTCTCGTCGACGACCTGGTCGCTGCGGATGAAGCGCGTCGCAACGCGATCGCCCAATTCGAAGAGCTCAGGGCCGAACAGAAGGCGCTCGGCAAGCGCGTGGCGCAGGCCGACGGTGCGGATCGTGCGGCGCTGCTGAGCCGTACCAAGGAGCTTGCCGACATGGTCAAGAAGGCGGAGGCGGCGCAGAACGAGATCACGATCGCCTTCGACCAGATGCTGCGTCAGGTGGGGAACCTGGTATTCGAAGACATTCCACCGGGCGGCGAGGACGACTTCCTGGTGTTGGAGACCATTGGCACGCCCCGCGACTTCGCCGCCGAGGGCTTCCGACCCAAAGATCATCTGGAGCTCGGCCAGTTGCTTGGCGCGATCGACGTGGAACGCGGCGCGAAGGTCTCCGGGTCCCGCTTCTACTACCTCACCGGCCAAGGGGCGGAGCTGGAACTGGCCTTGATCAACCTGGCTATGAGCACGGCAATTGCGAACGGCTTCATCCCCTTCATTCCGCCTTCGCTAGTCAAGCCGCAGGCGATGGAAGGCACCGGCTTCCTCGGCCAGGCCGCGCAGGACGTTTACCATCTGGAGCAAGATGATCTTTACTTGGTGGGCACCTCGGAGGTCCCGCTCGCGGCTTACCACGCCGATGAGATCCTCGATCCTGACACGTTGCCGCGCCGCTACGTCGGCTTGAGCCCGTGCTATCGGCGCGAGGCTGGCTCCCACGGCAAGGACACCAGAGGCATCTTCCGGGTGCATTGGTTCGACAAGGTCGAGATGTTCGTTTTCTGCGCGCCAGAAGATGCGGCAGCGGAGCACCAGAGGTTACTGCAGTGGGAGAAGGACTTCATCAGCGCGCTCGAGATCCCGTTCCAGGTGATCGAGCTGGCCGCTGGTGATCTTGGTTTGAGTGCGGCCCGTAAGTACGACTGCAATGCCTGGCTACCGACTCAGGATCGTTATCGCGAAATCACCTCGACCTCCAACTGCACCGATTTCCAGGCGCGGCGGCTCAACATCCGAGCCCGATTCGATGCCGGCATCGCACCCGTCGCGACGTTGAACGGGACGCTATGCGCGATGACCAGGACCATCATCATGATCTTGGAAAATCACCAGCAGACTGATGGATCAGTACGCGTCCCGGAGGCGATTCGGCCCTACCTGGGAGGCCGGGAGGCTCTGATCCCGCGTTGAAGAACTCAGCTGCTCAGGCCTGGCGCCCGCGCCTGGTCGCGCTGGATATTGATGGCACCCTCGTCGATCGCAACGGCCTGTTGCTGCGTACGGTGGCCGAAGCGGTGGAGCTGGTCGTCCAGGCTCGCGTACCGGTAGTGCTGTCGACTGGTCGGTCCTGGCACGGCACCAGGCCGCTCTTCGACGAGTTGGGTCTACCACCTGGACCGACTGTGTGCTCCAACGGTGCCGTGATCGTCCGGTATCCGCCGCAAGAGATCATCAAGGCGATCACTTTTGACCCGCGACCCGTGATCGCTCAGGTTGAGAACTTTGCCCCAGGCACGTTGATCGCGGTGGAGGAGATTGGTCGCGGCTACCGGCTCAATGATCGTTTTCCGGGTGATGACCTGACTGGGGAGTTGATCATTGAGGATGCCGAGCAGCTCAGCTCACGGCCCGTGACTCGTGTGATCGTGAGAGACCCGACACGCTCCGAGGAAGACTTCGTCGCGCTGGCCCGCCACCTCGGTTTGCAGGGTGTCAGCTACTTCGTCGGCTGGAGCGCCTGGCTCGACATCGCCCCCGATGGGGTGAACAAGGCAACCGGGCTCGCCGAAGTGGCAGCGGGGTTCGGTGTCTCAGCTTCCGACGTACTGGCGTTCGGTGACGGCCGCAACGACATTGAGATGCTGCGTTGGGCCGGTCGCGGTGTCGCGATCGGTGACGCGCCGGAAGAGGTCAAGGCAGCCGCAGACGACGTCACCCAGTCGATCGATCAGGGTGGACCGGCGGCTGAGTTGCGTCGCTGGTTCGGCTAGCGGTCAGCGGCGGGGATCCGAGGACCTTTCGTCGACGACACCACGGCCGTCGTCGCCACGGCGAACGTCGTCGCGGGCCGAGCTGTCATCAACATCGAGCCGCGTCGAAGTGGCTTGCTCATCGCGTACCGTACGATGCCGAACGTCGTCGTCGACGGTGCCATCTCGGACGTCATCGCGTACGCCGCGATCCCGGACATCTGCGTCATCTGACACCTCGTCCGTAGCACGCCGGGGACTTGTGTCCTCGTCCGTAGCACGCCGGGGACTCGTGTCCGCGTCGTTGGAACGGGTCCGTACGTCCGGATCGATGCGGTCCGCCTTGCGGAGTGATTCCTCGACATCGGTACGTGCCGCGCCCGTTTCCTCTCGTTGCTCTGCCGACACCGACTCCAGCCGGTCCGCCTCGGCGCGCGCATCCTGGGCCTGTGCTGCCATCGCGTTCGCTTCGGCCTCTTTTCGCTCGATCTCCGCGGCCCGCTCGGCTGCCTCTACCCTGATCTTCTCAGCGCGAGCGCGGCGGGCGCCGGCGCGCTGATTCATCACGAAAAACACCACAACGGCCACGATGACCAGGACGACGATGCCGAGAATGATCCATGCGGTGGTGCTCATTGCCGGCTCCCTTCTCTCAGGCGGACATGGGACACGTTAGTCCCATACGCGGTGCTGCCGCGCAAACGTCCGCTAGAAATCGGTACCCGTAGGGATTAATCCGAAACCAGAAGAGAGGTACAGCTGGGGGTCTCTGGCGCTCTCAGAGGTACATCCCGCCGCTGCCCTCGCGTGGCCGACTTTCGGGTTGCGGTGGCACAGGGCCGGACGGCAGCGCGCGCCGCATCTGCTCAAGCTGGGCCCGCGCAGCCATCTGCTGCGCAAACAGTGCGGTCTGGATGCCATGGAACAGACCCTCCAGCCAGCCCACCAGCTGGGCCTGCGCGATCCGCAGCTCAGCATCACTGGGAGTGGCGTCGTCACTGAAGGGCAGGGTAAGGCGTTCCAATTCCTCAGCCAGTTCGGGCGCGAGTCCTTGCTTGAGCTCCTCGATCGAGGTCTGATGGATCGTGCGCAGCCGCTGCCGGCTGGCATCGTCCAGCGGAGCCGACTTCACTTCGGCGAGGAGCTGCCGGATCATGTTGCCGATCCGCATCACCTTGGCGGGCTGCTCGACCATGTCGGTCACCGATCTCGGCTCCTCATCCGTCTCTGACGCTTCACGCGGCGGCCCTTCGACGGCCATGCCCTGGGGCGTTACCACATAGACGCGCCCGTCATCGGTCGCGCCCGCGACGCCTTGCATCTCGGGCTGCTCATCGCCGGCTGTCGAGTCAGTGCTCATGTGTCCGATCCTAGTGTCGAGGCCTGGCATGGCCTGGCGAAAACCGGTGGATCGCGTCCGCGCCCCGGTCCTACGCTGAACTGGTCATGCATGACTTCCCGCCGCTGGTCCCGGACTTTGCGGGGCCGGACGTTCGTGTGTACACCACTCCCACTCGCAGACGGCGGGCCGTGGTGCGCCGCCGCCTGCCCAGACGGGATTTCACCCAGCCAGACACCCGCAGCGCGATCCGATTCCTGGTGTGGTTGCTGTGGCAGCAACTACCGCTGCTGTTGCTCAGCTCGTTGATCAGCGTGCTTGAGTGGCTGCCCGGCTCGGTGGGGCCGTACCTTGTCGGCAAGATTGTGGACGAGGGAATCATCCCGCACGACCTGGCGACAGTGGTCCGGCTCAGCTTGATCATGTTCGGTCTGGTGATCATAGGAATCGTTGCAAGCGTGCTCAGCCACACCCTTGTAGTACGTACCTGGCTGGTCGCCATGTACGGCTCGATGAAGCTGGTGACGCGCAAGGCGACCCAGTTGGGCCACGTGCTGCCGCAGCGTACGCCGACCGGCGAGGTGCTCAGTGTCTCTGCGGGTGACTCCGACGAGTTCGGGTCGTTGACCGAGGTCGTGTCTCGCTTCGCGGGCGCCTTGATCGCCTACCTAGTGATCGCCAGCTTGGTGCTCTCGACGTCGGTCAAGCTGGGCATCGTGGTGCTAGTCACCGCACCGTTGATCGTGTTGTTCGCGATGCCGCTGCTCCGACCGCTACAGCGGCGCGAGGAGATCGAGCGGACGAGGACGTCGGAGCTGACCTCGATGGCCACCGACATCGTGGCAGGGCTGCGCATCCTGCGCGGGATCGGCGGTGAGCACACCTTCGCCCGCAACTACGCCCAGCAGTCGCAGTGGACTCGGCAGGCCGCCGTCTCGGCTGGTGTTTGGCAGGGCGCCGTCGATGCGACAAGCGTGCTGTTCTCGGGTCTCTTCCTGGTCGCCTTGACCTGGCTGGGTGCGCGCGAGGTCGTGGCCGGAGATCTCAGCGTCGGCCAGTTGATCAGTTTCTTCGGCTACGCGATCTTCATGGTGTGGCCGATCCAGACGTTCTTCGAGCTGGTGCAGAAATGGATCCGCAGTGTGGTCTCGGCGCGCAAGACCATTGCCGTGCTGGACCAACAGCCGCCGTGGCACACCCCTGAACAGCGGTTGACGCTGCCCGGCAAGGGTGTCTTGCATGATCAAGAATCCGGGTTCCTCGCGGAGCCAGGCGAATTCACGATCATCGTGTCTGCGCTCCCGGACGACTCAGCAGCGCTGGCGGATCGCCTCGGCCGCTATCTACCAGCTGAGCATGACCCCGTGCCCCTAGACGTGCCGGAGGGCCTCAAGGGCCGCGCCGCACGCCGCGCGCGAAAGCAGCAGCGGATGGAACGAGCCCAGCAGGCTGAGCGAGACCGGCGGCTTGCTGGGCAGAAGTGGGGTGTGAGTCTGGGCACGGTGGACCTCGCGGACGTCCCCATTGATCAGGTGCGCGAGCGGATCGTGGTCAGCGATGCCGCCGGTCAGGTCTTTGCGGGCACCCTGCAGTCAGTGATCGATCCGCACGGACGGCTCAGTCTCGCGGAGGCCGAAACGGCGCTGCGGGCCGCTGCGGCGGAGGACGTCTTCGAAGGTTTGCAGGGAGGCTGGCAGGGTCGGATCGACGAGCGTGGTCGCGGGCTGTCTGGCGGTCAGCGTCAGCGGGTGGTGCTGGCCCGAGCACTTGGACTGGACTCGCAGATCTTGATCTTGGTGGATCCGACCTCTGCGGTTGACGCTCATACCGAGGCGTTGATCGCTGAGCGGCTGGTGGCCCATCGCCGCGGGAAGACGACGATCGTGACCACTGTGTCGCCACTCCTGCTGCATCATGCGGACGGGGTGGCGTTTCTGTTCAACAAGCGGATCACGGCGTACGGGACGCACGAGGAACTGTTGCAGACCAACCAGGACTACCGCCGTACGGTGGCGCGCGCACTCGATGAACCTGCGGAGGCATCCGATGACTGAGCTGCAGACTGTGCTGCGCGGCTCGGCGGAGACGTGGCGGTCGACCCCGCCCACCCCGCCGGTGCCTGAGGCCTTGCTGCCGCCGGAGAGCGGATCTCTCGCAGCGCGGTTGCGGGCCTGGCGACAGCGCCACCTGCTACGTCAGCGGCGGGCGGAAGAGTTCTTCGCTGACTCGCGCAAGCCTGACCTTGGCCTCCCGGTGGCCGACCGGCGCGATGTTGGTGCCTTCGCCTCTCGGCTGCTCAAGAGCCGGCGCTTCATGATCACTGCGCTGCTGGTTCTTCATGCCCTGGCTGCCATGGCTGGCCTCGTTGTGCCGCGGATCCTCGGTTCGCTGGTGGATGCTGCCTCGGCCGGCGGCACTCTGGCAGCGACGCTGAACGGGCTCGCTCTGGCTGTCACGTGCGTGGTCGTCTTGCAGGCAATCTTGACTCTCTTCGCACTGCGGATGTCGGTGCTTTTCGGCCAGGATCTGCTCGCGGAGGCACGTGAGTACGTCGTGAGGACCGTCCTGGGGTTGCCGCTGGGCAGGGTGGAGAGCGCGAGTACCGGTGATCTTGTCACTCGGGTGACGCGTGATGTCAGCACGATGAGCATGAGCGTCCGCTTCGGCCTGCCCGAATCCGTGATCGCCGGCATGACAACGCTGCTCACTGTGGTCGCCATGCTGGTGAACTCGCCGCTACTAACACTCCCGTTGCTGGTGACGGCGCCGCTGTTGATCTTTGCTGCGCGGCGTTACGTGAAACGGGCGCCGAAGGGCTACATCACCGAGGGCGGCACGTACTCCCAGATCAACTCAACGTTCACCGAGACGGTCGAGGGCGCGCGAACGGTCGAGTCCCTTGGGCTCCAGCGGAATCGGATCGAGCAGGGCGATGAGGACATCGCAGTGTCGGCGCAGGCCGAGCGCTACACGATGACACTGCGCAACCTGCTGTTCCTGGTGATCGGCTTCGCATACGACACACCGCTGCCGATGGTGCTGATCCTTGGCGGCATCGGCTATATGAATGGCTGGGTGAGCCTGGGCCAGGTGACCGCGGCGACCCTGTACGTGCAGGCGCTGGTGGAGCCGCTCGATCGGCTGATCCGCAACGTCGACCGGCTGCAGGTCGGTATCGCCTCGACCTCCCGACTACTTGGCATCGCCGCCGTTCCGCAGGACCGCGAGCCCGGCGACGAGTTGCCGCTGGGCAACCAACTCGTCGGGCGGAACCTGCGTTTCGCCTATCGCCATGATCATGATGTGTTGCACGGCGTCGACCTGGCGCTGCATCCTGGGGAGCGGTTGGCCATCGTCGGGCCGAGCGGCTCAGGCAAGTCAACTCTCGGTCGGCTGCTGTCCGGCATCAACAAGCCGCGCACGGGCTCGGTCACCGTGGGTGGCGTCGAGCTCACCGCGCTACCGCTGCCTGTGTTGCGGACTGAGGTTGCGTTGGTGACTCAGGAGCACCACGTGTTCGTCGGTACCGTGCGCGACAACATCATCTTGGCCCGAGAGTCGTCACCTGACGACGTGGTGATCGAGGCGCTGCGCACCGTTGACGCGTGGGACTGGGTGCAGCGATTGCCTCAGCAACTCAGCACCATGCTCGGCTCCGGTCAACAGAAGCTGACGCCTGCCCAGGCACAGCAGATCGCGCTGGCCCGGTTGGTGGTTGCCGACCCGCACACCCTCGTACTGGACGAGGCCACGTCGTTGATCGACCCGCGTACCGCTCGACATCTTGAGGGTTCGATGGCTGCGCTGCTCGAAGATCGCACTGTCGTCGCGATCGCGCACCGGTTGCACACCGCACACGATGCCGACCGGATTGCTGTGGTGATCGACGGCCAGATCGCTGAGCTGGGTAGCCATCATGAGCTGGTCGCGGACAACGGCGAGTACGCGCGGCTGTGGCGCGCTTGGACCTCGTGATGCACTCAAATTTCCGACCAATGCGCCGGTTTCGATAGCCAAGAGCACGCTGTTGACCGAAAGCCGACATTGGGAAATTTGATCGGTGGTGAGGCTGCTACCGCGCCACAGAGAGGATGATCTTGCCGATGTTGTCGCCTGACTCGAGGCGCGCGTGTGCGGCGGCCGCCTCGGCCAGAGGGAAGGCGGTCAGTGGTGGCAGCTTGATCGTGTTGTCGGCGATGAGCGGCCAGACATTCTGCACCAAACCGCGGCAGATCGCTGACTTCTCCTCGGCTGATCGCGCGCGGAGTGAGCTTGCAGTGATGAGGCCACGTCTCCGCGTCAGGGACGGCAGATCGAGCGTGCCCTTCCGACCACCTTGCATGCCGATGATCACCAGCGCTCCGTCGGTGGCGAGCAGCTGAACATGATCACCGAGATATTTGGCACCCATGTTGTCCAAGATCATATGTATACCATCAGGTGCGACTTCGCCTACGGCGGCCGGCCAGTCACCGCGGTAGGAGATTGCATGATCTGCGCCGATTGAGCGGCAGTAGTTGAGCTTGTCCTCACTTCCTGCAGTCGTGACAACTGTCGCCCCGATGCTCTTGGCGTACTGGATGGCGAACGAGCCGATGCCGCCGGCGCCGCCATGCACCAGAAACCTGTCGCCGTCGGCAAGCCCAACCAGCTCAATGTTGGAGTAGACGGTTGCTGCGACCTCGATGACCGCGGCCGCGGCGACCAGCTCCACCCCTAGCGGCGGTGGCACCACCTGACCGGCGGGCGCGGCAACGTATTCCGCGTAGCCGCCGCCAGCCAAGAGCGCGATACAGGGATCATCGACTGCCCAGTTGGGAACCTCTTCGCCCACCTCAGCGACCGTCCCCGAGACCTCGAGCCCGATGATGTCACTGACTCCAGGCGGCGGCTGGTAGTGCCCCTGCCGCTGGAGCAAATCAGCACGGTTGACCCCTGCCGCCGCGACCTTGATCAGCACCTCGTGAGGTTGTGGGCTGGGGGTCTCGACCTCTCGCAGTTCGAGCACCTCCGGAGGGCCGGGTTCCCGTGCAACGATGGCTCTCACGCCCCACAGCGTGCCATAGATCAGCGTAGGGGTCGGCTAGGATCTGGATGCTCGCCGGGTGGCGGGCGTGCGGGACCGCGCTGGGCGAGGTCGCATAGTGGACTAGTGCAGGCGCCTTGAAAGCGCCCGAGCGGGAGACCGTTCCGTGGGTTCGAATCCCACCCTCGCCGCCGTGGGCGGTCGGTCCCGCTGAGCCAGCTCGGTAAGGTGCAGCGGTGAGCGACATGGGCGGTCCGGGGCCTCAGGAAGCGCGGTTCGCGCTGACGGCCCCAGCTCCCGTGCGCTCACTGGCGATCAGCGCTGTCGCGGCGATGGTCGCTGCGGCCATGATCGTGCTCGGCAGCGCCCTCGAATTGCCGCAGGTCGTCACGATTGCCGGCGTAAGCCTCATGATCTTCGCGTGCATGCTAGCTGTGGTGGCGCTGGTGCTCACCGCCCGGCTGCGTACGACGTTGCTGTTGGACTCGGAGTCGATCACGATCATCAATGGGCGGCGTCGTCGAGTCGTGCCGTGGTCCACGATCGACGTCGTCAGGAGGCAGGGACCTCGGCTGTTGTTGATCACCAAGCCCGGCGACGGCGAGGATGCGACTGTTATCAACCCTGGGACTGCGACCGAGACCACATTCAACGCGCTGATCGCGGAGATCCAACGGCGTCTAGACGCCGACCGCGGTTATGGACGGGTTGCTTAAGCACGCTCGAAGCTTGGGTGCACTGGTCAGCGATACGGCCTAGATGTCGCGGCGACCTTGGGATCGTAGGCGCAGCTGTCGTTGACATCCTCGCTCTGGGTTGTGCCGCCCGATTTCTTCTTCGCCGCCTTGGGGTTCTTGCTTTCACTGATCGCGGCCTTCACTCGTTTACGCATCAGCGGGAAGTTCGGATCCGAGGAGTGAAAACCGGCAGCCCCGGACTTGAAGACAACGCTACGGACATGGCCGTCCTTCACACGCAGGCTGAGATCGACCATCAGCGGTAGCACCTCCTGCGGCATGTCGGTGTAAACAAGCTGCTTGCCGGCATTGGCGACGTCCTCATAGCGGGCCAGCATGTTCTTGGGGTTGGCCTGCTTGATGATCGCGTTGATCACGCAGCGCTGCCGATCCATCCGCGCGAAGTCGTCCGAGCCGTAGCGACCGCGTGCGTACCATAGGGCGCTACGCCCGTTGAGCTTCTGATTTGGCCCCGGCTTGAGGAACTCCTTCGGTGGAATGTGGCGATCCGTGTCGCCACCGATGGGGATATAGGTGTTGATGTTGAGCTTGATGCCACCGAGGGCATTGATCATCTTGCTGAAACCCTGCAAGTTGATCAGCACGTAGTAGTCCACCCGCAAGCCAAGTGCCTCGCCCACTGAGAGCTTGAGCGCGTCGGCGCCGAGATTGTCCGTCGGGCCGAGCACATCTTTGGGGACGGAGCGTGGCACGTTGCGATACATCGCATTGAGGAAGTACTCGGCATCATTACTGTTGCCGCTGGTGAACCCGTACGGGTAGCGCTTGTGCAGCGGTGAGCGTGAAGGAAAGGGCATGCGTTCAGCGTTTCGGGGAAGGCTGAACAGGGCCGTATCGCCGGTCTTGGTGTTGATGCTCGCCAAGATCACGGTGTCGGTACGCGTGCCGACCCGGCCGGGCCCCGCGTCGCCCCCCAGAAGTAAGACGTTTAGCCGCGGCTTGCCGGCCCAGGGGTCTTGCGGCTTCGGCTCGCCGGGCGTCGACTGCGTTGCCTCGAGAGTCGGCCGGGTTGCGCTCTTGGTGTCCTTCTCACTTTGGAACACCGCGGCGACCGAGCCAGCTGTCACATAGGAGTAGCGGGCAGCAACCGCCATCGGAGCAGCGACGGCGAAGGAGAGGACGCCGACGAGAATGCCGCCGAACACCCGCTGGGCGCGGGTCGGGCGACCGCGCAGGGTCAGGTGGCTTGCGATGATGACGCCTACCCAGACCACGCCGATGACGACCAATGCAATCGCCGCTCGGCGCAGCGTCGCTGGATCGACGGCGTGCGCGAGCAGGCTCTGACGATCGAACGCGGCATAGATGCCGAGGGCGAGGACGCCTGCGGCGAAGAGGCCGAGGATGACACTGCCAATGATCCGGCGCCGGCCTGCGATCAGCCCGAGGCCAGGGATGGCTGTTCCTACGACCGTGTACACAACCGCACGTCGGAAGCTACGGGGTGGTGGTGGCGCTCTTACACCACCACGCGCGGGCGCGTAGGGCTCATCGGGGAGCTGCCAGCTCCACGTAGCCTTTCCCGCTTGTCTTGGCATCAACATCCCTTACGCGCAGCCCTGGAATGGAAACCCGCTCCACAATACGTGTCCGACCCGCTCAATATGCGCTTGTCAGATGAATGCATCGCTTACTTAAGCACTACGACGGGCGGTCCGCTTCGCCGACTGCAGGAGCTCGCGGCTGGGCTGCGTGACGGTTGACGCATCTTCGCGAGCGACGAAGGAGGCTAATTTGGCGGGCTGCCCGTCAGAGTGTAATGACACTTTGCCGGTCGGCCGACTCGCGCAGGCCCGTCGATCAGCGTTCTGGAGGATTGGCTTTGCCTCGCGTAGCGTCGGTCGGTAGTCTTGCCCAGCGTTCTGCCGCAGCAGAGCGTTTGATGATGGGGAGGCGTCGCCTAGTCCGGTCTATGGCGCCCGCCTGCTAAGCGGGTTGAGGGCTCAACCCTCTCGCGGGTTCAAATCCCGCCGCCTCCGCTCTCACCCGGCACCACTGCTGAGCGCACTGATGACGCGTGCGCGCTTAGCCGTGGAGGTCGGGTGCTGATGGGGGTTGTACCGACCAGCTGGCGGGCTCGTCGTCGGTGTCGGCGGCGGCGTCCTCGGCGGTCACGTGTACTTTGCCGGGCTGGTGGTGGGCCGGTGCATAGATCGCATACAGCTGCATCGGCTCGTCACCGATATTGGTGACGTTGTGCCAGGTACCTGCCGGTACCAGGATGCACGATCCGTCGGAGACCTCCTGGTTGAACTCCAGGTTGTCGCGGGTGGGTCCCATCTGAGCGCGGCCACGGCCGGCGTCCAGGCGGAGGAACTGATCGGTGGCGGGATGCATCTCGAGTCCAATGTCTCCGCCCTCAGGGATCGACATCAGCGTCAGCTGCAGGTACTTGCCGCTCCAGGCGACGGCGCGGTAGTTGGAGTTTTCCACCGTCTCCTGTTCAAGGTTGAACGATTGAGGCTCAGGTCCAATGTCGGAGATTGTCATGTTGCGCCCTTTTCGGTTCGTGGTTGCTCGGTTGCCGGCAAGGGTTGCTGATGCCCTGCTGGCCGTCCTTGAAACACGGAAGCGTGCTGGACGGTAAGGCCTGCATCCTGGCGTGCGGACAGTCCGCCTTGCGGGTCGGCTCCAGAGCGGGAAGCGCAACCAATCAGTGGGACTGCTCTCGCCACGCTTTCGAGCCCGCCGAGGCGGCAACCTTCAGCTGGTGTGCTCGCCTTCGGGCCATCTCGCTTGGGGATTCCTCCAATTGCGTGATCCAGTTCTTGGCTGCCTGAGCCAGCGCGGTCCCGGACAGCACCGCCCCGATCACCCACACGAAGAAACCAACGCACAGCAACACGAAGCCCGAGCTGAGCAAGCCGGTGTTGACCTGGAACGCCGGTCGAGAAGTGGAGCTGCTCATCATGGTCCTCCTCTTCGAACGCATCGCAGACCCGCGATGGGCTGCGTCTCATCATTCTCTCGCCCGCGCGGCCGGGCGTCACCCCGCGCGGGTGAAATCGTCACGCTATCGAGAGTCGGTAGACGCGCCGCGCATTCTCCCGGGCGATCAGGGAAGCGGCGTGATCAGCATCCCGGCTCGTCATCTCGCCGGCCTTGATCAACTCCTCGAGCACCACCCACAGTCCGCGTCGGAACAGCAGCGCGCCGAGGTAGTAGAGCTCGGCCAGCCCGTACGCGTCCGAGGAAAATAGCAGCTTGCCGAACGGAACCAGCTCCAGCGTTTCGCGGATCAGTGCCTGGCTGAGCGCGCCGGTGTTGTGCACGGCCAAGCCGACGTCGATGAAGACGTGGCCGAAGACTTGTGCCAGGTACGCGGCGTGGCGATGGAACGGATAGTTGTGCAGCAGCAGCACCGGTACGCCGCGCTCCTCGGTTGCCCGGAGGAACGGGGTCAGCAGCAGCGGGTCTGCTCGCAGCAGGTCGAGGTCGGCGTCACCGTAGCCAACGTGGATCTGCAACGGCAGGCCCGCATCGATCGCGGTCCAGGCCAGCCAGGCGTTGATCACCGGGTTGGCGAGCCGGTAGCGGCCGGCCTCTGAGGGCCGTAGATTCCTCAGCGCAGCAACGAGGGCGTCGGTGCTGGGAGGTTCCGACGGCAGATTGAGACCTACCCGGTACGCGGCGATGCTCTTCGCAGCAACGGCGGTGGATTCACGCAGCGCCCTATCCACGGCTTGAGCGAAGTCAGGTGCTTCGGCGCCCTTGGTAAGCAACTCCTCGGCCAGTGCCTCCAGCCGGACCACCTCGTACGCCGTGCCGCCGCCCATGGCGGCAACGTCGGCCGGCGAGCACAGCTGCTTGTCATCGATGCCCGTGTCGATCAAGAAGGTCTCGATGCCGGCGGCCGCCACCAGCAGACGGCTGGCTTCCCCGCCGAGCTCCCGACGGCGCACAAGATAATCCTCGGCCGAGGCGTGCGCCTCCAAACCGAGAACTGGCGCGCACCATCTCCGAACCGCCAGCCCGAGCATGGAGTCGAAGAACGTTCCTAGCGGCGATGCGGCGGTCGCCTCGTTCATCAACTGCTCGAAAACGAGTCGATCAAGATCATCGAGCACTAGGCAGTGACAGTGATGATCGACAAGCGGTCCAAGATCGACTGATTCAGCAGGCATCGTCCCTCCGGTCGGACCACGGCGATCCACCCTTCTACTCCAGCCCTATTGTGTGATCTCGTGGACGTCGCCGAACGGCAGGCCCGTAGCGCTCACGCGGAGCGGCTTGTACGAACCCTCGTCGAGCACGACGTCGGTATGGTTGCGACCACGTTCGTGGACAATGCCGGCATTACGCGCGTGAAGAGCGTTCCCCTGAAGCGGCTGCCGGAGTTGGCAGCGTGGGGTGTTGGCGCGTCGACCAGCTTTGACTTTTTCCGCTTTGATGACTGGCTGGCCGCGCCGCCCGACGGGACTGCGCCGGTCGGTGATCTTCGCGTCATTCCCGATCTGCGGCGATTGGTTCGTCTGGCTGCGCAGCCGGGCTGGGCCTGGGCGCCCGGTGATCGGTATCGGCAGGACGGCAAGCCGCACGAGCGCTGCAGCCGACTCTTGCTGCAACGGCTGGTCAACGACGCGGCCGGCGCTGGTTTGGCGATCAAGGCTGCTATCGAAATCGAATGGGTGGTCTCGGCGGGCGACGGCGAGGACTTCGTCTCAGCGGCAGTCGGTCCTGCGTACGGCATGTCACGGCTGGTCGGCGTATCGGACTACGTCCGCGATGTCATCGACGCGCTCAGCGCGGAGCGGATCAGGGTCGACCAGTTCCATCCCGAGTACGCGGCCGGGCAGCTTGAGCTGTCCGTCGCGGCCGAGTCTCCGGTCGACGCGGCCGATACCGAGGTGCTCGTACGCAGCACCATCCGTGCCGTTGGGCGGCGTTACAACTACCGCACTTCCTTCTCCCCCAAGGTCGAGGCTGAGGGTGTCGGCAACGGCGGTCATGTGCACCTCAGCGTGTGGCGCGGCGGACAGAACATGATGTCCGGCGGGGACGGGCGCTGCGGGCTGACTCCGGTCGGCGAGGCCTTCGCCGCCGGCATTCTGAATCGGCTGCCGGCCCTTCTAGCCATTGGGGCGCCGTCGGTTGCCTCGTATCTGCGGTTAGTGCCATCACACTGGGCCGGGGTGTATGCCAGCTGGGGCCTGGAGAACCGAGAGACCGCGCTGCGCATGATCACCGGGTCGGCTGGTAGCAGCGCATGGGCGGCCAACATTGAGGTGAAGTGCCTAGACCTGACGGCCAATCCCTATCTGCTGCTGGCTGGGCTACTGGCGGCGTGGTTGAATGGAGTCGCTTCTGAAGCGCAACTGCCGGAGGCGGTGGACGTGGATCCGGCTGTACTGGCACCGGACGAGCTGGACCGACGCGGCATTCAGCGGCTGCCCGTGACTTTGCGCGAGTCCACTGATGCGTTGGCTGCGGACACCGAGCTACGGGAGGCGTTGGGGTCGGCGCTGATCGACTCGGTGCTCGCCGTCCGTGAATCGGAGATCGAGCTGTTCGCCGGCGCTTCTGCCGAGGAGGTGGTTCGGGCCTTCCGGTGGATGCACTGAGTCGTTGCTTTGGCGGGAGAAGAAGTCTCTGGATCTGCTTCCGGTTGATCTTGACCTGCTGCCGGCTGATCTTGGACCTGCTTCCGGCTTTGGGAGTGTGGCGTCGTCCTCGCTGGCGTCAAGGCCAAGCCCTACGGGTGTCCACGGGTGGCCTACGGCCAGCCTTGACCCCAGCTCCGGGCGACGCGGATTTAGGAAGCGCCGGAAGCAGGTCCAGGGGTGCAAGATCAAGAGAGCCGGGGAATGTTGGGGAGGGGCTTGTCCAGGGGTTGAGTGGGGCGGTTCGGTGCAGTATTCCGGCGTCAACTTTCCTTATTTTATTGGGAAACGGCTTGCTATCGAACACAGATTTGAATACAATAGATGTATGGAACTCGGGGATCCCACAACAGCCGAACGCGAACAGCGTTCGATGTTGGCTGTGGCCCTGGACACCCTCGAGACCGCCCTCACCGAGGTGATCGAAAAGATCGAAGCCGGTGGGCTTGATCAACTCAGCGCAGCAGAGAAGATCAGCTGGTGGCGACGGTTCGAAACCTTTCGGAACCGGCTCCCCTTGATCGACCACACTCTGATCGCTGATGCTGAGGCCACTGATCTGCCCGCAACATCTTGCTCCTCCAGTCTGACCGGGTTTTTGGTGCAGGTGTTGCAACTCTCCCCAAGTGAAGCAGCCTCCCGGGTCCGGGCCGCAGCGGCGGTTGGTCCCCGCACGTCCATGCTCGGTGAGAAGTTGGAGCCGGTATTGCCGCGTCTGGCTGTGCTGCAACGTCAAGGCATGGTGTCGACTGAGAAGGTGCAGATTGTGGAACGGGCCATGCAGAAACTCTCCCGACCCGGACTCCACCCCCAAGCTGTGGAGACTGCGGAGCAGCTGCTCACCCAGTACGCACCCACCCTGGGGCCGACGGATCTGCGCCGCTACGCCCTACACGTGGTCAATGCTGCCGATCCGGACGGCCCGGCACCTATTGATGACCAGCTGCAGCAAGACCGGCGGTATGTGGAGTTGAAACAACGCCGCGACGGCATGTGGCACCTGGCAGGCAAACTCACCACCACCGTCGGCGCCCAGTTGAATGCGATCTTGGATCCTTTGACCAAGCCCCGCACCAGCAGCATCGAAGACGAGAACGGGCAGACCTCCCAGATTCTGGATGAGCGGCCCCACGGGCAACGGCTGCATGATGGGTTGGATGAGGCGTGCGGACGGTTGTTGAAAATGAAAGACCAGCCCTCGGTGGGCGGCGTCCAAGCCTCAGTGATCGTCACTGTGCAACTGGAGGAGCTGCTCGCCAAAGCCGGGTTGGCGGAAACCAGCGACGGATCGATGTTGACTGCTGATCAATTGCTCAGGATTGCTGATGAGGCTGAAATCTGGCCCACCATCATCAACCGGAACAACGTTCCCCTAGCGTTAGGCCGCAGCCAACGATTGGCCTCCCGAGGCCAAACCATGGCACTCATTACCCGAGACGCCGGATGTTCCTTTCCCGGCTGCACTCATCCACCCAGTTGGTGCGACCGACACCACATCTTGGATTGGATCCTGGGTGGACTCACTGATCTCGACAATCTGACCTTGCTATGCCGATACCACCACACCCACTTCCTGCAAAAAAGCTGGACTTGCCGCATCAACGCTGCTGGTCTGCCGGAATGGATACC